>ONMC01000020.1 GCA_900318745.1 uncultured Eubacteriales bacterium
TCTCCGCGCCGACGGCGATGGCGAGCTATCCGCTTGCGAACGCGCTCGGCAGCGACGCGGAGCTTGCCGGCGAGGCGGTGGCGGTCACGACCGCGTTTTCGCTGCCCACGGTCTTTCTGTTTCTGACTGTTTTCGGAGGGTATCTCGTATGACGGAACGTTTGTATCTTCAGGATTCCATGCTGCATGCGTTCGACGCGACGGTGATCGCGTGCGAAGCGGAAGGCTGCGCCTATCTCATCGAGCTCGATCGCAGCGCGTTCTTCCCGAACAAGGGCGGTCAGCCCTGCGACGTCGGCACGCTGAACAACGTGACCGTTTCGGACGTTTGCGAGCGCGGCGAGCGACTGCTGCACCGCATGGACTGCGCGATCCCGGTCGGCACGGCGGTGCACGGCGAGCTGGACTTTGCGCGGCGGTTCGACATCATGCAGCAGCACACCGGCGAGCATTTGCTCAGCTACTGCGCGTGGAAGCTGTTCGGCGCGCAGAACGTGGGCTTCCACTGCGCGCTCACGTACGCCACGCTCGACCTCGACAAGCCGGTCGGGCATGCGGGCATTGCCGAGATCGAAACGCTTGCAAACCGCCTCGCCGCCGAAAACGCGGCGGTCACGGCGACGATCTATGAAACCGAAGACGATCTCAGGGGCATCCCGCTTCGCAAGCACGCGGAGGGGCTGACCGCGCCGATCCGCATCGTCACGATCGAGGGCAGCGACGCGTGCACCTGCTGCGCGCCGCACGTCAGAAGAACCGGCGAGATCGGACAGCTGAAGATCGTCGAAGCGATCCCCTATAAGGGCGGCACGCGCTGCACGTTCCTGTGCGGCATGCGGGCGCTTTCTCACGCGCAGGCGATGCAGGATACGGTCGCGTCGATCGCGCTGCGCTTTTCGACCGCGCGCGAGCAGGCGGAGGCGGCGGTCGTGAAGCAGGGCGAGGAGCTTTCGAATACGAAAAAGGAACTTCGGCAGGCGTATGCCGCGCTCGACGGATACCTTGCAAAGGCGCTGGTCGAGGAAGCGGAATCCGTCAACGGCACAAAGCTTTGCGTGCGCGTGCTCGAACATGTGGATGCAAAGCGCCTGCGCACGCTCGCCGGCGCGACGATGACCGGCAGATCGCTGACCGTGCTGTTCTCCGACACGGGCGATCGCGTATCATACCTCTTGGCATCCGACGGCATCAAGACGGACATGGGCGTGCTGATCGGCGCGGTCAACGCGGCGCTTTCGGGCAACGGCGGCGGCAGAGGCACGCTGGCGCAGGGCAGCGCAAGGCGTCCCTCCGATCTTTCGGAGACCGTCGTGCATCTTCGCACGTACTTTCGAAACGTGCTGCAGCACGAATGAGCGCGCGGAAACGGACACCGTTTTGTATCGCATAGGGGCGGGTGTGACCCGTTCCTTTTTTTGTCTTCGCGGAATTTACGATTAAACCGACTTTCTTCTTGCTTTTTTTACAAATCTGTTGCGTTTTGTTCATGAAAAGAGCACAGATTTCTTGCATATCCGTACTATAATGATACCATCCGAATATATGTGGAAAGGATACCGATATGGAACAGTCAAACGCCCCGGGTGAAAAACGCATCGGGAAACGATTGCCTTATATACTGATCGGCGCAGGCGTATGCGTGCTGATCCTGCTTGCGATCCTGCTGCCGAAGCGGCCGCACCTGCCGCCGGAGGTAGATCAGGTGAGCGTCGAAGTGACGCCGACGCCAATCCGCGAGAACGTGACCGGCGATCCGGCGCTGAACTCGCCGGAGTGCACACCGGAACCGACGCCGACCCCCACGCCCACGCCGGAGCCGACGCCGACCCCCACGCCCACGCGGCACCCGCTCAACGGGGACACGCTGATCAGCGGCGACGAGGACCCGATCGTTCTGGACATCCAGATCCGGCTGATGGAGCTCGATTATCTCGACTTCGAACAGCCCGACGACGAGTATTCCGACGGTACCGCGGACGCGATCCGCGCGTTTCAGGTGCGCAACGGCATCCATGCCAACGGCATCTGCGATAAGGAAACTTACGAAAAGCTGTTCGACGAGAACGCGCTGACCTATGCGATCCTGCGCGGATCGACCGGCGACGACGTGCAGATCGCCAAGGAACGGCTCATCGAGCTCGGCTATCTCGACGGCTCGGAATACGGCGAGTTCGACGAGGAGACCGAAAAGGCGGTCCGAAGCTTCCGCGCGCGCAACAACCTGCCCGACGACGTGATCATCGACAACGCGGCGTTCGAGGTGCTGTTCGGCGAGGACACGGTGGCGTTCTTCTACAGCGTCGGCGACCGCAGCGACGAGATCAAAGCGTATCAGCAGCTGCTCTTTGAAAAGGGCTATCTGACCTATGAGCCGGACGGCATCTTCGGCAAACAGACGCAGAACGCGGTGCGCCGCTTCCAGGAAGAAAACGGTCTGGTCGTCGACGGCTGTCTCGGCCGCTCCACGATCCAGCTTCTGAAGAGCGGCAAGGGCGACACGTTCGCCTTCTCCGTCGGCATGGAAGGCGCGGACGTACAGCGCATCCAGGAACGGCTCGAACATTACGGCTACCTCAGAGGCAGTCAGGTCACCGGCTATTTCGGCGACAAGACGAAGAACGCAGTCAAGGACTTCCAGCAGCGCAACAGGCTGACTGCCGACGGCGAGGTCGGCTACGATACGATCCGCGTACTGCTTTCGAACGACGCGGTCAAGAACCCGAACGCGCCGAAACCGACGCCCAAGACGACGCCGAAGCCGTCCTCCGGCAGCAAAACGCCGAAGCCGTCCTCCGGTTCCAAGACGACGCCGAAGCCGACGAAGAACGACGATTCCGGCGACGTCGGCGGCAGCACGAGCGGACACACCATCACGTACGGCAAGGGCAAGGAGACGTTCATCCAGATCGCCGAATCCAAGCTCGGTTCGAAGTACGTGCGCGGTGCGAAAGGTCCGAATCGGTTCGACTGCTCGGGCTTCGTCTACTGGTGTCTGAACCAGGCGGGCGTCAAGCAGAGCTATATGACGAGCATCTCGTGGCGCAGCTGCTCGAAATACATGCGCATCAAGAAGATGAGCGACATCAAGCGCGGCGACGTGCTGGTGTTCAAGGGCAAATCGATGAGCACCGGTCACGTGGGCATCTACCTCGGCGGCGGCCGCATGATCGACGCGTCGTCCAGCAAGGGCAAGGTGCGCATCACCGACTCGATCCTCAGCTCGAGCTACTGGAAAGAGCACTTCCTGATGGCATACCGCATCTGGGATTAACGGCGGCGCATCCGCTTCGCTGCGGCGTCGGATCTGACGACTTACCTATGAAATCGATCAAAAGGGCTGCCCCGACGCGGCCCTTTTTCCGTACCGCGTTATGTTTTGAACGAAGGAACGGTCTTATAGGGTGAAACCGGTTTTAAAGGAACAGGACTATGGAACAAAACGAACGATTCAATCACATCTATGACGAAACGCGCGACGCACTTCTACGGCATCTGATGCTCAAAACGAACGCGGATCCGGAGGCGGAGGACCTGTTTCAGGAGGTCTACCGGCGCTTTTACCGGCGGCTTTCGGGCGGACTGCCGATCCTCGATCCGAAGCGGTATCTCTTTGCGATCGCAAAAAGGGTGCTTGCGGAGTTTTATCGCAAAAAAGCGAGGCGCACGGAGACCGAACAGCCGATGCCGGAGGACGCGGACTTTGTTTGTGACGACGAACCGATCGACGAGCGGCTTTTGAAGGCGGAGCAAGCGGACGCCGTCTGGCAGCTTTTACGCCGCGAGCCCGAACAGAACCGCAGGATCTTCCTGCTGTTTTACGGATACGATCGTTCGCAAAAGGACATCGCAGACGCGCTCGGGCTGAACGAACAGACCGTGCGTCAGCGGCTGTATCGCACGCGGCAGAGGATCCGCGCCATGCTGGAATGCAACGAACAGGAAAGGAAGCAAGTATGAACGAACATGAATATTTCAAACAAATGATCCGGGACCGCGCGGTCAACGACGCGGTCGTGAAGGCAACGGCAAAGATGCAGTCAAAAAGATCGGTTGCCTGGAGAAAGCCGCTTGCGATCGCGGCAGCGACGTTTGCGGTGCTTGTCGGCACGGTGTTTCTGATCCCGAAGGCGAGGGCGGAGGTGCTCAGTTGGTTCACGCCGAGAAACACGGGAGATTATGTCGCAACCGACCCCGAGATCCGCGAGCCGGTCGAAGAAATCGACAGCATGATCATGCCGCCCGAGACCTCGGTCGTCGATATTCATGTCAACTATGTCGCCGACGAGCCGTACTGGCGCGAGATCGGCGAGAACTTCTCCGCGTCGTTCGGCGAAACGATCTATGACGGCAAAAATATTTCCATCGTGATCGATTTCGACGGGCTGTCCGGTTATCCGGTCTATGAAGGTCGGTACTCTCCCGACGTCCCTGCCGGCACGTCGCTGCCGACGCTCCTTGCGGAAAAGCTCGATCCGGAAATGGTGAAATGCTTCCGTGAGGATTACGCCGACGTCTCCATGTATCTCGACGGTTCGATGGAACAGTGGAACGGACCGGAAAGCCGGGTGGAGCTGACCCTGGAGGACGGCACGCGGTTCAGCCGCACATGGAACGTCGTCATGCAAAAGGACCGTCCGCGCGACAAGGCGTTTTATGCATCCCTTCAAGACGTCATTTATCAGGACGACGTCTGGACCGAGGAGGAGGCGGAGATGCTTCGCACAAGCGTCTGGGAGTACATCAAGGCGAACGGGCTGCGCGCCGTCGCGGAAGTGTATCTGCCGAATCCGGAGGAAGATGCTTTCGAGCCGGACAGCGATCGGAAGTTCGCCGACTGTCTCGACGAAAACGGCAATCTGAAGCTACATGTCCGGTATATCGCCTCGATCGACCACGGCGAGGAAACCGAAACGAAGCTTGACGTCGATCTCGGCACCGTCGTCATCAACATGACGGCGTACAAGGATATGAAGCAGCGCCGCGTGGAAGCGGAGCAGAGCGAGATCGCGCTGTCCGGCGACGCGGTGATCGGCAGGAGCGCATTCGACGCGGAACAATATTACTCCGTCACGAACTATCCGATGCACCTCGACGGCGTCACGCTGCGGGTCACACAGCCCGGCACGGTCGACATGCTCGGCGTACATCATCTCGGAGTGCTCGTGTCGATGCCGAAGGACTGGAGCGTGGAGCAGAAGGAGATCTTTGCAAGGAACCTCTTCTTCGACGTTGAGATCGACGGCGAAGCCATCTACGGCGGCGCTTCGCTCGGATGGGAACCCAGAAGCAGCGGCAACTGGCTCATTCAGATCGATCTCGAAGACATTCCGTTCGACCGCATCAGCACGATGCAGTCGATCACGCTGACGCCGACGCTGCAGTACTGCACGGAAGCGATCGTTCAGCGAACGCTCCCGGACGGCTCGCTTGAAACCGTGCGAACCGTACCGATCGGGGAGGACGGAACCTTCGACACGCGCACGCTTGAACGCGGCACGCCGGTCCATTATCATCACGAGGAGACCGCGCATCCCGAATGGGCGATCACGCTGAAGGTACAATAAGCCGAAAAAGAAAACAGGAGCTGCATGAATCTGCAGCTCCTGTTTTGTGTCAAGTTACCGCACGATGAGTCCGTTTTCGTCCGCGTCGAGGGTCAGCGTCGTGCCCTCAGCGGGGGATTCGCGGATGATGTGGCGGGCGAGAAGCGATTCCGCGTGCGACTGGATAAAGCGCTTCAGCGGACGCGCGCCGAACTGCGGATCGGAACCGTTTTCGACGATGTACGCCTTTGCCGCGTCGGTGACGGAGAGATGATAGTTTCTCCCTTCGAGCCGCTTTTCGAGATCCCGGAACAGCAGTTCGACGATGTTTTTAAGGTTCTCGCCGGTCAGCGGCTTAAAGAACGCGATCTCGTCGAGACGGTTGATGAATTCCGGACGGAAGTGCGATTTCAGTTCGTTGCGCACCCAATCCTCCACGCCTGCTTTGAGATGCCCTTCGGCGTCCATGCCTTCGAGCAGCGTATCGGAGCCGATGTTCGAGGTCAGAATGATGATCGTGTTCTTGAAGTCGACCGTTCTGCCCTGTCCGTCGGTGATGCGTCCGTCGTCCAGCACCTGCAGAAGCACGTTCAGCACGTCCGGATGCGCCTTTTCCACCTCGTCGAACAGCACGACGGCGTAGGGTTTTCTGCGCACGGCTTCGGTCAGCTGACCGCCCTCGTCGTAGCCCACGTATCCCGGAGGCGCTCCGATGAGACGCGCCACGGAGTATTGCTCCATGTATTCGCTCATGTCGATGCGCACCATGTTGCGCTCGCTGTCAAAGAGCGCTTCGGCAAGCGCTTTGCACAGCTCCGTCTTGCCCACGCCGGTGGGTCCGAGG
Organism: uncultured Eubacteriales bacterium; assembly: GCA_900318745.1. Taxonomy (GTDB): domain Bacteria; phylum Bacillota; class Clostridia; order Christensenellales; family CAG-138; genus UBA3792. The sequence continues at coordinate 6,387 of ONMC01000020.1, forward strand.
AACAGGAACGAGCCGATCGGACGGTTCGGGTTCTGAATGCCCGCGCGCGAACGAAGGATCGCGTCGCACACGCGTTGGACCGCGTCGTCCTGTCCGACGATGCGCCGGTGCAGCACTTCGTCGAGATGCAACAGCTTTTTGCGTTCGCTTTCGAGAAGCTTGGATACCGGGATGCCGGTCCAGCGCGCCACGATCTGGGCGATCTCCTCCTCGGTGACGTGGTCGCGCAGCAGCGTATTTTCGCGTGCGGCGCTCTTTGCCTCGGCTTCGGCAAGCTCCTTTTGCAGCTGCGGCAGCTTGCCGTATTTCAGCTCCGCGGCCTTGTTGAGATCATAGGCGTTTTCCGCCGCGGTGATCTCGTTGTTGACGGTCTCGATCTGCTCGCGCAAGGCCTGCACCTTCGAGATCTCGGCCTTTTCCGCCTCCCACTTCGCCTTCATCGCGTTGAATTCGTCGCGCTGCTCGGAAATCTGCTTCTGGATCTCGGCAAGGTGCGCTTTCGACTTCGGATCGTCGTCCTGCTTCAGGGACGTTTCCTCGATCTCCAGCTGCATGATGCGGCGCATCTTTTCGTCCATCTCGCTCGGCATCGAGTTCATCTCGGTCTTAATGAGCGCGCACGCCTCGTCGACCAGGTCGATCGCCTTGTCGGGCAGGAAGCGGTCGGAAATATAGCGATCGGAAAGCGTTGCCGCCGCGATCAGCGCCGCGTCGTGGATCTTCACGCCGTGGAACACCTCGTAGCGCTCCTCGAGTCCTCTGAGGATCGAGATCGTGTCCTCCACGCTCGGCTCCTCGACCATAACCGGCTGGAACCGGCGTTCGAGCGCCGCGTCCTTTTCGATGTACTTGCGGTACTCGTCGAGCGTCGTTGCACCGATGCAGTGAAGCTCCCCGCGCGCGAGCATCGGCTTTAAGAGGTTGCCCGCGTCCATCGCGCCTTCGGTCTTGCCCGCGCCGACGATCGTGTGCAGCTCGTCGATGAACAGAATGATCTTGCCGTCGCTCTTTTTGATCTCCTCGAGCACCGCCTTCAAACGCTCTTCAAACTCGCCGCGGTACTTCGCGCCCGCCACGAGCGCGCCCATATCGAGCGAGAAGATGCTGCGGTCCTTGAGGTTGTCCGGCACGTCGCCGCGCACGATGCGCAGCGCCAGCCCCTCGGCGATCGCCGTCTTGCCGACGCCCGGTTCGCCGATCAGGCACGGGTTGTTCTTCGTTTTTCTCGAAAGGATGCGGATGATGCTGCGGATCTCGTTGTCCCTGCCGATGACCGGGTCCAGCTTATGTGCGCGTGCAAGCTCCACAAGGTCCTGCCCGTACTTCTTCAGCACGTCATAGGTGCCTTCGGGATTGTCGGTGTTGACCTGCCGGTTGCCGCGCACGCTCTTGAGCGCCGAAAGATACGCGTCCTTTCCGATGCTGAACTGCGAAAACAGCTTTTTCAGCGTGTCGTCCGGCTTTTCCAAAAGCCCCAGCATCAGGTGCTCGACCGAAACGTACGCGTCGCCCATGCGCTTTGCCTGCGCTTCGGCTTCCGTCAGCGCGCGCGAAACGCTCGGCGCGGCGTAGGTCTGCTGTCCGTCGCCTGCATAGGTCGGAAGCGCGCGCAGCGCGCGGTCGATCGCGGCCCGCAGCCCCGAAAGATCCGTCTGCATCGAAGAAAGCAGCTGCGTGTTGAGGTCGTCCGCCTCATCGGTCAGCGTTTTCAGAAGATGGATCTGCTCCAGCTGCGTATTGCGGTTCGATTCCGCAAGCTGCTGTGCGCCCTGGATCGCCTCCAAAGATTTTTGTGTGAATCGGTTTGCATTCATGTGCTTCGCCTCCTTAAACGGACGTCTGTCCGAATCTGTCGATTTTTAGCACTCTATGCCTTTGAGTGCTAAACTTATCATAGCACACTTTGTACGGAATGCAAGACCCTGCGCGCCGAGTTTTCTCTCGTTTCACAATTCTTTCAAATTGCCGTAATAATGGGCGGGGCGGATCTTGCCGTCTTACATATAAATGAGAAGATTTTGCCGCGGCGGCGCGTTTTCCTCTTGACAAGGAGCCCGTTTTCGCGGTATCGTATAGAGGTGTAAAAACGGCATATCGCCTCGAATGATGGGTCCGGGAGAGGTCGCGGAACAGCGGCGCCGAAGGGGATTGCAGAAACTCTCAGGCAGAAGGATCGGACCCGGACGAGACTCCGGAAAGGAAAGGGCTTTCCCTTGACGCCGACGGTGCAACCGCAAGCTTTGCGGGAATCTCTCAGGCAAAAAACGGAGGCGCAGGGTACGGGTGTACTTTGCGCTTTTTCATTTTTTCGCGGCGGGGCCGCGCATCCATCCTTTGCGGCGGGGCCGCAGCAGTTCATTTTTTAAGGAGGACTCATATGAGCGAACTCAAACGCACCCTTCTGTACGAAGAACACGTCAAAGCCGGCGCGACGATGGTCGATTTCGGCGGTTGGGAAATGCCGATCCAGTATCCGGAAGGCATCATCTCGGAGCATCTGTACACCAGAAGCCATTGCGGTCTCTTCGACGTATCCCACATGGGACGTCTGATCATCGAGGGACCGGAACGCGTGGCGTTTCTGCAGCATGTTCTTTCCAGCAACGTGCTTGCGCTCGACATCAATCAGGCGCAGTACTGCATCATTCCCGCCGAGGACGGCAGCGCGGTCGACGACGCATACCTGTACCGGTTCGAGCCGGATCGCTTTCTGCTCGTCGTCAACGCGTCCAACACGGACAAGGACCTTGCATGGTTTGCGCCGATCGTGAAGAACTATGACTGCACGATCAAAAACATCACGAACGAGACGATCTCGATCGCGGTTCAGGGACCCGACAGCGAAAAGATCCTGAAGACCCTTGCCGGCGTCGACGAGGTCACCAAGCCCGCGCGCAACAACCTGTCCACGCTGATGATGGAGGGTCATGAGGTCCTCGTCTCCAGAACGGGCTACACTGCGGAACCGATCGGCTACGAGCTGTTCATCAAAAACGAAGACGCCGTATGGGCGTGGAACCGTCTGATCGAGCTCGGCGGCAAGCCGGCGGGGCTCGGCGCGCGCGACACGCTGCGCATGGAAGGCATGCTGCCGCTGTACGGCGATGAAATGGGCGTGGACGAAGCGGGCAAACCGATGCCGATCTTCGCGCTCGCGCTTGCGAAATTCGCGGTCTCCTTCGTTCCGGAAAAGGGCGACTTTGTCGGCCGCGAAGCGCTGGCAAAGCAGGCGGAGGCGCAGGCTTCCTTCAAGGCGAAGAACTATTCGCCCGAAGCGATGGCGGCTCTGCCCAAGCGCGTGCGTCCGATCGCGCTCGTCGATCGCGGCATCATGCGTCACGGCATGGAAGTCTATCGCAACGGCGAGATGATCGGCTGGGTCACCAGCGGAACGATGATCCCGTACTTTATGACCGAAGGCGAAGGCGAGAACGTCAAACTGCTCGACGAAACCGGCAAGCGCGCGATCGGCATCTGCTACATCGCGTCCGACGTTCCGGTGAACGGCGAGGTCGAGGTCGACGTGCGCGGCAAGCGTCTGAAGGCCGTCATCCCCTCGAAGCACATCACGAACAACGTGCCGCCCTATGTGGTGCCGGTGCTTGCGAAACACTGAATCCCAAACTGAAAATCAATCATATTTAGGAGGAACATTATCATGACGATCAATCCCGAAATGAAGTACAGCCGCGACCACGAGTGGGTCAAGGAAGAGAACGGTCTCTGCGTGATCGGTATTTCCGACTTCGCACAGGACGCGCTGGGCGACCTCGTGTTCGTCAATCTGCCGGAAGTCGGCGACGCCGTCACCGCAGGCGAAGCGTTCGGCGATGTGGAATCCGTCAAGGCGGTTTCCGACCTGCTCTGCCCCGTGACCGGCACCGTTGCCGAGATCAACGAGGAACTCCTCGACGCGCCCGAAAAGCTGAACGAGGATCCCTACGGCGCATGGATCATCAAGGTTTCCGACGTCACCGCGACGGAAGATCTTCTGGACGCTGCGGCATACGAAGCGTTTTGCGCGGAGGCATAAGGATGGGCAGCTACGTTCCTTCCACTGAGGAACAGCGTCGGGAAATGCTCGAAGCGATCGGGCTGAAGGACGTGCGCGAGTTGTATCGCGACGTGCCGGAAAGCATGATCCTGAACCGCCCGCTCGATTTGCCCGAGGGCAAGAGCGAGCTGGAAGTGCGGAATGCGATGACCGCGATGGCGGCGAAGAACACGGTGTTTCAGACCGTGCTGCGCGGCGCGGGCGCATATGACCACTATATCCCCTCGATCGTAAAGTATATCCCCGCAAAGGAAGAGTTCCTCACCGCTTATACGCCGTATCAGGCGGAGATCTCGCAAGGCGTTCTTCAGTCGATCTTCGAGTATCAGACGATGATCGCGGAGCTGACCGGCATGGACGCGAGCAACGCATCCGTGTACGACGGCGCGACCGCAGCGGCGGAAGCCGCCGCCATGTGCCGTGACCGCAAGCGCCGCGTGACGCTGATTTCCGCAACGGCGCATCCGGACGTGATCAACACCGTCCGCACCTATTGCTACGGCACGAACGACGAGCTGGTCGTCGTCCCCGCAAAGGACGGCAGAACCGACACGGAAGCGCTGAAAGCCATGCTGAACGACGGCGTCGCTTCGTTCTATGTCCAGCAGCCGAACTTCTTCGGTCTGTTTGAGGACGCGGACGCGATCGCAGAGATCGTCCATGCGGCAGGCGCGATGTTCGTGATGGGCTGCAACCCCATCGCGCTCGCGATTATGAAAACGCCCAGAGACTGCGGCGCGGACGTCGCGGTCGGCGAAGGGCAGCCGCTGGGCATGCCGATCGGCTTCGGCGGTCCGTACCTCGGCTTTATGGCGACGACGATGAAGCACATCCGCAAGCTCCCGGGCCGGATCGTCGGCGAAACGACCGACCATGACGGCAACCGTGCCTACGTGCTTTCGCTGCAGGCGCGCGAACAGCACATCCGCCGCGAAAAGGCAAGCTCCAACATCTGCTCGAACGAGGCGCTGTGCGCGCTGACCGCGGGTCTCTATATGGCAACGATGGGACCGGACGGCATGGCGGAGGTTGCAAACCAGTGCATGGCAAAGGCGCACTATCTCGCAAACGCGCTCTGCAGGCTCGACGGCGTGAAGCTCCGCTACGACGGCGCGTTCTTCCATGAATTCCTGCTGGATATGCCCAAAACGGCCGAGATCGAAAAGGCGCTGATGGAAAAGGGCATCCTCTCCGGTCTTCCGTATGAGGGCGGCATGCTCTGGTGCGTCACCGAAAAGGTCTCGAAGGAAACGCTCGATACCGTCGTTTCCGTGGTGAAGGAGGTGCTCGCATGAAGCTGATTTTCGAAAAGAGCGTCAAGGGACGCAAGTGCGATATTCTCCCGAAGCTCGATGTGGAACCCGTCGCCCTGCCCGAGAACCTGAAGCGCGCTGTCGCGCCGCATCTTCCCGAAATGAGCGAAACGGACGTGTCGCGCCATTACACCGAGCTCAACAAGCAGGTGCACGGCGTGAACTCGGGTTTCTACCCGCTCGGCTCCTGCACGATGAAGTACAATCCGCGCATCGATGAAGAAGCGGCGGCTCTGGAGGGCTTCACGAGCGTGCATCCGCTCGCGCCGAAGTCCACCGTCCGCGGCTCTCTCGAAGTGCTCGATACGCTGCGTGAGGATCTGTGCGAGATCACCGGCATGGACGGCATGACGTTCCAGCCGGCGGCAGGCGCGCACGGCGAGTTCACCGGCGTGCTGCTGATCAAGCAGTACCACGATTCGAAGAACGACAAAAAGCGCACCAAGATCATCGTTCCGGATTCCGCGCACGGCACGAACCCTGCGACGGCGGCGATGTGCGGCTATCAGGTCGTGAACATTCCGTCCGCGCCGAACGGCTGCGTCGACCTTGAGGAGCTCAAAAAGGTCCTCGGCGACGACACCGCAGGTCTGATGCTGACGAACCCGAACACGGTCGGCATCTTCGACGAAAACATCCTCGAGATCACGAAGCTCGTGCACGAAGCGGGCGGTCTGTGCTACTATGACGGCGCAAACCTCAACGCGATCATGGGCGTGGTGCGTCCGGGCGACATGGGCTTCGACTGCGTGCATCTGAACCTGCACAAGACGTTCGCCACCCCGCACGGCGGCGGCGGTCCCGGCGCCGGCGCGGTCGGCTGCAAGGAATTCTTAAAGCCGTTTTTGCCGCACTCCGCGCTGATGGAGATGCCCGGCCGCATCCAGGTCCGCGGCTTCATGGGCAACTTCCTCGTCTGCGTGCGCGCGCTGGCCTACGTGATGACGCTGGGACGCGAAGGCATCCCCGAAGCGTCGACCAACGCGGTGCTCAACGCAAACTATCTGATGCAGAAGATCAAGGGCACGTTCACGCCCGCGTTCGACCGCATCTGTATGCATGAGTTCGTGCTCGATCTGTCCGGCTACGAAAAGGAGACCGGCGTGTCCGCGCTCGACGTCGCGAAGTCGCTGATCGATTACGGCATGCATCCGCCGACAATGTACTTCCCGCTGATCGTGCACGAAGCGCTGATGCTCGAGCCGACCGAAACGGAAAGCATCGAAACGCTCGACTGGGCGGCTGACGTGTTCAGAACGCTTTACGAGCTCGGCAAAACGGATCCGGACTTCATGCACAACGCGCCGCATCACACCCCGATCGGCCGTCCGGACGAAGTCAAAGCGGCCCGCAATCCGATCGTGCGCTACACCTTCGCATGATCGAACGGATCGCAATCCGAAAAAGCGACGGGTTCGACCCGTATCGCAACCTTGCTTTGGAGCAGCACCTGCTGGAGACCGTCGAAGGCGGGTGCTGCCTTCTTTATTTGTGGCAGAACGCGCGCACCGTCGTGATCGGCAAAAACCAGAACGCATGGGCGGAATGCCGCACGACGCTGCTTTCGCAGGAAGGCGGACGGCTCGCGCGGCGGCTGTCCGGCGGCGGCGCGGTCTGGCACGATCTCGGAAACCTGAACTTCACGTTTCTGATGCACAGCGAGGACTACGACCTTGCGCGGCAGCTTTCGGTCATCCGAACGGCATGCGAGATCCTCGGGATCGAAACGGAGGTCTCCGGGCGAAACGACCTGCTGGCCGACGGACGCAAGTTCTCCGGCAACGCATTCTGTCACCGCGACGGACGAAGCTACCATCACGGCACGCTGCTCGTCGACGTCGATACCGAACGCATGACGCGGTATCTGAGCCCGTCGAAGGCAAAGCTCGAATCGAAGGGCGTCGAAAGTGTGCGCGCGCGGGTCGTGAACCTGAAGGAGCTGAACCCGCAGGTTTCGGTCGAAACCGTAAAAGCCGCGATGATCACCGCGTTTTCGAACGTCTTCGGGCTGGCGCCCGTCGCGCCGCCCGCCGTTGACGAAGCGCGGGTGCAGGCGCTGACTGCGCACTATGCGAGCGACGCATGGCTGTTCGGACGCAACGTCCCGTTCACCTTCCGCTGCGAGGACCGCTTCCCGTGGGGCGGCGTCGAACTGCAGCTGCAGGTCGAGCACGGCGTCGTTCGCGACGCAAAGGTTTATACCGACGACATGAACGAAGGTCTGCCGGAGTCGCTGGAGCGCGCGCTTTCGGGCGCGTCCTTCTCGCTGCCCGCGCTGACCTGCCGCATCGAATCGCAATCCGTCCCGCACGCGCGGGATCTCATTCAAATGCTTACGAAACAGGAGATTTAATATGTACGATTTTGATCTGATCGTCGTGGGCGGCGGCCCCGGCGGCTACGAAGCGGCGCTCCATGCCGCAAAACTCGGCCTTCATACCGCGCTCGTCGAAAAGGACTTTGTCGGCGGCACCTGCTTAAACCGCGGCTGCATTCCGACCAAAGCGCTGCTGCACGCCTCCGGCGTCTATGAGGAAGCGAAAAACAGCGCAGCGATCGGCGTACATGCCGAACCGTCGTTCGATCTTTCCGCGATCTATGCCTATAAGCAGCAGGTCGTCGAAAAGCTTCGCGGCGGCGTCGAAGGACTTTTGAAAAGCGCGAAAGTCACGGTGCTGAACGGGCTCGGCGTTCTGTCCGCGCCGCATACCGTGACCGTCGGCGAAACGAGCCATACCGCGCAGAACATCCTGCTTGCGACCGGCTCCGTGCCCGCGCGTCCGCCGATCCCCGGTCTGGACCTTGAAGGCGTACTGACCTCGGACGAACTGCTTGCGGGCGTCGCGCCGTTCCGGTCGATCGTCATCATCGGCGGCGGCGTGATCGGCATGGAGTTCGCAACGTTCTTCAACGACCTCGGCGTCGAGGTCACCGTGGTCGAGGGGCTCGACCGGCTGCTGCCGCTCCTCGATAAGGAGCTCGGACAGAACCTTTCGATGATCATGAAAAAGCGCGGCGTCAAAGCGTTCACCGGCGCGATGGTCAAGTCGGTCACGAAGACCGAAACCGGTCTCTCGGTCAATTTCGAATCCAAGGGCGCACCCGCAAGCGCCGAGGCGGAGGTCGTGCTCTGCGCGATCGGCAGACGTCCCTATACCGACGGACTGTTCGGCGAAGGCGTCGCTCTGGACATGGACGGCAGACGCATCAAGGTCAACGAGCGCTTTGAAACCTCGATGGAGGGCGTTTACGCGATCGGCGACGTGTCCGCGAAGATCCAGCTTGCACACGTCGCGACGGCGCAGGGACTGTACGCGGTCAACGAGATCGCGCAGAAGGCGAATCACGTCGATCTTTCGATCGTCCCCTCGTGCGTGTACACGCGTCCCGAGATCGCGTCCGTCGGCATGACCGAGCAGGAAGCAAAGGACGCGGGCATTCCCTGCAAGGTCGGCAAAGTCACGATGTTCTCAAACGGCCGGACCGTGATCCTGAACGGCGACCGCGGCTTTATGAAGGTGCTCGCGCATGCCGAAACGCGTCAGATCCTCGGTGTGCAGCTGATGTGCGAGAACGCGTCCGACATGATCGGCGCGTGGGGCGAAGCGATCGCAAACGGTCTGACGCCCGAGGACATGACAAAGGCCATGCGTCCGCATCCGACCTTCGAGGAAGCGATGACCGACGCGCTGCGCGATCTCTCCGCCAAGCTCGGCTGATCGCAGCGCATCTTAACAGACGCAGTAAAGAACGGAATCAAAAGCACAGCCGGTTTTGCCGGCTGTGTTTTTTGCCCCGCGGAGCGGCTGCGGATGAGCCGCAGGCGAAGAATCTCGGAACGTTGTTATATTTTTCCGTTCAGAGATCCTTCGGCGCTATGCGCCTCAGGATGACAAGTCTGCATTGCGGAGCGTCGGGGACGTCGCCCCTACATACCGTACACACCGCGGGACGTCGCCATGCGGAATCGTGTGCTTCGGGTCTTTTTGTGCCCGTTTTCGATGTTTTCCACAGCAAGCGCAGCCGAAAAAGGTCCGGATTGCCGCGGTTTGTGGATAAATCGGTGGACAAGGTGGAAAAGAGTCGTGGACAGCGTGGTTGATTGAATCATCCTGAAAATCCGCCGTGCCGCCCGGTCCGGCTTGTCAGCCGCCGCCCCGACCCTGTACAAACCGATGAATCATTGAAAACCGGCTCATCAACATGCTCCGCTTCCGAAAGCTGCAGCGGGCATACAAAAAGCAGGATGATCGGGAAGCGATCGTCTGCTCCGAGGTTTATCAGCTGATTTTCGAGGACGTGAAGCGCGCGTACGAACAGGATCATCCGTAACACAAAAAGGGACTGCAGCGCGCAGTCCCTTTTTTCCGGCGCAGGCGATCGCGCCGAACGGAAAAAGAGGGCTTATTGCCCTCTTTATGCAATCACGAGGTTGATGATGTTTTTGACGACGATCGTTTTGCGGATCGTCTTGCCCTCGACAAAGGGTCTGACGTCGTCGAGCGCCAGCGCGGCCTCGACGATGTCCTTCTGCTCCATGCCCTTCGCGAGCTTGATGCGCGCGCGGACCTTGCCGTTGACCTGCACGCCGTATTCGATCGAATCCTCGACGAGCGCGGCGGGATCGTAGGTCGGCCATGCCGCGTGGTGCAGCGGCGCAAAGCCGAGCTTTTCGTTCAGCTCCTCGGTGATGTGCGGCGCAACCGGGTTCAGAAGCAGCAGCAGCGTGCGGAACTCGTCCCTGGTCAGCGAGCCCTTGGCATAGAAATCGTTGACGAGCGTCATCATCGCGGCGATCGCGGTGTTGAACTTCATGCGCTCGTAATCCTCGCCGACCTTTTTGATGCAGGCGTGGACCTTGGTGCGCATCTCGGCGTCCGTGTCGCCCTCGCCCTTGACCATATCCTGCAGGCGCCAGACGCGGTCGAGGAAGCGCTTGCAGCCGTTCGCGGAGTCTTCGCTCCACGGCGTCGCCGCCATGTAATCGCCCATGAACATCACGTAGACGCGCAGCGCGTCCGCGCCGATGCGGTCGATCACGCTGACCGGGTCGACCACGTTGCCCTTCGACTTGCTCATCTTTTCGCCGTCGGGTCCGAGGATCAGTCCCTGATACGTGCGCTTTGCGTACGGTTCCGGCGTGTTGACCTCACCGATGTCATACAGGAAGTGATGCCAGAAGCGCGAATACAGCAGATGCCGCGTCACGTGCTCCATGCCGCCGTTGTACCAATCGACCGGCATCCAGTAGCGCATCTCTTCGGGATCGCAGAAGACCTTGTCGTTGTGCGGATCGATGAAGCGCAGATAATACCACGAGGATCCCGCCCATTGCGGCATGGTGTCCGTCTCGCGCCTTGCTTTTCCGCCGCATTTCGGGCAGGTGCAGTTCACGAACGATTCGATCCGCGCAAGCGGGCTCTGTCCGTCGGTGCCGGGCGCGAAGTTTTCGACGTCCGGAAGCCGCAGCGGCAGCTGTTCATACGGCACGCCGACCGTGCCGCAGTTCGGGCAGTGGATGAGCGGGATCGGCTCGCCCCAGTAGCGCTGGCGGTTGAACGCCCAATCCTTCATCTTATACTGGATGCCCTTTCTGCCGAGCTTGTGTTCGGAAAGGTATGCGAGCATCGCGGCGATCGAATCCTTCTTGTTATCATAGACGTTCAAGAAGTCGGAATTGATCATTCTGCCGTCGCCGGTGTACGCTTCCTTTTCGATGTCGCCGCCCGCGATGACCGTGATGATGTCGACGCCGAACTTCTTCGGAACCGCCATGATCGCGCCGGTGCCGTATCCCATCATGACGTAGTCCGCGATGAATACCGGGATCTCCCTGCCGCTGACCGGATTGACCGCCGTAAAGCCCTTGAGCCGCACGCCCGTCTTTTCCTTGGAGAGCTGGGTCCGCTCGAACTCGGTCTTTTTGGCGCACGCCTCGCGGTATGCTTCGACCTCGTCCCAGTTTTTGATGCGGTCGCGATACTTGTCCAGCATCGGATGCTCGGGTGCGACGACCATGAACGTCACGCCGAACAGCGTGTCGCAGCGCGTCGTGTAGATCTCAAGCGATTCGGGCACGTCCTTGATCGAAAAGTTGACGAACGCGCCCGTGGACTTGCCGATCCAGTCGATCTCCTGCTGCTTGATCGAGTCGGGATAATCGACGTCGTTCAATCCCTCCAGGAGCTTGTCGGCGTACGCCGTGATCTTCAGATACCACACGTCCTTACTGAGCTGCACGACGTCGCTGTGGCAGACGTCGCACTTGCCGCCCTGCGAATCCTCGTTACTGAGAACGACCTTGCAGTTCGGGCAGTAGTTGACCAGCGTCTTTGCGCGGAACACGAGCCCGTGCTCGAACATCTTCAAAAAGATCCACTGCGTCCACTTATAGTAATCGGGCACGGACGTGGCGATCTCGCGCGTCCAGTCGAACGAATAGCCGACGCGCTTCATCTGGTCCTTGAAATGCTCGATGTTCGCCGTCGTGATGACATGCGGATGCGTGTTGGTCTTGATCGCGTAGTTCTCGGCAGGCAGTCCGAACGAGTCGAAGCCCATCGGAAACAGCACGTTATAGCCCTGCATGCGGCGCTTGCGCGCAAGCACCTCGAGACTCGTATAGGCCTTGATATGCCCGACGTGCATGCCTGCTCCGGACGGGTACGGAAACTCTACGAGCGCGTAGAATTTCGGTTTGGTATGATCCGCTTCCGCTTCAAAGCAGTGCTGCGCATCCCAGTATTGCTGCCATTTGCGTTCAACGGCGTTGAAATCATAAGGTTCCGCCATGGAAATCTCCTTTCAGACGATATGTCCCATAGATATAATAGAATATAACTTTTCCACGGCGTTTGTCAACCGCTTTACAAGAAAAACAAGGTATGGTATATTGAAACATACGAAAGGAGTACGGTATGATCGGTACATATTTGTTTCACATCGGCAATTTCGGCGTGCCTTCGATGGGTCTGTGCATCCTGGTCGGCACGGTCCTTGCCGTGTTTTTAAGCTGGCTTTTGCGAAAGGAGTCGTCGCTCGACTGGAACGGCGAATTTGTCGATTCCGTGATTTGGGGCGTGCTGCTCGGCTTTGTCGGCATGAAGATCCTCTACTGGATCGTGACGCCGGACGAGTTTCTGAGCGCGATCCGGGAGGGCCGCATCCTCGATCTGCTGACGACCGGCATGGTCTTTTACGGCGGTCTGATCGGCGGCATCCTCGGCGTTTTCATCTGCTCGCGCAGAAAGAAAAAGAACTTCTTTGAATTTACGGACCTGTTTGCGCCGTGCTTCTGCGTGGCGCACGCGTTCGGCCGCATCGGCTGTCTGCTGGTCGGCTGCTGCGCCGGCGTGGAACCGGGCGAAAGCGTGCTGTTCGGCGCCGCAACCTACAACGGCGCATGCGCGTTCACCTATGCAAACGGACATCAGCACCTGCCCGTGCCGCTGATGGAAGCGATCTTCCTGATCCTGCTGTGCGTCGTGCTGATCGTGATTCTCAAAAAAGCGAAGCACCTCGGCACGGTCACCGGCTGGTATCTCGTACTGTACGCGATCTGGCGCTTTGTGATCGAGAGCTTCCGCGGCGACGCCGAGCGCGGCATCTACGGTCTGTTCTCGACCTCGCAGTGGATCAGCTTTGCGATCCTGATCGCCGGCGTCGTCATCCTCGTCACGGCAAAGAAGCGTCCGCGCCCCGAGAACTTCCGCGAGTTTCGCGAGGAGGAACTGACCGTTCCCGAAGCGGAGCAGGCACCGGAAGAACCGGAAGCGCCGGAAGAACCCCCCGAAGCGCCGGAAGAAACGCCGGAGGCGCCGGAGGAAACGCCCGAAGCGCCGGAGGGCGACGCGGAGGAATAAGCATAACAAAACAGGGGCCGAAAAGCCCCTGTTTTGTTATGCCGTTACGGCAGATAATAGAGCGGATTATAGGGGATGCCGTCGATCTGCAGTTCATAGTGCAGGGTCGGCTGACGCCGTCCTTCGGCGTCGGGCATGCGGGCGACGCCGGCGCCGCGGCTGACGTGCTGTCCGAGCTCGACCGCAACGTCGTCGCAAGGGGCGATGCGCGAAACGAAGCCGTTTTCGTGGCGGATATCGATCACAAATCCGTAACCGGGACGTTCGCCGCAGAAGACGACCGTACCCTCCTCCGGCGCGACGATGCGCGTGCCGGCGGCCGCAACGTAATCGATGCCGTAATGCATCACGCCGCGGCGCGTGCCGAAGCAGGAGGTCAGTATGCCGCGCACCGGCGGCGTAAACTTCAGATTCTCCGCGGGCTTCCCGGCGGCGCCTTCGCCGCGTCCCGGTTCGCGGTCGGGCTGCGCGGCAAGATACGTGCCTTCGAGGATCGACGTATTCGAAACGGCGGTCGCCTGATGGCGCAGCGTTTCGACGTCCGAAGCGGCGAGTCCGTCGCGATACAGGATCTCCGACAGGATCAATGTGCGCGACGGCGTGCCGAGACGGCGGTACAGATACGAACCCTGCGGCAGCAGAGCGGTCTGTTCCGTTTCCGTGTCCGGCTCGACGATCTGCACCTGTGCGCGCTCGACCGTGCGCTGCACGGAGATCAGGGACCGGTTTTTCAAAAGCTTGTTGAGCGCGGCGTCGAACGACAGGTATTCCGCCGTGCCGTCTGCGGCGACGGTCGAAACCGAGGAGACGAGCGACGCCTTTAAGAGGAAGCAGTCCTGTTCGATGCTTTCATACGCGCACCGCTCAAAATAGGTGCGCACCAGAAGCTCGGCGGTCTCACGGCTGTCGAGCGCGAACAGCGCCTGCCCGTCGGACAGCAGATTGACCGCGTTCTGCGGCAGCACGGGCGCGGGCGTGCGGATGATATGCACCGGCGTCGGCGCGGCCGTCTGCGCCTCAACGGAGTCCTGCTGTTCCGTGCCGGGCGTGGCGGTGATGACCGTGCGCGGTTCGAGATAAGAGAGCGCCGGCAATTGCGCGCGCGAAAGCACGGCAAACACGCCGACGAGCGTCAGCAGCGTCGCCGCAAAGACCGCAAGCAGGATGGCGCGCAGTTTTCCGTTCTTCATGACCCTCTCCTTTCTTATTGTAAAAGTATATCACATCTGCTTCCAAAAGAAAAACGGAAGTGTAAACTTTTTCAAGTTTTTCATAATTTCGCTTTTTCCCTGTTTCATTTGAGAAAAATATATGGTATGATAATTGTGTATTTATATGGGCAGGTCCGTGCCTGCCGAGTATCGGAGCGAGGTAACAACATGTCACATCTGACGGATGAAGAACTCTACTATTTCAACGAGGGAACCACGCTGACGGCATACAAATCGCTCGGCTGCCATCCGGTGGAACACAACGGCGAGCAGGTATGGCGGTTTGCCGTGTGGGCGCCGAACGCGCGCGCGATCTCTGTCGTGGGCGACTGGAACTACTGGAACGCGGAAGCGGACCGTATGTCGCCGGTCGGCACGACGGGCGTGTGGGAGATCCTGATCGGCATCGCAAAGGAAGGGCAGCTGTATAAGTACGCCGTGACCGGCGCAGACGGCGCCGTGCAGATGAAGGCGGACCCGTATGCGCAGCGCTGCGAGCCGATGGGCACCGCGTCGATGGTCTGGGAGGCGAAGGACTTTGCCTGGACCGACGGTGCATACCTTGCGTCGAACGACAAGCATCACAACCGCCCGATGAACATTTACGAGTGTCATCTCGGTTCCTGGAAGAAGGGGCTCTCCTACCGCGATCTCGCGACGGAGCTCGTCGACTATGCGACGGACATGGGGTATACGCACCTCGAGTTCATGCCGCTGATGGCGTATCCGTTCAATCCGAGCTGGGGGTATCAGGTGACCGGTTACTATGCGCCGACCACGCGCTACGGCGCGCCCGACGATCTGAAGTATTTGATCAACCGCGCGCATGAAAAGGGACTCGGCGTGATCATGGACTGGGTTCCGGCACACTTCACGCGCGACAGCTACGGGCTTGCGCGGTTCGACGGCACGGCGACCTATGAGCATCCCGACTGGCGCCGCTCCGAAATGAAGCAGTGGGGCACGCTGCTGTTCGATTACGGCCGCACGCAGGTGCAGAGCTTCCTCGTTTCGAACGCGTGCTACTGGCTCAAGGAGTTCCATTTCGACGGTCTTCGCGTCGACGCGGTCTCCTGCATGCTGTATCTCGACTACGGACGCAGCGACGGCGAGTGGCTGCCGAACATCAACGGCGGCAACGAGAATCTCGACGCGATCGCGCTGTTCAAAAAGCTCCGCAAGGCGATCTCCGGGATCCCGGGCGGCAAGATGCTGATCGCAGAAGAGAGCACGGCGTTCCCGTGCGTCACCGACAAGCACGGCGACAGTCTCGGCTTCGACTACAAGTGGAACATGGGCTGGATGAACGACATGCTCACCTACATGCACATGGATTCGCTGTACCGCAAATGGCATCATGACAAGCTGACGTTCTCGCTGATGTACGCGTTCTCGGAGCATTACATCCTTCCGTTCTCGCACGACGAGGTCGTGCACGGAAAACTCTCGATGCTGAACAAGATGCCGGGCGACTACTGGCAGAAATTCGCACAGCTCCGGCTTTTATACGCATATCAGATCGCGCATCCGGGCAAGAAACTGACCTTCATGGGCATGGAGCTCGGTCAGTTCATCGAGTGGCGCTTCGACGAATCGCTCGACTGGCTGCTGCTCGACTATCCGAAGCATGCCGAGATGCAGACGTTCGTCCGCGAGATCAACCGGTTCTATCGGAAAACGCCGCAGTTCTATGTGCTTGACGACGACTGGAGCGGGTTCGAGTGGATCGCGGTCGACGACTCTGTGCATTCGATCGCCGCATTCGTCAGAAAGAACGAATCGGGCGAACCGATCCTGTGCGCGTTCAACTTCACGCCCGTCCCGTGGGACGATTATACGCTCGGAAGCGAAAAACCCGGCACGTACGAAGAGATCTTCTCGACCGACGCGCCGTACTTCGGCGGTGCGGGTCTGCACAGCAACAAGCCCGCCGTCACCGCGGAGGAACCGTACGATAAGTTCCGCCACCGCGTCCACGTCAAGCTTCCGCCTTACGGAGCCGTATTTTTCCGGTTCATCCCGGATCAACAATCCACCGATACGAAAGGAACGAAATGATGAAGAAGAGAATTGTCTGCATGCTGCTTGCCGGCGGTCAAGGCAGCCGTCTCGGCGTATTGACCTCGAGTATGGCAAAACCCGCCGTCCCGTTCGGCGGAAAGTTCCGCATCATCGACTTTCCGCTCAGCAACTGCGTCAACTCCGAGATCGACACCGTCGGCGTTCTGACGCAATACCGTCCTCTGGCGCTGAACTCGTATCTCGGCACCGGTCAGCACTGGGACCTCGACCGCAGCTACGGCGGCGTGTTCGTGCTTCCTCCGTACATGACCGAGCACGACGGACGCTGGTATTCCGGCACGGCGAACGCGATCTGGCAGAACCGTTCCTTTGTCGATCAGTACGATCCCGATTACGTGCTGATCCTTTCGGGCGACCATATCTACAAAATGAATTACACGAGCATGCTGCGCTATCATGTCGAGTATGAAGCCGCGGCGACGATCGCGGTCCTGAAAGTCCCGATGGAAGAAGCGCACCGCTTCGGCATCATGAACACCGACGAAGACGGCAGGATCGTGTCGTTCGAGGAGAAGCCGAAACAGCCGAAGAGCAACAACGCTTCGATGGGCATCTACATCTTCAACTGGAAGCTGCTGCGCGCTTACATGGAACGCGACGACGCCGACGAAACGAGCGAGAACGACTTCGGCAAGAACATCATCCCCGCGATGCTGAACGCAGGCGAGAAGATGGTCGCATACCCGTTCGAGGGTTACTGGAAGGACGTCGGAACGATCCAGAGTCTGTGGGAAGCGAACATGGATATGCTCGGCGAGGATCCGATCCTCGATCTCAACGATCCGTCGTGGCGCATCTACACCAGAAACCCGGTCCTTGCACCGCATTACGTCGGCAAAAACGCAAAGGTCCGCGACAGTCTCGTCACCGAAGGCTGCACCGTCAAAGGCGACGTCAAGCATACCGTGCTGTTCTGCGGTTCCGCCGTCGATGAAGACACGAAGGTGCGCGACTCCGTCGTGTTCCCGTATGCGAAGATCGGCAAGGGCTGCGTTGTGCATAAAGCGATCATCGGCGAAAACGCGCAGATCGGCGACAACGTCCGTCTCGGCGAAGAGCCGAAGGAGGGCGAGGTCATCGACAACCGCCTGACCGGCGATATCGTGCTGATCGGCAACGACGTCACGGTTCCGTCGGGTGCGGTCATCCCGCGCGGCGCCGTCGTAACCCAGGAAACGCTCTGCCAGTTTGTGAACGGAGGTGCAAACGCATGAACCAGAATGCATTCGGTTTGATTTTTACCGGCGAAGGCAATCCCTATATGCGCGATCTGACGCTGAGCCGCGCCGTTGCGGCGGTCCCGTTCGGCGGCCGCTATCGCGTCGTCGACTTCGTTTTGTCGGACTTCGTCAATTCCGGCATCCGCAACATCGGTCTCATCACGCAGCGCAACTATCACTCGCTGATGGACCATCTCGGCTCCGGCAAGGAATGGGACCTCAACCGCAAGCGCGACGGTCTCTTCATGCTGCCGCCGTTCTCCACCAAGGATAACACCGGCGTGTACCGCGGCGACATCGACGCGTTCCATTCCGTCATGCAGTACGTGCGCCATTCCAGCCAGAAATATCTGATCCTGTCCGGCTCGCACACGATCTTCAACACCCGCTTCAACGCGATCTTAAAACAGCACGAGGAGAGCGGCGCGGACATCACGATCATGTACAACGAGGATGCGCGCTTCAATCCCGAGGAGCAGAACCGCGACCTGCGGCTCCTGTTCGCCGAGGATGGCATCACCGTGCGCGAGCTCGAATGGAACCCGAGATATCCGAGATCGAATTACCGTTCGTGTGAGATTACAATTATCGATAAATCGTTATTTGAAGATCTCGTGGAGGAATCGTATTCGCGCGGCGGCATCGACTTCGTGCGCGACATCCTGCTGACGCATGTGCACGATCTGAAGATCATGGGCTGGCGGTACGACGGATACGTGGCGCGCATCGATTCGGTCAACACGTATTTCAGTCACAGCATGGAGCTGCTGAACAAGGCGGAGGCGGGCGATCTCTATAATCCCGATCACCCGATCTATACAAAGGTCAAGGACGAGACCTCCGCAAAGTACGGCGCGAACGCCGACGTGCACAACGTCGTCATGGCGGACGGCTGCTACGTGGACGGCACGGTGGAAGACTCGATCCTCTTCCGCGGCGTCACAGTGGAGCGCGGCGCCGTTGTCAGAAATTCCGTTCTGATGCAGGGCGTCACGATCCGTGCCGGCGCAAGGCTTGACCACGTGATCCTCGACAAGGGCGTGACCGTCACTGCAGGCCGCGCTTTGACCGGATACGAGGGACTTCCTCTGGTATTCCGCAAGAATCTGACCGTCTGAGGACGGAGAAAAGGAGCAAAAATGAAGATCTTATTTGCCGCAAGTGAATGTTTTCCGTATGTCAAGACCGGCGGTCTTGCCGACGTCGTCGGCTCGCTGCCGAAAGAGCTTGTCCCGCTGGGCGCCGAGGTAAGCGTGATCCTGCCCAAATACCGGCAGATCGACGAATACTACATCCTGCGGATGGAGCACATTTGCCACTTTACGCTGCAGCTGGGCAGCTATTCCGTGTTCTGCGGGATCGACTCGCTCGTAGCGGACGGCGTGCGGTTCTACTTTGTCGACAACCTCGCGATGTTCGGCGGAGACAAGATCTATACCGGCGACGAGGAAGAGGGCTTCCGCTTCGCGTTCTTCTGCCGTGCGGTGCTCGAATCCTTCAAGCATCTCAACTACTACCCCGACGTCATCCACTGCAACGACTGGCAGACGGGTCTCATCCCGGTCCTGCTGAACGATCAGTATCGCGGACTGGACGGCTATCGCGACGTACACACGGTCTTTACGATCCACAACCTCAAATTCCAGGGGCTGTTCGACTGGAACCGCATCAACAGCGTGCTCGGACTCAACGAAGGGTATTTCTCGCCCAACAATCTTGAGTTCTACGGGCTGCTGTCATTCATGAAGGCGGGCCTCGTGTTCGCAAACCGCATCACCACCGTCAGTCCGACCTATGCCGAGGAGATCCGCACCGGCTACTACGGCGAACGCCTCGACGGACTTCTGCGCGCGCGGCAGAACGTGCTTTCCGGCATTCTGAACGGGATCGACGTGATCTCCTTCGATCCGAGCACGGACATCCAGATCCCGTACCACTACAACGCGGACGATCCCTCGAATAAGAAGCTGTGCAAAGCGGCGCTGCAGGAGGAACTGGGTCTTGAAAAGCGCGACGTGCCGCTGATCGGCCTCGTTTCGCGTCTGACTTCGCAAAAGGGTCTCGATCTGATCACCTGCGTGCTCAACGATATCATGCGCATGGATGTGCAGATGATCATCGTCGGAACCGGCGATCCGTACTTCGAAAACGCATTCCGCGACGCACAGTTCCGGTTCCCGGGCCGGTTCGTCACCTGCTTAAGACATGACGAGAACATGGCGCGCAAGACGTACGCCGCGTGCGACATGTATCTGATGCCGTCGCAGTTCGAGCCGTGCGGACTGTCCCAGATGATCGCGATGCGCTACGGCACGATCCCGATCGTGCGCGAGACCGGCGGTCTTCGTGACAGCGTCCTGCCGTACAACTGGTATACGGACGACGGCAACGGCTTCAGCTTCCACGACTACAACGCGCACGACATGCTGCACGTCATGGAGCAGGCGGTCGGCTACTGGTACGACTACCGCGACGTATGGGCACGGCTGATGCGCCGCGCGATGAAGACCGACTTCTCGTGGGCGGTTTCCGCAAGGAAATACATGGATCTGTATCGGAGCCTGCTCGGCATTCCGGAACCGAAGCAGCCGGCGCCCCGCCGCAGAACGACGCGCACGGCGAGTGCAAAAACGACTGCGGCCAAAGCGCCCGCGGAAAAGAAACCCGCGACAAAGAAACCCGCGACAAAGAAGAAGTCCGAATAATCAGACCAAAAAGCAGAGGAGCCGCATCGCGGCTCTTCTTTGTTTCACGTGAAACATGCAAAAGGCACGCGGTAAGCCTGCATGAAGCGCTTCGCGTCCGCGGTGTTTCACGTGAAACATCCGGCGCTTGCAAAACGCGGCGCGGTATGCTATCATAACGCATAGCAAAGGAGCGTTTATGGCAAAGATCATTTCGATTACGAATCAAAAGGGCGGCGTCGGTAAAACGACCACCGCCATCAACCTTTCCGCATGCGTTGCGCAGGCGGGACGGCGCGTGCTGCTCGTCGATCTCGATCCGCAGGGAAACAGCACAAGCGGTCTTGGGCTTTCGAAGAAGAAGGACGTCTTGTGCAGTTATGACGTTTTGATCGACGATGTGCCCGCCGCGGATGCGATCCGCCGCACGATGATCGAAACGCTCGACGTGCTTCCTTCGCGCATCGAGCTTGCCGGCGCAGAGGTCGAACTTGTCTCGATGCTCGCCCGCGAACAGCGGCTCAAGCAGGCATTGAAGCCGATCCGCGACCGCTACGACTATATCTTCATCGATTGTCCGCCGTCTCTGGGTCTTCTGACGCTGAATGCGCTGACCGCGTCGGATTCGCTGCTCGTGCCGATCCAATGCGAGTATTATGCGCTGGAAGGACTTTCGCAGCTGATGAACACGGTCAAGATCGTGCGGCGAAACCTCAACGATTCGCTCGACATCCAGGGCGTCGTGCTGACGATGTTCTCGGCGCGGCTGAATCTGTGCGTGCAGGTCGTTGAAGAGGTCAAGCATTTCTTTAAGGACAAGGTGTACAACACGATCATCCCTCGCTCGGTCCGCATGAGCGAAGCGCCGAGCCACGGACTGCCGATCACGCTGTATGATCCGCGCAACGTCGGCGCACGCGCATACGCGTCGCTGGCGGAGGAATTTATCAAACGGGAGGAACGCAATGGCTAAAAAGCAAATGGGTCTCGGGCGCGGTCTGGACGCGCTGCTCGACGATCTCGACGAAAAAGCGCCGGAAAACGGCGGTCTGATGACCGTCAGCTTATATGACATCGACACGAATCCGGATCAGCCGAGAAAAACGTTCGATCCGGACAAGCTCAACGAGCTCGCCGCATCGCTGAAGCGCCACGGGCTGGTACAGCCGCTGCTGGTGCGCAAAAACGGTCTGCGCTATACGATCGTCGCGGGCGAACGCCGCTATCGCGCGGCGCGGCTTGCGGGACTCAAAAACGTGCCGGTCGTGCTGACCGACGCGAACGACGATACGCTGATGGAGCTGTCGCTGGTCGAAAACATCCAGCGCGAGAACCTGAATCCGATCGAAGAGGCCGCCGCGATCAAGCTTTTGATGCAGCAGCACGATCTGACGCAGGAGGAGGTTTCCGAGCGTGTCGGCAAGAGCCGTCCCGCGATCGCAAACGCGCTGCGCCTTCTGACGCTTACAAAGCCCGTGCAGACGCTCGTCAAGGAAGGAAAGCTCTCCGCCGGTCACGGCAAGATGCTCGCGGGCGTTGCGGACGCAAAGCTGCAAAAGGAGCTCGCCGAGAAATGCGTGCAGAACGATTGGTCGGTGCGTCGGCTTGAAGATGAACTGCGCTTTGCTTCGATGGAAAAGAAGCCGAATCCGCAGCAGGTCGAGCCGTCGGTCGAAATGAAAGCCGCGCTCCATTCCATGCGCAGTGTGCTCGGCACCAAGATCGCCGTGCAGGGCGACGAGCAAAAGGGAAAGCTGATCATCCATTATTATTCGAAGGACGATCTCGACCGCATCTATCGCGCAATCGTCGGCGAGGATGAAGAATAACGGTTTTTCGATTATTATATCAGAAAAACAACGCGGAGCCGCTCGGTTCCGCGTTTTCTGTTACTCGTGTTCCGCTTTCCACGCCTTGATCTGTTCGAGGCGTTCCTTGAATCGCGCCTCAAGTCCCTGTTCCGTCGGCTCATAATAGACCGTGCCGAGCAGGGAATCGGGCAGGCAGCGCATGTCGGTCAGCTTGTCCTTCGTGTCGTGCGCGTATTGATAGCCCTTACCGTAGCCGAGCTGCTGCATCAGCTTCGTCACGCCGTTGCGGATGTGCAGGGGCACCGGTTCCGCAAGCTGCTTCTGCGCATCGACCTTCGCATGCTCGTATGCCATGTATAGCGCGTTCGACTTCGGCGCAAGCGACAGATACACGACCGCCTGCGTCAGATGCACCGTGCATTCCGGCATACCGATGAAATGACACGCCTGATACGCCGCGACCGCAAGCTCGAGCGCCTTCGGGTCGGCAAGCCCCACGTCCTCGCTCGCAAAGCGCGTCAGCCGCCGCGCCACATACAGCGGGTCCTCGCCCGCTTCGAGCATCCGCGCAAGCCAATAGACGGCGGCGTCCGGATCGGAGTTTCGCATCGACTTGTGCAGCGCCGAGATCAGGTTAAAGTGCTCCTCGCCGTTTTTGTCATACAGCAGCGATTTTTTGGACGTGCACTGCTCGACCGTATCGACCGTGACCGTCGTCACGCCGTCTTCATACGCGCCGTTGAGCACCGCCATCTCCAGCGTCGACAGCGCCGTGCGCGCGTCGCCGTTTGCAAACACCGCGATCATCCGGATCACATCGTCCGAAATCACGATATTTTGATTGCCAAACCCTTTCGGGCTCGATATTGCGCGTTTCAGCAGGGAAACAAGCTCCGTTTCGCCGAGCGCTTTCAGAACAAAGACCTTGCAGCGCGACAGCAATGCGCCGTTGACCTCGAACGAAGGATTCTCGGTCGTCGCGCCGATCAGAATGATGCTGCCCTTTTCCACGAACGGCAGAAATGCGTCCTGCTGCGCCTTGTTGAAGCGATGGATCTCGTCGACGAACACGATCGTCTTTTCGCCGAACAGCCGGTTTTCGTCCGCCTGCTGCATCACGGTGCGGATCTCCTTGATGCCGCTGGTGACCGCGGAGAAATTGATGAATTTCGCTTTCGTCTGGTTGGCGATCACGTGCGCAAGCGTCGTCTTGCCGACGCCCGGCGGTCCCCAGAAGATCATCGACGACACCGCGTCCTGCTCGATGATGCGCCGCAGGATCCGTCCCGGACCGAGCAGATGCGTCTGTCCCACGATCTCGTCGATCGTTTCCGGACGCAGACGCGCCGCAAGCGGCTCGCCGAAGTTCGCGTTCAAAAGCGTGTTAGATCCGTTCATGCGCAAGTTCCTTTCGATCGTTCGGTACGTCTATTATAGCAAACCGTCCGCGCGCTTTCAACCGTCCGCAAGGACAAAAACGCGGCGCTGCCCCGATCGGAACAGCGCCGTGCGTCATGGTTCGGATCAGTCGATCACGGTCGTATAGAGCGTGTCGACCGCTTCGCCGTTTGCTGCGAGCGTCCAGCGGCAGTAGCTTGCCGTGTCGGTCTTGTAGCTGTACAGGTAGCCGCCTCTGCTTGCAAGGTACGTGCCCGTCTTGTAGCTGTACAGGTAGCCGCCTCTGCTTGCAAGGTACGTGCCCGTCGCCGCATTGCGGATCGTGAGCTTGTCGCCGTTTGCGGCGATCTCAAAGACGTACGCGTCGGCAGCGTCGACGAGCGTCATGCCGTCCAGCGTCATGCCGGTGTCCGCAAACGCCGCGGCCGCACCCGCACCTGCGCTTTCCAGCTTCTTCGTGCCGGCAACGCCCTTCAGCGCGATCAGCGCGTCGGTTCTGCCGTACGTGATGACATAGCGGCCTTCCCACGATTCGGGCGCTTCGGTCACGAGCTGATAGCCCGCCGCCGCAGTCACGGTGTGCGCATACAGCGCTTTGAGCGTGATATCGGCGGTCGGCGCGTAGGTTCCGGTCAGCGCTTCGGGCTGTGCGGAAGCGTTCACCACGTCTTCGGTGACCCAGCCGAGGAACGTGTATCCTTCGGGCGCGCCTGCCGTCGGCAACGTGATGCTTTCGCCTTCTTTGCAGCTCATATCCGCGATCGCCGCGACGCCGTTCGGCACGGAGAAGCGGACGGTGAAGGATTCGCCGAGCGGATCGGTGTAGCTGTCCACATAGCTGTATCCGCAGACGGTGCAGGTGTGCGTCGTGTAGCCCTGTTCGGTCGCGGTCGGCGCGGTGACGACGTCGTTGTAGGTGCAGTTCTCGGTGACCGTATCGCCGCAGACGGAGCAGACGTGGCTGTGCGTGCCGTTGTCGTTCGACGTCCAGGTATTGTAGCTGTGAC
>ONMC01000073.1 GCA_900318745.1 uncultured Eubacteriales bacterium
AAAGGTTTCGGGACCTTTGATCGTCGCAAGCGGCATGGCGGACGTACAGATGTTCGACGTCGTGCGCGTATCGGACAAACACCTGATCGGTGAAGTCATCGAACTGCGCGAAGACAGAGCGTCCATTCAGGTATACGAAGAAACCGGCGGCATCGGCCCCGGCGAACCGGTCGTTTCCACCGGCGCGCCGCTTTCGGTCGAGCTTGCGCCGGGTCTGATCGAATCGATCTACGACGGCATTCAGCGTCCGCTCAACAAGATCCGCGAGCAGGCGGGTGACCGCATTACGCGCGGTATCATGGTCGATGCGCTGGATCACGAAAAGCTTTGGAACTTCGTTCCCTCCGCAAAGGTCGGCGACGAACTCAAGGGCGGAGATATCCTCGGCACCGTGCAGGAAACGGAAGCGGTTCTGCATAAGATCATGGTTCCGCCGAATGTATCCGGCAGACTGACCTGGATCTTCGAGGGCGAGGCAAACATCATCACGCCGATCGCGCATCTTGAAAAGGACGGGAAGACGATCGAACTGCCGATGCTGCAGAAATGGCCGGTCCGCAAGGGCAGACCGTATGCCGAAAAGCTCGCGCCGAACGAGCCGATGGTCACCGGTCAGCGCGTCATCGATACGCTGTTCCCGGTCGCAAAGGGCGGCGTCGCGGCGGTCCCGGGTCCGTTCGGCAGCGGCAAGACGGTCGTTCAGCATCAGCTTGCAAAGTGGGCGGATGCGGATATCATCGTTTACGTCGGATGCGGCGAACGCGGCAACGAGATGACCGACGTTCTGATGGAGTTCCCGGAACTGAAGGATCCGAGAACCGGTCTTTCTCTGATGAAGCGAACGGTTCTGATCGCGAACACGTCCGACATGCCGGTCGCAGCGCGTGAAGCATCCATTTATACGGGCATTACGATCGCGGAATACTTCCGCGACATGGGCTATAAAGTCGCGATCATGGCGGACTCGACGAGCCGCTGGGCGGAAGCGCTTCGTGAAATGTCCGGTCGACTCGAAGAGATGCCCGGCGAAGAAGGCTATCCCGCATACCTGAGCTCCCGCCTTGCGGAGTTCTATGAGCGCGCGGGCTGTGTCAAAACGCTCGGATCGGAAGGCAGAACCGGCGCGGTCACGGCGATCGGCGCGGTTTCTCCTCCGGGCGGCGATATTTCCGAGCCGGTTTCGCAGGCAACGCTGCGCATCGTCAAGGTCTACTGGGGACTTTCCTCCAAGCTTGCATACGCGCGTCACTTCCCGGCGATCGACTGGCTGCAGTCTTACTCGCTGTATCAGGATCGCCTTTCTTCGTGGTTCAACAACGAGGTCAACACCGAGTGGTCGAATCTTGTTTCGAGAACGATGCATCTTCTGCAGATCGAGAGCGAGCTCGACGAGATCGTTCGACTCGTCGGTATCGATGCGCTTTCCTTCAAGGATCGTCTGACGCTTGAAGCGGCGCGCAGCATCCGTGAGGACTATCTGCACCAGAACGCGTTCCACGAAGTCGATACTTATACCTCGCCGAAGAAGCAGTTCATGATGCTGAAAGCGATCATGACGAACTACGAAAAGAATATCGAAGCGTTGGATCGCGACGCGTCGTTCCGCGAGCTTCTGGCTCTTCCGGTGCGTGAGCGCATCGGTCGTTTGAAGTATGTTCCAGAGGACGAAGCGGAAGCAGAGTACAACGCGATCATGAAGGATATGACCGAGCAGATCACGGCTCTGACGGAAGGAGGACAGTTCTGATGCGTAAAGAATACCGTACCATTTCCGAGGTCGTCGGACCGCTGATGCTGGTTAAGGACGTTGAAGGCGTCAAGTATGACGAGCTTGTCGAGATCGAGCAGGCGGACGGCGCGATCCGCCGCGGCAGAGTATTGGAGATCAACGGCGACAAGGCAATGGTCCAGCTGTTCGAGGGCTCGCAGGGACTGCGCATTTCCGACAGCAAGGCGCGCTTTCTGGGTCACTCCATCGAGCTCGATGTTGCACCCGACATGCTCGGCCGCGTGTTCGACGGAATGGGCAAGCCGAAGGACGGCGGTCCGGCGCTGATCGCCGAAAAGCATCTGGACATCAACGGCACGGCAATGAATCCCGCCGCGCGCGACTATCCGTCCGAGTTTATTCAGACCGGTATTTCCGCGATCGACGGGCTTAACACCCTGGTCCGCGGACAGAAGCTTCCGGTGTTCTCCGGCAGCGGTCTTCCGCATGCAAACCTTGCAGCGCAGATCGCACGTCAGGCGCGTGTTTTGGGCAGCGATGAAAAATTCGCGGTCGTGTTCGCCGCAGTCGGCATCACGTTCGAAGAGGCGGACTTCTTTATCAGCGACTTCCGTCAGACCGGCGCGATCGAGCGTACCGTTACGTTCATCAACCTTGCAAACGACCCGGCGATCGAGCGCATTTCCACGCCGCGTATGGCGATCACCGCTGCGGAATATCTCGCATATGATCTCGGCATGCAGGTGCTCGTTATCATCACGGATATCACGAACTATGCGGAAGCGCTGCGCGAAGTTTCCGCCGCGCGTAAGGAAGTTCCCGGCCGCCGCGGCTATCCGGGCTATATGTACACCGACCTTGCGACGATGTATGAGCGCGCCGGACGTATCCGCGGCAACAAGGGCTCGATCACGATGATCCCGATCCTTTCGATGCCGGAGGACGACGTCACGCACCCGATCCCGGACCTCACGGGATACATCACCGAGGGACAGATCATCCTTTCGCGCGAACTGTACAGAAAGGGCCTGACGCCTCCGATCAACGTTCTGCCGTCGCTTTCGCGTCTGAAGGACAAGGGCATCGGCAAGGGCAAAACGCGTGAGGATCACGCGGATACGATGAACCAGCTGTTTTCGGCATATTCGCGCGGAAAAGAAGCGAAAGAGCTCGCCGTCATTCTGGGCGATGCTGCGCTGTCGGATACCGACAAGCTTTATGCAAAATTTGCTGACGCATTCGAAGCCGAATATGTTTCGCAGGGTTACTATACGAACCGTTCGATCGAGGAAACATTGAACCTCGGATGGAAGCTTCTCGGCATTCTTCCGAAGTCGGAACTCAAACGTATCAGAGACGCTTACATCGAAAAATACTATCCCGAGGAGGCATAAGCCGTGGCGCTGCAATACAAGCCCACGCGAATGGAGCTCAGCAACCTCAAAAAACGCAGGACGGTCGCCATTCGCGGACACAAAATGATGAAGGACAAACGCGACGAACTGGTGCGCCGCTTCATCATCCTTGCGCGCAGAAATCAGACGCTGCGGGTGGAAATGGAGAAAAAACTCGGAGAAGCGATGCAAAACTTCGTTCTTGCGAGAGCCGTTATGAGCAGCAACGAAGTCGAAGAAGCGCTGCTGTATCCGGCGCGCGCGATCGGCGTCGAGGCGGAGAAACAGAACGTTCTTTCGATTCCGGTTCCGAAGCTCTCGCTTGAAACGCAGGACGGGTTCGTCTATCCGTACGGCTTTGCCACAACCGGTTCGGACCTTGACGGCGCAGTACAGGCGCTTGCGGAGGTACTGCCGTTGATGCTTGAGCTTGCGGAAGTCGAGAAGGCAACGAGCCGTCTGGCGGATGAGATCGAAAAGACGCGCCGCCGTGTCAATGCACTCGAATACGTTATGATCCCGCAGTTCGATGCGGCAATCCACGACATCCAGATGAAACTCGAGGAGAACGAACGCGGCAATACGTCGCGGCTGATGAAGACCAAGGAAATGCTGGCAAAAGAAGCATGACCGACATTCATGCGCTCACAAAGGAAGTGGGCTTTCGGGAGAGCTTTTTGCTTCCCGTCGAACCTTATACGGACTGGACACGCCATCGCAACGATGGCGTGTTTCATCCGAACACATATCCGCTCGTATCTGATCCGAAGGAAGCGTATCCGTGGGCAAACGCGGTACTGATCTGCGTCATGCCGTATGTGCCGTATACCGATGAAACGCTCGTTGCATCGTACTATCCGGCGTCCAACAGCAGCTATCATGCAATGAAACGTCTGCTTTCTTTGCTGAAAGCGTCCGGCATACGGGCGGATCGAGCCGAGACGCCGTATCGCGAGCAGCTCGCCTCTTACGGCATCGGTTCGCGCATGGACAATCAGCTTTTGTATCTCAAACCGTACGGAACGTATCACGTTCTGCAAGGCGCGATGCTCGCACTGCCCGAGCCGGTTGATTATACGCCGCGCCGCACGCCGAATGAGGTCTGCGATCACTGCGGTCTGTGCCGCGAGGTCTGTTTCGGTGCGATCAAAGGCGATTTCGAGTTCGATTGGACGCGCTGCATCCATACCTATATGGAGGGCGACCCGATCCCCGCGGATGCGATGGCGTGGATGCCTTCGCTGCTCGGCTGCATGCGCTGTCAAAGCGTCTGTCCGAAGAATCCGCAAAACGCGATCCCGATCCCGCAAACCATACGCGCTGCGCTCGATCCGGTCGCCGTGCTCAAAGGAAACCGCAGGCAGGCAGGGGATTTGATCGGTAAAAACCTTGCAGGGCCGAACCGACTTTTGCGGCAGTCGATCGTGCTGGCGGCGAACCGAAACCGCACCGATGCGCTGCCGTATCTCAAAGCATTGCGCGAAACCGACGGAGAACGATTCCGGGCAGAGCTCGATTATGCATTTTCCCTCTTGCAAAAAGAATAGAATGAGATTATAATAAGATGTCGCACTAAGCGGGGAGTTAGCGGTGCCCTGAACTCGCAATCCGCTACAGCGAGGCCGAATTCCCGTCCCGAGGTCAATTGTTGTGAGGTCGGTCTCAATACGGAACGTTGATGTGCGGGTCCCGTGCAATCGCACGCCGTGAACCGTGTCAGGTCCTGACGGAAGCAGCACTAAGCGGAATGTACGATGTGCCGCGGGGTTACCTGCGCGGAGTCACCGATTGAGAGCCCACTCGGAACAAGCGTTCAACGGACGGGTGTGCGATTTTTTCAGCCGGGCATCGCCCGGTATTCTTTTTATAGAAAGGGTTGGGGGAGAAATGGAGAACTTTTCGGTATTTGACATCATCGGACCCCGCATGACGGGACCGTCCTCAAGCCATACGGCAGGCGCGGTCCGGATCGCGTATATCGCACGCCGACTGATCGGCGAGCAGGTCAGCCGCGTCACCTTCACGCTCTATGGCTCCTTTGCCGAGACCGGAAGAGGTCACGGTACGGATAAAGCGTTGATCGGCGGCATCCTCGGCTTCTCGCCCGACGATGAGCGGATCCGCAATGCGTACGAGCATGCAAAAGAGCAGGGCGTCCTCGTCGATTTCATCTATTCCGACGAACCGGCGGATCATCCGAATACAGTCAAGATCGAAGCGGTCGACGTGAACGATCACGAAATGGAGGTCGTGGGCAGATCGATCGGCGGCGGAAACATTCTGATTACGGAAATCAACGAGCAGGGCGTTGAGCTCTCGGGCGATTACCCGACGCTGATCGTGAGCCACAGAGATGAGCCGGGCGTCATTGCAGAGGTTTCGCATGTGCTGGCACAGCTCAATGTCAACATCGCGTTCATGCGCGTGTTCCGCCACGGACGGGGCAGAGACGCCTATATGTGCATCGAAACCGACACGCCCGTCACAAAAGAAATGCAGGCGATCATTCGTCAGCTGTGCAAGGGCATTACGGACCTGTTTGCAGTGTAAGGAGGGACAGATATGCAGTTGATCGACGCTTTTAAAACCGGTGAAGCTCTGTGCGAGTATTGCAACCAGGAAAACTGTACGATCGCGGAAGCGATGATCCGGCGCGAGGTCTCGCTCGGCGAAAGGATGCGTGACGCGATCCTCAAAGAAATGCAGGAAAACCTCAGTGTCATGCGCGAATCCGTGCGCATCGGTCTTGAGGAACATGTGGAAACGGTCTCTCATCTGTCCGGCGGCGAAGCGATGCGACTGTTCCGCTATGCCAAGTATGATCCGTTTTCCGGCGGAAACACATGCCGCGCGGCTGCAAGCGCGATGGCGGTTTGCGAGGTCAATTCCTCCATGGGCCGCATCGTTGCGGCGCCGACCGCCGGCGCAAGCGGCATTCTGCCAGGCGTACTGATAGAGTGCGGCATGGAGCGTGATTGGAGCGACGAACAGCTTGTGCAGGGGCTGTTCACCGCGGGCGCGATCGGTCTGCTGTTTGCACAGAACGCTACGATCTCCGGCGCGGACGGCGGCTGTCAGGCGGAAACCGGCGTTGCGAGCGCAATGGCCGCAGCGGCGATCGTCGAGCTTTCCGGCGGCACGCCCGAGCAATCGTTGGACGCAGCGGCGATGACGATCAAGAACATCATGGGACTCGTGTGCGATCCGGTCGCGGGACTGGTCGAATGTCCCTGCATCAAGCGCAATGCATTAGGCGCGGCGAACGCGCTCTTATGTGCAGATATGGTGCTTTGCGGTATCACGAGCCTGATCCCGTTCGATGAAGTCGTTTCCGCAATGCTGCAGGTCGGACGCGATATCCGAAAAGAATACCGTGAAACGGCAAAAGGCGGTCTTGCCGCCACGCCGACCGGCAAAGCGGTCGCCGAAAAGGTCAAGCGCTTCCAGGCGTATTCCGGAGAGTATTAACCCAAAAAACAACAGGGCTGCGAGGGAAATTCCTCACAGCCTCTTTTTAGGC
Organism: uncultured Eubacteriales bacterium; assembly: GCA_900318745.1. Classification (GTDB taxonomy): domain Bacteria; phylum Bacillota; class Clostridia; order Christensenellales; family CAG-138; genus UBA3792. The sequence goes on from ONMC01000073.1 coordinate 6,644, forward strand.
TTTCAGACAGACAGCGCCAAAATACCGGCGCAGTCGGAAATTTTTGTAAACGTGAGGGAGGGAACAGCGCGGCGCAGTTCATCGGCAACAAAGTAGAATTCCTCGTCATCCCATCCGTCGCCCGCCGCAAGACGGCAACGCTCCAAATCAGCTCGTGTTTCAAAGGCAACATCACCGATGAGAATTTGCCCGCCTTCGTTCAAAAGTCCCGTGAGCATTTGCAAAAACACAATCTTCTGCGGATCTTCGAGATGATGCAGCGCGTATGTTGACATGATATAATCATATCGCCGACGCATAAGCGGTGCGGCAAGCCCCTTCGAAAAAACGCCTTGATACAGATGTGCATCCGGCATTTTTGCGCGTGCGAGCTCAATCATACGGGCGGAAAAATCCTGCCCGTAGACTTCGCAGCCATTTTCATAGAGCTTTGCTGTCAGAGTACCGGTGCCGAAGCCAAGGTCAAGCACCGCGGCGTTCGGCTTTTGCATGACGGTCTGAAAGATGCCGTTGAGCACTGCTCTGTAACCGGCAAACGGATAGGCGTTCTCTTCATCGGAGAGGCCGACAGACCTGTCGTAACCGTCAGCCCAGAGATCGAAGCCTTTGTGATCAAGCATAATAATTCTCAAAACAGTTCGTCGACGACGACTTCTTCCACGCGTTTTGCGATAACGTCGATCGGCAGAAGCCGACCGTTCTCCATGCATTGGATCAGCTTGACGTTCGGTATTCGCTGCGCATATTCGGCGTATTTTTTGCGGGCACGTGCCTGGATCGAATCGATGCTTTCATACACATCCCGCGCATTGCCGATGTACTCGCGGAAGCCTTTTTTATCGACGTTGTTTGCGGCGTCCTCGGTGTCCATGTCAAGCACTAAATACAAATCGGGTACAGGGATACCGAAGTGCTTATGCTCAAGCTCCAGACAGAAATCCAGGATGTCCGGCTTGCCGATATCGATGTCGCGAATGCTTTGATAGACAGCGTTGCTGAGCACATAGCGATTGATCAGCAGAACGTCAAGCAATATGTAGGTCTCACGCGTGCGCATTTCAGCGACGAGGAGTTGGCCAACTATCAGCAGCAGGGTAGGGAGGCCATCCTGCAGAGCATCCCCGACATGGGCATCGAAGAAACCGCCCGTGCCAATGCCGCTAAGGTCCTCGTTCCCATGCTCACCCAGTTGGGTTACGAGGAGCAGAATATCACCATCGCCTTCCGTAAGGACTTGGATTTCCGTCACAAGTATCAAGGCTTAATCCGCTTTGAAGATTAGAGTTATGAAGAAGATTAATATCATCATAGGTGCAGTTATAGTCATCGCTGTTATCGCGATTTTCTTCTGGGTTAAGAGCGTCCTGAAGAGCAACTATATCGAGATTGGTTCTAACGACAAGATTGAGCCCACCCCCACGCAGATCCAGAGCATCAGGGACATTGGTGAGTGGGAGTTCCTCTCCATCTCTGCCGAAGAGATGGTCGACACCGTCCGAAAGGGGTTCTTCTCCGACGATGAGTTGGTTCGCATCTATTACGGCACCCTCCGTATGGGCATCAACATGCAAAACCT
>ONMC01000074.1 GCA_900318745.1 uncultured Eubacteriales bacterium
ATCCATCATTCGTGAAGTAATCTTCCCACGCGGCCGCTTCGATCTCCTCGTCGGCGAAGATCAACGTAGCGGGGTTCGTTGCAAAGTATGTATACGCACTGCCGGATTCAGAATTGACGCCGAACATCATATGCGGGCCGATGTTGACTTCCATTGCATTGAACAGGTCGGTCGGCAGATAACCTGCTGCAGCATACTGCGGATAAAGAACGTTCTCGGCAGCATAGTACATCAGATATGTCGGATCATTGATCCAGACATTGTCGAGTACCGGACCCTGTGCCCAATCACCGTAGAAGCCCATAAACGTCAAGTGGACTTCCGGAGCTTTGGCTTCCGCTTCTCCGATGATCGAAGGAAGCGTTTCAAGACCTACGATCGCACGAAGAATGAAGGAGGCATCCGCTGCCGTGACTTCACCGTCTTCATTCACGTCTGCCATCAATGCAGCTTCTTCGCTGAGTTCTGTCAGACCGACGACTGCACGAAGAATTTCAGCCGCATCCGCTGCGGTTACTCTGCCGTCAAGGTTCGCATCGCCGAGATAACCCTCGTTTTCAGGAACTGCAATACCGGCATTGCCTTCTTCTGCATCAAATGCAACGTAACCTTCGATGAAGTTGCCGTTCGCAAACGTTTCATTAAACTTTGCCTTCGTTTCATCATCAAGAGTCAGCGTCAGCTTGCCGTCGTACTTGCCGTTAGCAGGAACCGTAATGCTCATCTCTCCGTCAACCGACATTCCGTTGTCGTCGAAGAGATAATCAGAGGTCAGAGTGTTATAGCCCTGTGTTACATAATCAAACAGTCCGAGTGCGAACAGATTGTAAACCTGATCGGTATCTGTAAGGTTGAACGCGGTGTAACGGATCGTATAAACACCGGTCTTGTTCGGATCGTCCTTCAGATTGACGATCGGTTCTGTAATATAGATCGGAGAAGAGATCGCCGCTTCGATATCAATGATACCGGAACCGGTCTTTCTCGGGCTGTAAAGGTAACCGTCTGCATCTTCGGGGATCCAGGAAGTCGATTCTGCGAGATCTTCAGCAAGCTCTGCGCGCTGTGCCTTGGACAGAGTGGGCTGCTTTTCTTTCAGGTACTGCAGAAGCAGGGTGAACGAACCGCATGCATTCGGAGATGCCATCGAGGTTCCGCTGTAGACTTCATATGCATCGGAAGCGCCTGCAACGGACGAATAAATCATTCCGCCGGGGGCCGTGATCGTGGGCTTGAGCTCCAGGGTCGGCGTGCAGCCCCAGCTGGAGAAGTCGCTCATCAGCCAAGCGTTCGGGTTGTCAACATTGACCGGATCCATCGGAACGGTAAGTGTATTGTCAGCTGCAAGACCTTCGAGGATCTTTAAGCCGGGCTCTTGCTGGATGCTGATTGCCGGTACATAGTACGGATCGATCAACATACCGAAAGCACCGGTCGTGTTGTTATACAGCACCATACCGATCGCGCCGGCAGCAGCAACGTTCGCGTTCTTTTCGGAGAAGCTCAGGTCGCCGCGAACAACAAGCGCGACTTTTCCTTCAACTTCCGCCGGAATCTCTTCGGGATTGCCTTTGCCGCAGTCCACGAGTTCGACTGTCTTACCGCCGAAAGCATCAAGCCAGCCGTGTTCACCGTCATCGCAGTTATCAATGTACGGGATGTTCTCACCGTTATAGGTAATTGCAAGAGACGGATATTCAAAGTTTTCCATGGATGCAACGGAAACGTTGCCTTCATAGGTCGACGGACTCGCAACTTCTGCATAGTCTGCATAGTCAGGAAGTACGTAGCCGTTACCGGCAAAGTTGCCTGCATTGTAAGCCATCGAATACTCATTGCCAGCGGAAATGCAGACAACTACGCCTGCTTGATCGAGTTTCTTATATACATTGCCGAATTCTTCATCGAGTTCGCCGTCGTATACGAAGCCGCCGGGTGCACCGATAGACATGTTGATCGCATCAACGCCAAGCAGGAAGCAGTCTTCCAGAGCGGCCATATAAATGCCGGAGTTCGTGCCTGCAGCCTGATCTGCGAAGATCTTCATGAAGACGAGCTGCGCAGCGGGAGCAGCACCGGAGAACTTGATCGCGCCGTCCGGATCAACCGCATAGCCGGCAATCGTACCGGATACGTGAGAACCGTGACCGTTGTAATCGGTTACATCGTCGTCATGATCATAATAGTCATACGCAAAGGGGATCTTGTTGGAGACATACTTGCCTTCCACCGTCGTTTCAACGGAAGAAACATATTCTTCGGTGAAAGCAGGATCCGTGACCATACCGTAATCCTGGAACGCTTCATGCGTCAGATTGAGACCGGTATCGAGAACTGCAACAACCATGCCATCGCCTTTGTAGTTGATGTTCTGCAATGCAGTAGCGCCTGTGATCAGGTTTGCATTCATCTGGTTGGGCTTTTCCGGTTCGGGTTCTTCATACGAATTCGCAACATACACCTTTTTGACACCGCTCATCTTTTCGATTTCTGCGATGTTCTTATAGGCGGTTGTAATCGACATGCCGTTCAGCAGTGCGGTGTAGTCATAGCAGCGCTTTGCTTCAAACGACAGAGATTTGAAGAACGTGTTGTGCTCATCGCTCATACGGCTCTGAACACTTGCAGCCTTCTTTTCGCGGATCTCTTCTGCTGTGTACGTATCGCTCAGTGCAGGCTCATCGAACACGACGATGACGGTTACTTCCGTATCCGGATCGAGAGCGTCTGCCTTTACGAGGCGTTCATCCAGAGATTTGATCTGCTTTCCGGTCTTTGCAACTTCACTGCGGTCATTGAAGTTTCTGAGCCGTTCGATCTTCTCCGGAACCTTTGCTTCTTCAGCAAAGGACGCGGGAAGCATGCTCAGTACCATAACCAGAGCGAGCACTACAGCAAGAATCATTCTTGCTTTCTTCATCCGAGTATCCTCCTTATCAAATATTAGTACGCTAAGGTACAATACATGCATTTATATTATATTATCACCTGTCAAACTTGTCAAGAAAAGAAAAGGAATTATTTCGGAGCGCTCTGCTGCGGAAAATGCCTTGAATCAGCGCCAAAAACAAAGATATCGATGCAATCGTCCGATAATATATTTTGTGTTTCACAATAAAAGACATCACAAGAAGTAGCGTTCCGAAAACATAATAACGGTTCCATCGAACCGAAAACAATTGTCTGAATCGGGATCGATCAAAGCGGTACGTTTCCTTCTCTTCAGTCCTGTTTTCGATCTCCGTTTGCGTACAGGAAACGTGAATCAAATCCGCCAGTTCCAAAGCGGTCAGCGACGTTGTTTTCGGCGAATATGTATGCAACCGCGAATACGGAATCTGCAATTTCGAAACGGTAATCAAATACTTAGGCTTTCGTCCGAGCGCGTGTATCAGTTCATATCGGTCCGGATTCTGCTTTCTCAGAAAAATGAACGATTCATCTTTCAAAGAATCCGATACTTCTCGATCTGACATCAACAGGATCTTTTCCGTGATGAGCTCTTGCCGGATGCGCTCTCTTTCTTTACCGGCCTCTGCTCTGCTTTTTCTTACCTCAAACAATGCCGTCGAAAGAAGAATCGATAAAAAGGATGCTGCGATCCCTAACGGATGCCGCATTCGATTTCCGAGCAGAATGATGAAGCATGACTCGACAATCACGGAAAAGACGATCACATCCGATATCCTTACGATCCTTTTCAGAATGACAGCTGTTTTTCGATATTTCATGTAAATGAGTGTTGCCAAATCATGGTGATTTATTCTATAATCAAAACATGATGAAAGAAAAAACAGCCGTGTTCGGCGGATCGTTTCATCCGATCCATAACGGACATATCGAACTTGCAAAACATGCTGCCGATGCATTGGCACTCGACCGTGTTCTGTTTGTTGTCGATCGGATTCCTCCCCACAAAACGCTTGCCGAAGGCGCAACGGATTCACAGCGTGTAGAGATGATGCGCCTTGCGCTTTCAAACGATCCGAGATTCTCGGTGGAAACGCTTGAACTTTATCGCGAAGGTCCGAGCTACACCGTCGATACCCTCAAAGAACTGCACAAACGATACCCGGACTCCGAACTCTTCTTTTTGATGGGAAGCGATATGTTATTGTCTTTTCACACGTGGAGACAGCCGGAAGAGATCGCAAAGCTCGCAACGCTTGTCTGCATCGTTCGTGAAGGTCAAAGCGGCGGTGAAGAGCAGGCGGCGGCAAAACTGAAAGCAAGCATTAACGCGAATGTGATCCTTCTGGATGAGGTCTCTCCCCTTTCCTCTACCGAAATCCGAAACAGAATTTACGAAGCGAAGCCGATCACCGGTTTGGTTCCTGCAAAAGAAGAGCATTATATTTATATGAACGGATGTTATGCGCCGCGGGAACTGGTTCCGATGTACGAACGGCTGAAAAAAGAAATCAGTGCTCATCGCATGGATCACACTGCATATGTTGTGCAAACTGCGATCGAACTTGCCGAACGGTTCGGCGCAGATCCGAAGAAAGCACGGCTCGCGGCACTCCTGCATGACTGTGCAAAAGGTTTTACGGAAGAGCAGCTTTTACCTTATGCGGACACAAACCCGCCGATTCTTCCGGTTTTGCATGCGCCGGCCGGTGCTGCTTATGCAAAGCAGGTTTACGGCGTCAATGATCCGGATGTTCTGAACGCCATTCGGCTTCATACGACCGGAGACGCCGGTATGAAATTATTGGATAAAGTTGTGTATCTTGCGGACATGATAGAGCCGAGCAGAAAATATGACGGCATTGATGAGATTCGCCGGGCGGAAAGTCTCGATCAAATGATGGTTCTTGCATTATCGAGAACAATTTGGTATATTAAAGAGAGAAACTTCGAAGTGCATCCGGCGACGCTGCGTGCGCTCCGTGATTTGGAGGACTCTGATGGAACGATTCTTTGAAAAAGAAACGCTTTCGATCTGCAAACTTCTGTATGATAAGAAAGCAAACGATATCCTTGCGCTGCACATCGGCGATAAAACCATCATTGCAGATTGGTTTGTTGTGGCAAGCGGTACATCCGTGACGCACGTCAGAGCGCTTTGTGATGAGCTTGAAGAGAAGGCATCCGAACTCGGTTTGACGGTACGCAGAAAAGAAGGCTATGACGATGCAAGGTGGATCGTACTTGACTTCGGATTTGCGCTCGTGCATTTGTTCCATCCGGAAGAGCGCGCATATTACAACATTGAACGGCTTTGGGAAGGCGACGACAATCTGATTCGCTATCCCTTATCCTAATACAGTACGGAGGTTTTGTCATGGAACTTGCAAAGTATATCGATCATACGCTGTTGAAGCCGGAATCGACTCGTGCCGATATCGCACGCGTGTGTGAAGAAGCGAAGCATTACAACACGGCGAGCGTTTGCGTAAACCCGTTCTGGATCGGGTATGTTGCGGAACTTTTGAAAGGCACCGATATCAAGCCTTGCTGCGTTATCGGATTCCCTCTGGGCGCAACGCCTTCCTGCGTGAAAGCATTTGAGACCGTTCAGGCGATCAACGACGGTGCGAAGGAAGTCGATATGGTCATCAATATCGGCGCACTTCGCGGCGCAGAGTTTGAAACGGTATATGAAGACATCAAGGCTGTCGTAACCGCAGCTGCAGGAAAAGCGTTGGTGAAGGTCATCATTGAAACATGTCTTCTGACAGACGAACAAAAAGCAATCGCCTGCAAGCTTGCAAAGCAAGCCGGCGCGGATTTCGTCAAAACGAGCACCGGCTTCTCGACGGGCGGCGCAACCGTTGAAGACGTAAAGCTCATGCGTGAAACCGTCGGTCCCGAAATGGGCGTCAAAGCAAGCGGCGGAATCCGCAGCAAAGCAGATGCGGAAGCAATGATCGCAGCCGGTGCAACACGTATCGGCGCGAGCTCGTCCAAGAAAATCATTGAAGGTTAACCGATATCAGAAAAGCCGTCCGATTACTTCGGACGGCTTTTTTTATGCTTCATAAAACATGACGTTGTGTGCGCGTAGGAAGTCTTTGATCACGGCCGGATGAATGTTTACGGAAAGATGCAATGCCCCGCGATCCACATAGTGCTGATCGTTCGGCAGATTCATTTTGATGTCTGCACCGAGCATCATCAGCCCGATTCCGCTTTGCATGCCGACGACATGTCCTTCTGTGTCAAACAGAGGTGCGCCGTTCATGCAGACCGGTCCCGCGTTTGTTGTTTCGATTCCGAACGTACGTTCCTCATCTGCCAGAAATCTGGTGACCGTTCCGTCGAGCGCAAGCGTTGACGAAACCGTCTTCCCCGTCTCCGTGAATGTAACCGTATCCTGTTCCGCATCGTAGCGAAAGTTTCGGAACTCCGGAATCGGAAAACCGAGGCGACAGAGCGTTTGCCCCTGTTTGGGCGCCTGTTCTGCGAATGTAACATGACGCTTATACAGGTATGATCCGTCGGTTACAAAATGCAGCAGCGCAAGATCATATTTCGGATGCGGCGTACATTCGACACGAACATTTCCGGATGCACATCCCATGAACGAAAAACGGATCCGGATCACGCTGTCTTTGCTCAGTTTCATATTATTCTCAAGACGTTTGAGTGCGAAGCGATAGCTTTCATCATGTTTCAGCTGCGATTTTTGATTCAGATATGCCTGATACTGCTGTTCTACCGCGCTGCTTGCTTTTAGGATTGTTGCGATCCGTTTCGAAGTGACGGCATAACCGTTTTCATTGACAAAGAACAATGACGCAATATCCGGTAAAACTGAAGAATCTCCGAATCTTTGACGAATGATATGCATCGGAAGGACCGCTCCGGATACCGATTCGATCGCTTTAACAAACATTTGAAACCTCCTTTTGCATTGGCTGAAAATCAATCACGTTCAATTCCGGCGTATCGAACACGCGCGGGATCGGGATCGTATTCCCCAAGCCTCTGGATACATACATTTTTGTGTTTTTCTGCTGATGCCAGCCTTCCGTGTATTTCGGAAAGAATCCCTGCTGCGGCGCGTACATCCCGTGATGACCGAAACGCAGCTGCCCGCCGTGTGCATGTCCGCAAAGAACAACATCTGCACCGGAATCGCTGTATACATCGATGCGTTCCGGTCGGTGCGATAATACGATATTGCATCGGTTCTTTGACAGCAGCCGCTTGATTTCTCCTGTGCTTGCAAACTGCTTCAGTCCGACGATCCGGCAATGCGGAACGTCCGCATATGCATTTCGCAGTACATTGACGCCGAGATCGGAGAGCTGAGAAAGATAGTGTTCGCCGTCCTCAAGCATCACACACTCATGATTGCCTTCTGCAAAATAAACCGGTGCGATATCGAGGATCCCTTTTATCAGCTCGAATACGTGCTTGGACGCTTTATGGTTTCTTCTGTTGAACAGATCGCCGGTGATCACGATGTAATCGGGTTTTGCCTCACGGATCGTTTGGATCAGTCTCGATTGCTCTTTTCCGAAACGGGCGTCATGAAGATCGCTGATCTGAACGACTCGAAACGCCTGCCGGATTGCAGTATGTTCGCACACGGTGCAGACAGAACAGAATCTTCTGTTTTCCAGAAAGAACAGAAGATAAAGCAGAACTGCAACTCCGACTGCGATATAAACTGCAAGCATTTCTCATCCCGTCCCCTTTCGTTATTCAGAGCATTTTGCCTTCTATCGCTTTTGTGATGATGCGGTTCATGCGGAGAATCGTTTCGTGATGATCCGTAATGAGATCGTATACTGCATCTTCCGACAATACACCTCGTTTCAGTTCTTCCGGAAGTTTTCCCGCTTCATCGTCCGCAAAATCCTTTTGCCATTGCCCGCCTGTATAATACTGCTCCAGTTCATCATCATTTACGCCTTGTCGCCAGTTCTTCGAGAAGCTGGCGCAGGAATGCATGCTCTGCGCTCAGAGAATCAAAGTTCCTGAGTGCATTTTCAGATAACCGCTCTACCCTCTGTTTTCCGGCCGGTACGCCGAACAGCGAGACGAACGTGGTCTTCTTATTTCTCACATCGGAGCCGATGGGTTTGCCAAACTCCTGGGCATTGCCGGTCACATCCAGGATATCATCCTGGATCTGGAATGCCAG
>ONMC01000134.1 GCA_900318745.1 uncultured Eubacteriales bacterium
CCTACTAGAAATAACATAACAACACCTCCTTTCTTATTTTTATTTTTTTATTTATGCTGTTATGTTACTAATATTATATGTAGTCAAAAAACAATAATTTTACAAACAAAAATATATGTGTTTTTATTTTATAATTATAAATATCTTACAAAAAAGAAACAGAGGAATCAATCCTCTGTTTCATATACAACATTGGGCTTATACCCAGCTCTAATCTGGGCTACATAAGCGTGGCCGATACTATCGGCGTGTTCGATAGCTTCTTTGATGCAATCAAACGCCATGGCGTCATTCAATTCCATGTATACGCCAGATTTAGATGTTCGATATCCGCCTACTAGAAATAACATAACAACACCTCCTTTCTTATTTTTATTTTTTATTTATGCTGTTATGTTACTAATATTATATATGGTCAAAAAACAACAATTTTACAGAGGGTGCGATATTGCCGAAGCTGCTGAAATTCATGCTGCCGGTGCTGTTTGCGATGTTTTTGCAAGCGCTGTACGGAGCGGTCGATCTGCTGGTCGTGGGCAAATTCTGCACAAATGCCGAGGTTTCGGCGGTGTCGACCGGCTCGCAGATCGTGATGACGCTGACAAACCTGCTCGTCAGCTTTTCAATGGGCATCACAGTAGCGGTCGGAGAAAAGATCGGGCAAAAGCGTCCCGACGAAGCGGCTCAGACGATCGGAACGGGGCTCGTGATCTTTGCAATAGCCGGGTCGCTGTTTACCGTCATCAGCGCGTTCGGCGCGGGACTTCTTGCCAAGCTCATGCAGGCGCCGGCGGAAGCGTTCGATGTGACCGTGAGCTATATTCGGATCTGCGGCTCCGGCTTTTTGATCATCACCGCATATAATCTGCTCGGGAGCATCTTCCGCGGATTGGGAGATTCGAAAACGCCGCTGATCGCCGTCGGGATCGCCTGCATCTGCAACATCGCGGGCGACCTGCTCTTCGTCGCTGTGTTTGGACTCGGCGCGTCGGGCGCTGCGTTGGCAACCGTCATTGCACAGCTTATCAGCGTGGTGATTTCTCTGGTGATTATTCGCCGTACAAAGCTGCCTTTTGCGTTCCGTCGGACACATATCAAACTGAAAAAGGCGAACGCAGCATCCATCTTCCGTATAGGCACGCCGATTGCCTTGCAGGATTTTCTGGTTGGGATCTCATTCCTTGTCATACTGGCGATCGTCAACAGCATCGGCGTTTCCGCTTCGGCAGGCGTAGGCGTTGCCGAAAAGGTCTGCGCGTTCATCATGCTTGTTCCGGCGGCGTTTATGCAGTCGATGTCTGCGTATGTCGCGCAGAACTACGGCGCGGGACTGATCGACCGGGCAAAACTCGCCCTGAGAGCCGGGATCGCCGTGTCCTTCGTATTCGGCGTGCTCATGTTTGCGCTGACCTTTTTCCGGGGCGATCTTCTGGCAGGCATTTTCTCGAACGACACCGAAGCGGTCGCAAATGCATGGGATTACCTGAAAGCGTATGCGATCGATTGCCTTTTGACCTGCTTCCTGTTTTGCTTTATCGGATATTTCAACGGGATCCAGAAAACGACGTTCGTCATGATCCAGGGCATCTGCGGCGCGTTTCTCATCCGGATCCCGGTTGCATTCGTCATGCAGCGCTTCGGAGGCGGCTCGCTGTTTTTGATCGGGCTTGCGACGCCGTGCTCGACGGTCGTGCAAATCATCATGTGCTTTGCCGTTTTTGTGCGTTCCGGCATGCAGGAAAAGAAGCGGAATGCGATGCAAAACGAGAGATGAAGCAGTTTTCGTCACATGAGAAGGATGATTCGACTCAGAATTCCGATGTGACGAGCGCCTTCGGATACGTTCCGTCTTGATTTTTTGTACTCTTTTGCATCGGTCGACTTGTATCTTGTCGAAAAGTGTTGTATAATGTAGCAAGCAAGCGATCGAAGGTCGTTTGAAATAAAAAGGGTAGAGGAGTAAAACAATGGATCAAGAAAAGCTTTCGACACAAACCTTAACGTTTGGCATCCTGGGTCTCGTTTTTGCGGGCGGTTTGGTGCTCGGCATCATCTTCTCGGCAATCGGTCTCAATAAGGCAAAGGCATATGTTGAGCAGTTCGGCGAGCTGACGGGCAAGGCAAAGGTCGGCCGCATTCTCGCAAAGGTCGGTCTGATCCTCAGCATCATTATGGCTGTTTTCTGGGTGCTCTACATCATCCTCATTGCAGTCGGTGCGGCAAACGGCATGCTGAACTGATCGTACGGCATAAAACGCATCAATTGAAAAAGCGCCTTCGGGCGCTTTTTTCGTATCCGGAATATCAACAGACGACCGTTTTTTTCCAAGCAACAACTTTGAAAAGCGCAGAGAAGTGCTGTAAACAAATCCGCAAAACGCATGTGCTATGATGCAGACAACAAATCAGAGGGGGAGCAACCATCATGAAAAAGATCATTTCTTTGCTTATCGCACTCATCATCAGCTTTTCCGTTCTCGTGATTCCGCTTTCGTCGTTTGCGGACACTGCACACGTTTATGATGCAAACAGCATTGTGGCGCTGGCAAAGAAGCAGTACGGGAAACCGTATCAGAAAGGGACGCAGGGATCGAAATCTTTCGACTGCATCGGTCTTGTCTGCTATGTGTATAAACAGAACAATGTGAAGATACCGTTTACGACAAGCACATTCAACAAAAAACAGCTGTCCAAGGTCGGCGTTTTGATCGAGCGCAAGGATCTGCAGCCCGGCGACGTTGTTTGTTACGGCAGTGCCGAAAAGATCACGCATGTCGGTATTTATATCGGAAGCGGCATCATGATCAACGCGATGAACGCGAAATCCGGCGTGAAATACTGCTTTATCGATCAGAAAGCGTACAATGCCGACAGCGCAAAGAACACTTCGTCCGGAAAGACCGTCAAAATTGACGGCAAAACATATACGCTCGGGTATTTTAACAAGTCGTTGTGCTATGGCGTTCGCATCTACGGATCGGATATCACAGCATCCGTTCAGAATCCGGCTTCCTGCGTATATACCGGCTCTGCCGTCAAGCCTGCCGTCCGTGTTGCGTTCGGATCCGCGACGCTGAAAGAAGGAACCGATTATACGGTTTCCTACGCGAACAATACGAAGGTCGGTACAGCAATTGCCCGGGTGACCGGAAAAGGTCATTACAAGGGGGTCAGCACCGAAGTCGAGTTTAAGATTATCGGCGAAGCGTCACATACACTCGAGTTGAATCAGGCGATTCTTCCGTCCGGCGCGCTGGCAAAGGGCAGATCCTTCACCATCAGCGGATTGATTACGGCGGGCTCGCCGATCACGTGGGTGGATATCGAAGTATACGATCGGAACGGCAAAGTCGTCTGCGCAAGCGACGCACGTCCGGACTGCGGTCAGCTATCGATCTATTATATGGATCACGAATTGAGCTTTGCAAAGCTGAACGAGGGGGAATACGCCTATCGGCTGCGCGCAGTTACCGAGAACGCGGAAAAGACCTGGACCGGTTCCTTCCGCATCGTGAAGTCCGACGTCAAGGGGAGCAAGATGACGTATCCGTCAGGCACACTCCAAAAAGGCAAGACGTTCAGCATCAAGGGAACGATAAGCTCAGCGGCGAAGATCAACAAGGTCACCCTTTCCGTGTACACCATAGACGGCGAGAAGCGGTTTGAAGCAAGCGCAAATCCGAATGCGAAATCTTTCGACGTACATACGCTCGATGCGAAGATGAAGTTCGCAAAGCTGAGCGCCGGAACGTACATTTATCGTGTTGCGGTTACAGATCGGAACGGTACGGTCAGCTATGTGATTACGCATTCGTTCACCGTTCGCTGACGCCCGCCGCTGTTCGGAACGCTCGCAGCTTTTTTCCGGAAATGCTTGTCAGAGCGGGCAGGGCGTGATATACTGATTCAGATACCATTCAGGAGGTAAACAATGGGAAAATCTCAACCGCAAAACGCCATTTATGACGCAAGAAAAGAACTGGGTTACAGCAAGGTAGCAGTTCTCGGACTTCAGCACATGTTCGCCATGTTCGGAGCGACGGTGCTGGTCCCCATCATCACAGGATTAAGCGTTTCCACGACGCTGCTTTTCGCAGGACTGGCTACGCTGTTCATGCACCTGGTGACCAACAGAAAAGTACCCGTATTCCTGGGCTCATCTTTCGCTTTCCTCGGAGGATACGCTGCAGTAAAGACCGCAGGCGTTGCCCTTGGATACACAGAGA
>ONMC01000015.1 GCA_900318745.1 uncultured Eubacteriales bacterium
CGTTTTTAATTTGATCATTTTATCGCAAAATGATTAAATTGAATTGACAATGATAAGGATGAAGCGTAAAATAGAGGCAAGAATGAACTCGAGGGCGTATATGCTTACATTTGATTTCAAAACCGAATATCCGAAGCTCCTGCAGCCGGACATTGTCGCCATGCTGACAGCGATCCACGAGCAAAAAGGCGAACGATCCGTACAGCCGGAAAGCGAAGCCATCGAGCAACTTCTGGAAATCGCGATGATCCAAAGCACCGAGGCGTCCAACCGCATTGAGGGCATCATCACCACGGACGACCGTCTGAAAAAACTTGTGCAGCAAAAGACCATGCCGAAAACCCGCAGCGAGCGTGAGATCGCGGGCTATCGCGACGTGCTTTCCACGATTCATGGAAACTACGCGTACATTCCGCCGCGTCCGTCGATGATCCTGCAGCTGCACCGCGATCTGTACAAATTCAGCGGCAAATCCATCGGCGGCAGCTTCAAGGCAGCGGATAACGTGATTTCGGAGGAGTTGCCGGACGGCACGCGCCGCGTGCGCTTTGTGCCGCTGCCTGCCTGGGAGACGCCACAGGCGATAGACGATCTCTGCGCGGCATTCGATGACGTAATCAAAGATCCGGAGTACGATCCGCTGCTGCTGATCCCGATGTTTATTCTGGACTTCCTTTGCATTCATCCGTTCGCTGACGGCAACGGCCGCATGAGCAGGCTTTGTACGCTGCTGTTACTGTACCGCGCAGGCTACACCGTCGGGAAGTACATCAGTCTTGAAAAACTGATCGCGGACAGCAAGGAAACCTATTACGAAGCGCTCGCCGAAAGCTCGCAGGATTGGTACGAGGGAACGAACAATTACGCCCCGTTCGTGCGGTATCTGTTGGGCATCATCGTTGCGGCGTATCGCGCGTTTGATGATCGACTGAAGCTTTTGAAAAACAGCGGCAATTCCAAATCGACGCGCATCCGCGAGCTGATCCGCGCGCACATCGGCACAATCACCAAGAGCGAAATCATGGCGCTGTGCCCGGACATCAGTCAGGTGACGGTTCAGCGCGCGCTGGCGGAACTATTGGAACGCGGCGAGATCATCAAGATCGGCGGCGGTCGCTACACATCCTATACATGGAATCGGGAGGCAGAAAAATGATCACGGGAGAACTGAAAAACAGAATCGACGCGTTGTGGGACGTCTTTGCCGCGGGCGGGATCGTAAACCCACTGACAGTCGTGGAGCAGATGACCTATCTGATGTTCATCCGCGACCTCGACGACGCCGACAATCTCAAGGCAAAGGAGGCCGCCATGCTCGGACTGCCGTATGAGAGCATTTTCGCCGAAGAAGTGGAGATCGGCGGCAACAAGGTCAACGGCACACAGCTCAAGTGGAGCGTCTTCCGCGATTTCCCGGCGGGCAAGATGTATTCCGTCGTGCAGGAGTGGGTCTTCCCTTTCATCAAAAACCTGCATTCCGATAAAAACAGCGCCTACGCAAAGTACATGGACGACGCGATCTTCATGATCCCGACGCCGCTGATGCTCTCAAAGGTCGTGGACAGCATGGATGCCATCTATGAGCTGATCGCAAAGCAGAAGGAAACCGACACGAAGGGCGACGTCTACGAATATATCCTTTCAAAGATCTCCGCGTCCGGCAGGATCGGGCAGTTCCGCACGCCGCGCCACATCATCCGCATGATGGTCGAGCTGATGGATCCGCAGCCCGACGAGACCGTCTGCGACCCCGCCTGCGGCACCGCGGGCTTTCTGGTGGCGACCGCGGAGTATCTGAACGAGCCGGAGCGCCGCGCGTTCCTGTTCAACCGGCAGAAGAAGGATCATTACATGAACCACATGTTCCACGGCTTCGACATGGACCGCACCATGCTGCGCATCGGCGCCATGAACATGATCGCGCACGGCATCGAAAATCCCTATATCGAATACCGCGACAGCCTGTCCGATCAGAACCCCGACCGCGAGAAGTATTCGCTGATCCTTGCAAATCCGCCGTTTAAGGGCTCGCTCGACGCGGACATCGTTTCGACCGATCTTTTGAAGATTACAAAAACCCGCAAGACCGAGCTTTTGTTCCTTGCACTGTTTTTGAAAATGCTGCGCACGGGCGGTCGCTGCGCGTGCATCGTGCCGGACGGCGTGCTGTTCGGTTCATCTACCGCGCATAAGGCGATCCGCAAAGCGCTGATCGAAGAAAACCGCCTCGAAGCTGTCATTTCCATGCCCTCCGGCGTGTTCAAACCATACGCGGGCGTCAGTACCGCGGTGCTGATCTTTACCAAGACCGGGCACGGCGGCACGGACAAGGTCTGGTTCTATGATATGCAAGCGGACGGCTTCTCTCTGGACGACAAGCGCACGCCGACCAAGGACAACGACATCCCCGATATCGTCAAGCGCTTTCGTGCGCTCGACGCCGAAGCCGACCGTCCCCGCACGGCTCAGTCCTTCCTCGTTCCGAAAGCCGAGATCGCGGCAAACGGCTACGATCTTTCGATCAACAAATACAAACAGACGGATTATAAGCCCGTGGAATACCCGCCGACCAGCGAAATTCTGAAGGAACTGAACAATCTCGAAATGCAGATCGCCGCAGGTCTGAAGGATTTGGAGGGGTTGGTACAATGACGAATGTCAAAACGCTTTCGGAGATCAATCAGTACACAAGTCAATCTGTGAATCCGATGGATTATCCAGATAAGTATTATGAACTATATAGTGTGCCGAGCTATGATAACGATTATCCCGAAATCATACAAGGAAAAGAAATAGGTTCTACGAAAGTCACAGTAGAAGATAATGATGTACTGATCTGCAAAATCAATCCGCGAATAAACCGTGTATGGGTTGTAAAGCATCGTACCGATTATCAATTGTTAGCATCCTCGGAATGGATCATTGTGCGAAATCCGGAAATCAATCCAAACTATCTAAAACACTATTTCAGTTCTCCATCTTTTCGCATGTTGATAAACTCGCAGGTTGCGGGAATTGGAGGGTCATTAACAAGAGCGCAACCAAAGCAGGTAGCTAAATATCCTGTTCCGCTTCCTTCAAGAAAAGAACAGGATGAAATAACGATAATATTCGATGAGATAGATGAATTGATCTCCCTGCGGAAAAAGCAGCTGCAAAAGCTGGATGATCTCGTCAAATCCCGCTTTGTCGAGATGTTTGGGGATCCTGTCAGTAACCCTAAAGAATGGGAAACAGTGCCACTATCCAATGAAGCCGATATTAAAATCGGACCATTTGGTTCTCTTTTACATAAAGAGGATTACATCGTTGGAGGACATGCACTGGTGAATCCTTCGCACATTGTCAGCGGAAAGATTGTTCCTGATCATGAATTGACTGTATCAGATGAAAAATATGCGGAACTGGCAGTCTATCACCTAAAAGTTGGAGATGTTGTACTTGGACGACGTGGAGAGATGGGCAGATGCGCTGTTGTGGAACAGGAGGGATTGCTTTGCGGAACAGGGAGCTTGATAATTCGAAGCAAGGGCGATCTGCGAGCAGATTTCATACAAAAGATTATTTCATTCCCTTCGTTCAAGGAAACGATTGAGGAAATGGCGGTGGGACAAACAATGCCAAACTTGAATGTGCCGATAGTTTCAGCATTCCAAATAATAAAACCACCGAAGAAAACCCAAGATCAGTATTATGATTTTGTAGATAAGATGATGAGAACTAAAACAATAACTCAACAAGGGCTGAACAAACTCGAACAGATGAAACAGGCATTGATGCAAAAATACTTTGGAGGTAAAGAATAATGGGGTTTCCCGGAGAAGAAATGATATCTACAGCGATTGAAAAGTTTTCGGATGGCATCATTCAGAAAATGAATGAAGCAGAAGCTAGACGAGATCGAGAGTTTACTCTAAAACTAAAGGAACTGGAGTTTTATAAGACGAATTATTCAAAAGAACTAAAAGATATCTTTGATTATTGGTTTGACGCTGTTAGAGTGACACATATCAAAGACAATAAGAACATAACTGAACAAGAACGTAAGAATTATGAACAGCGATATAGCAACCTTACAAAGATAGATAAAATTGCTTTATATAAAATGAATACGCTAAAATATGGCGGAAAAGAGACTGGTCGCATTTTCGCGATTGAAAGCAAACTACATCAACCTGCTTATTCAAATCAGCCAAAGTCTACGGCATTGTATATGTGGTGTGCAATTCTATGTGTATTAAAGCATGATATACTAGGGCAAGAATTAGATCCACTTGACATAATCCAAGTACTTGTAAATGATTATGACGATAATGAGGATCAAATAAATGAAGCGCGTCGCTACGTAATTGATCTATATGTAAAGACTTATCAAGAGGTTCCTTTTTGGGCATATGAATGAGCGAAAAGCAGGAGGTGGGGTATGAAAAGAATTAGAGTATTTTCTTATATAGTTGTTGCTATACTGGTCCTTTCTTTTGTTTTACTTGGCATTTTATCTAGCAAGAATGATAAAATTGATTTTATTAGTTCTGTTGCAGGTGTTTCATCGTTTTTCGTTGCGATATGTACCGCTATCAACATATTTGTTGTAACAAAACAGATTGATATAACTTCAAAACAATTAGAAGAAATGCAGAAAGAACGTGAAACTGCACAGCAACCATTATTGGTCGTAAAAGGAGATTATCTTGATATTGATAAGCCAAGATTGTTCTATACTCCGCCGAGTGATGAGTATAGTTTCCTTTCAAGATACCATTATAGTGGATCGTTGTATAATGCATCATCATTTCCGGCGGTAGAAATAGATATTTGTGCTGAATTATCAGTTATTCGCGATGGCAAAGAGTATAAGGCGCAGTCTGGTACTCAGCAAATGACCGTTTTAATCGCAGAGGAAGAAAGAAGCTTTGATTTAATGTTTGCTGGTGATGAAAGAGCATATCTTTTTGATTCATTACGAGAATTGCGAGCAGAGAATTTGCCGGTTTTGAGCTATACAATTACTTTCAAGAATCTTTGCGGTGGTTATTTTATCATTCATGATAAAATAATGCTTGTTCCTAATGATGTTGATAAAAACACTTTAATTCAATGGCATAGTGCAATCAATAAAGCAAAGATTGAGACAAAAGAAGTAATCGAATACTTAAGGATAGCAAAGAATAACAATCCAAAACTGTGGGAAGAAAAATACGGCGAACTGAAAACTGGTTTTGACAAAGAGGTTGGAGGGGAGACTAACATAATAATCGATGCTAAACAGATGCCAAATAATTTTTCTTTTAGCGCTGTATCAAAAGATGATTTTGTTAAAGAAAAGGAAAAGCATCAGTATGGCAAATTCGTTCATAAATTAACTTCTTGTCAATAATTAATAATCTATAACTATAAGGGAAGGAAGAAACATGAATGATTATTTTCAGACTATGATGTTCAATCCGCAATATGTGAACGCCGACAGTTATCATCATATGATGCAGCATCAACAGCAATATGAAGCGGATCAAAATAAAAAGGTTGCGGACGCGGTAAAGGCAATGCACGATCTGTGTGAAGCAGTTCGCGGGATGGATAACGCACATCAGCAAACTACATTTGCGTTTTGTCTCGTTGAAATTGGCAGAGAATTCAACTGGTAAAACAAACAAGGAGGTCTCCATGACCAACTTTGATTTCTTACAATCCGAGCCGCAGTTTACGGGGTTTGCGGAAGCGGCGATCGGCGCGGAACGGCTGTATGCGATCGACGCCGCAGCGTGCGTGATCGGCTGTCGTCGGGCGATGGAGTTTGCCGTCAAGTGGATGTACTCGGTGGACGCGGCGCTCGAAGCGCCGTATCAGGATACGCTGAACGCGCTGATGAGCACCGAGGATTTCCGCAGCGTGGTGGACCGCGATCTTTTGACGCGCATGGACTATATCCGGCACGTTGCGAACACTGCCGCGCATTCGGGCAAGAAGATCACGCAGGAGCAGGCGGCGCTGTGCGTGGAAAACCTCTATTGGTTCATGGATTTCGTCGCCTGCTGCTATGCGGAGCACTACGAGCCGCGGGAGTTTGATCCGTCTTTGTTGACGGCGACACCTCATCCACCGCAAGCGGTCCCCCTTCCCCATCAAGGGGAAGGCAATTCTCCGGAAGCGGAACAGAAGCTTTCGGCGTTGCTTGCGGAAAACGCCGCGCTGAAAGCGGAGCTGACCGCGCGCAGAGAGGAGCAGCAGCAAAGCTACGTTCCGAAGCCCCTCGAGCTTTCGGAATACAAGACGCGCAAGCTCTATATCGACGCGATGCTCACCGATGCGGGCTGGAAAGAGGGCAAGGACTGGCAGAACGAGGTCGAGCTTTTCGGCATGCCGAACAGGAGCGAGGTCGGCTATGCGGACTATGTGCTTTACGGCGACGACGGCAGGCCGCTTGCGGTGATCGAGGCAAAGCGCACCTGTGTGGATGTCAGTAAAGGGCGGCAGCAGGCAAAGCTCTACGCCGATCTTCTGGAGCAGAAATACCATCGCCGCCCGGTGATTTTCCTCACAAACGGCTTTGACACGCGCATTCAGGACAACCTGTACCCCGAGCGCAGATGCGCGGCGATCTGGTCGAAGCGCGATCTTGAAAAGCTATTCAATCTGCAGACGATGCGCACGAGCCTGAAAAATGTGATGGTAAACCGCGACATTGCGGGGCGGTACTATCAGGAGGGCGCGATCAAGGCGGTGTGCGACGCGTTCGGCGCAAAGAACCGGCGCAAGGCGCTGCTCGTCATGGCGACCGGTTCCGGCAAGACGCGCACGGTGATCGCGCTGTGCGACGTGCTTCTGCAGCACGGGTGGGTGAAAAATATCCTGTTCCTTGCCGACCGCAATTCTCTGGTGACGCAGGCGAAACGCAATTTTGTGAATCTGCTGCCCGATCTTTCCGTGACGAATCTCTGCGAGGAGAAGGACAACTATACCGCGCACTGCGTCTTTTCGACCTATCAGACGATGATGAACGTGATCGACGCGATCGAGGATGAGCAGGGCAAGCTGTTTACGTGCGGGCATTTCGATCTGGTCATCTGCGACGAGGCGCACCGTTCGATCTACAACAAGTATCGCGATATCTTCAACTATTTTGACGCGCCTCTGGTGGGCCTGACCGCCACGCCGAAGGATGAGATCGACAAGAATACGTATGAGATCTTCGATCTCGAAAACGGCGTCCCGACCTACGGCTACGAGCTTGCGCAGGCGGTCAGAGACGGGTACCTTGTGGATTTCATTTCGGTCGAGACGACGCTGAAATTCATTCAGCAGGGCATCGTGTACGACGATCTGTCCGACGAGGACAAGGCGGCGTATGAGGACACGTTTGTCGATGAAAACGGCGAGCTGCCGGAGCGGATCGCGTCGTCGGCGCTGAACGAGTGGATCTTCAACGAGGACACGATCAAGGAAGTGCTGCACGTGCTGATGACCGAGGGGCTGAAGATTGACTACGGCAACAAAATCGGCAAGACGATCATCTTTGCCAAGAGCCACGCGCACGCGGAGAAGGTTCTGGAGATCTTCAACCACGAATATCCGCAGCTTTCCGGCTATGCAAAGGTGATCGACAACTATATGACCTATGCGCAGAGCGCGATCGACGAGTTTTCCGATCCGAAAAAACTGCCGCAGATCGCGATCTCCGTGGATATGCTCGACACCGGCATCGACGTGCCGGAGGTGCTGAACCTGGTCTTCTTCAAGAAGGTCATGAGCAAGGCGAAGTTCTGGCAGATGATCGGGCGCGGGACGCGGCTTTGTCCGGGGCTTTTGGACGGCGCGGACAAGCAGAAGTTCTATATCTTTGATTTTTGCGGCAACTTTGAGTTCTTCCGCATGAACAAAGGAAGACCGACCGCAAATATGATCGCGCTGCAGGGAGCGATCTTCCATCTGAAAGCGCAGATTGCTTATAAACTACAGGATATCGCCTATCAGACGCCGGAGCTCATCGCATTCCGCAAGACGCTGGTGGACGACATGGTGAAAAAGGTGCGCGAACTGAACCGTGAGAACTTTGCGGTCAAACAGCATCTGAAATATGTGGAGCTGTATTCCGATCCGGAAAATTATAAGGCGCTGACGTACGAGAACACGCTTGTGATCGGGCAGGAGCTTGCGCCGCTGATCATGCCGGAGGAGGACGACGCGAAGGCGCTGCGCTTCGACGCGCTGCTGTACGGAATCGAGCTTGCATACCTAGCAGGAAAGAAGTACGGCAAGGCAAGAAGCGATCTAATGAAGAAGGTCAGCGCAATTGCCAACGTCGCCAATATTCCGGAGATCATGGCGCAGTCGGAGCTGATCAACAAGATCCTGCATACTGATTATGTGGAGAACGCGGGCATCAATGAATTTGAGAATATTCGTGAAAATCTGCGCGATCTGATCAAGTATATCCCGGTTGCCAAGATCCGATATGATACGAATTTCGACGACGAGATCCTTTCGATCGATTGGAAAGAATCGGAGCTCGAGAACGACGATCTGAAGAACTACAAGGCAAAGGCGGAATTCTATGTGCGGCAGCACCGCGATCATGTCGTGATTGCAAAGCTTCGCAGCAATGTGCCGCTGACCGCAATCGATGTGCAGGCGCTCGAACAGATCCTTTGGAGCGAAGTCGGAACGAAAGCCGAATATGAGGCGGAGTACGGAAAGAAACCGCTCGGCGAATTTGTGCGCGAGATCGTCGGTATGGACATGAATGCGGCGAAGGAGGCGTTTGCGGCGTATCTGAACGACGCGAATCTCGACAGTCGACAGATCTACTTTGTGAACCAGATCGTGGAATACATCGTCCACAACGGCGTCATGAAGGATCTGTCCGTGCTGCAGGAGCCGCCGTTTACGGATCAGGGCAGCATTGTCGATATCTTTACCGATCTTACGGTCTGGCAGGGCATCCGCAAAGCGATCGAACAGGTGAATTCCAACGCCGTGGCGTGATAAGTACATTACTGCAAAGTGCAGTCCGAAAAGACTGGGCTGCGCTTCGTTATTGCGGATTATTGTTCTCCGTCGTTATCGTCATTCGCCAGCTTGAGGAAGGCCGGGCGGTATTCTTCGAGGAGGCGTTTTGCGACGAGGTCGATCTGCTCGTCGTCGGACAGAAGGCGCTGCTTCAAAAGCTCGTAGCGCAGGCGCTTTTCCTCTTTCGTAAAGTGCGTTTCACGGGATTGTTCGGGGCAGTTTGTATAGTCGAGCGAAACGCCTTGAAACTGCTCGCTTGTGAGATCGAACACGCAGTCGCCGACGACGTTGAAGCAATGATAATTGCCGTCCGGGAGCGGCACGCCGAGTACCTTTCCGCCGTAAATATCCTGCATCAGAAACGCTGTGATCGAGCATTGCCCGAGCGTCGGGTTCTCAGGGCTCCAGTCCTGCCGCATGCGCGGCGCGCAGGTGTCCGCCGCCCAGACCGATTTCAGCCGGTCATAATAATCCCGCGGCGTCAGCCCGTTCGCGTCCCGGATCGTCGCTGTTTCCCAACCGTAAAACATTTGCTTCCTCCCGTATGTGCTGCATTCATGGATTCAACGAATCGGAAAGCGTGCTGCCGGAGTTATTGCTTTTTGAACCGATACTTGCCTTTCCCTTGTCCAGAAACCGGAGCGATCGCACCGATGGAAAGCAGCTTTTTCAAAAGGACAGACGCTGCTGCAGGGGAAAGATGCGTGATTTCGCAGACATCTTTTCTGCCAAATACGCCTTGGAAGCCAAAGGCATCGAACAGTTCCCTTGTATGACGCAAGGCTGTTTCATTGTTATTTGCGGTTTTCAACAAATCGGCATAGGGAAAGAAGACTTCAATGTCTTGTTTTCTATCAGCAATGTCTTGTTTTCTGCTCTCAATGTCTTGATTTCTCCCGCTTTGATCCGGTTTGAACTGCCCGCTGATATGCAGATAGCGGTTTTTCAGCTCATTGCGTTCGCCGAGCAGCAGGTTGCGGAGGAACAGTTCGAGATACTCCGTCGTTTCCCGAACGCCCTTTGTGAGATTCGTATAGTTGGCGCGAACCATGGCGTTGCGGAAATACCAGGCGTTTTCGGCAAAGGTGTCATTGGTCACATCGAAGCCGAGCGAGCGCAGATACTGAATGAAGAATACCGCCGTCGTGCGTGTGTTGCCCTCACCAAACACATGGATCTGCCAGAGGCGTGACACGAACGCGGCGAGGTGACGGATCACTTCGTTCATGGAGAGCCCATGATAGCGGAACGCGCGTTCCGCGGCCAGATCGTACTCCAGAGTGGCTTTCAGCTCGCTTGCGCCGCCGTACAGAACGGTATCTCCGTCCAGGACCCACTCTTTTTTTGTAATATTGTAATCACGAATGGTTCCAGCATGCGAATAAATGCCTTCGAACAGCCGCTTGTGGATCGAAAGGTACTGCGTTGCAGAAAAGATAAACGCCTTTTCGGACAGGATTTGCGCAATACGGACAGAGACCTTGTCCGCCTCCTCCGTGCGAGGTTCGGCAGATTTCGGGCGCTGCTCATAATACCGATGGATCAGCTCGCTTGCCGTATCCAGCGTGATTTCTCCCTCGATGCTTTTTTTCGCCGTCTCGATCAGATACCGGGAAGGTTCAAGATCGTCCACCTTCTGTAAGCCCACGGCTGTCTGCCATGCGTAACCGAGCTGTTTGCGACCCGGTTCCTGCGCGCGGAGGTATTCTTCAAAGGGATCTTTGTACATGGCGACGTTCCTTTCAAATCATTCAAATTATTATACCATTTTTTGTGCCAACCGACAAGCATTTGAAAGCCCTTTTCTCTCGATTCAATGAATCCGATGCACCGGGCGCGAGATATGGGTCCGGTGAATGAAAACTTCTCGCTGTCCCATAAATGGCATTGTAAAAATACACAAATATAAGAATAGGATTCTAGATTAGGTCATACTATAGGGGCAAGTCATAAAATAATAGTTGACAACTCGCGCACAGAATGGTATCATATGATACCAACATACGCGAGGGAGGAGGCTTTGTATGCATGCGATTATCCGAAGAAAAAAAGGAACGGTTAAGAACATTATTCAAAAATGTTCGCGATGCCATTGATACTCTTCCTCAAGATGCGAATAAAATTATAGTGTGGGAAAGAGAAGAGTTCATGCAAACAATGTCTTTTTTCGGTTGGAAAAAGGATGATGTTTTCGATATTCTTTACGATTTACAAATCAATGATTATTATCGAGGACCATCTCCAAATCGAAACGTACCGTCTTTTCCTGAAGTGTGGGAGTTTAATTATCACTATCAAGGAAGAGATATTTACATTAAACTGTCCTATGGAGATCACAATACGGGATATGACACGTTGCTGATCATGAGCTTCCACATTGACCGCATAGACTTGTCACGAATGAAATAGGAGGATCTTTCAGATGAAATCATTCTGTTCAAATTGCTTATCTCTTGTAGATTGTGATATGCAGTTTTTCAAGGAAACATACCCCGTTAAGGGAGAAGATGTGACCATTGATGCTCGCATATGCACGTGTTCAGTTTGCGGCAAAAGATTATGGAACGCGAAATTAGATGAAGAAAACGTAGAAAAGGCATATCGCGCGTACCAACATAAACATAAGCTTTTGTTGCCTGCTCAAATTAAGCAAATCAGAGAAAAGTATCAATTATCGCAATCGGCGTTTGCAAAACTGTTAGGCTTTGGAGAAAAGACTATCTCCAGATATGAGAACGGTTATATTCAAGACGAAGTTCCAAATAACCTGATTTATTTGGTCAATGATACTAATGCATTTATGCTGTTGTATAACAAAAACAAAGACAAATTGACGGAAGCGGAGAGACAAAGAATTGATCGCGTGTTAAGACAGTTTTACGGTTGTTCCACTACATATTATAGTGGAGAAATGTATTCTTTTAATAGTATGCGTTGCAATACCAATATAGTAAAATTCACAGTTATGAATACGGAGGATAACGCTTCATGAAACCGGTAAAAAGTATATTACAGTTTAAAGGGTATTCTGTTCTTGAAGCTCAATTTATCTCGAGATTACAAGATACTGGAAAGAATAAATTTGAATTGAATCCTTCTTTTTCTCAAGAGATTCATAAAGTAGGAGAGCACACTTATTCTTTGATACTGGGTATCGTAATAGGAAACAATGAAGAAGATGCTATAGATGAAGGAGACATTCCTTTCTATGTATCTGTTCGTTTGCAAGGATTCTTTGAATTGGACAATGAAGAACAGGCACAACCATTGATGCAAATGAATGCAACATCGATACTATATCCCTATCTTAGATCCACGGTAACGATACTCACGTCGCTATCCAACATCAATCCCGTGATTCTACCTACGATCAATTTGGCTCAGATGTTTCAAAACAGTCGAGAAAAGGAAGAACTTCCGGATCACGACTAATCTCATAGAGTCATTAAAACGACATGTAAACAAGGCGCAGCATGGACCTCCAGGGCTGCGCTTGTTTTTTTCGTATAAGTGGTGTAATCATGATGAAAAGCCCAAGGCGCTTCAGAACTTCGAGCTTTGTTTCTATCTTTTTGTAATCACACTATATGTAAATATTTCATATATTAACGTAAAGAAACTTTACATCATAATAATATGGTAGTACAATATTACACAAGAGGTGAATCATTATGACGAACGAAGAAAGAATGCAACAGTATTTGCCACTTTTGAGGACGTGTGCTGGTTGGACGGCAAAAGACCTAGCCGATCAACTTGAAGTATCGAGGCAATCGATCAGCGCTTGGGAGAACTACGATTTAAAGAACAAGAAGGGAGTGAAGTTATCAAAAATCCAGTATCTTGCAATCAAGAAGCTGCTTGAAGATGAGATCGATAAAGATACTACAGACGAGAATTCTGAAAAGAGGCATATTCTCGGGACGTTGCTCGAAGTCTTGATTGATCATCCTGACGATTACACAACGGATGATAGAAAGGCGGTTCTTGAAAAGGCAAAACTGCTTGCGCCAGCGATAATGAAAAAACCAGAGCAACGCAAATCAATTTCCGGTGTTTGGCCTATGCTGTTGGTTGGTTGCGGAGTGGTATTAAGCGCTGCTATTTTAGCTATTATCGGGCTAAATAACAAAGAAGGAGAAGTTAAGAATGTTTGAAAGATTGAAGAAGTGGTTGAAGAAGAACAAAAAAGTGGTGGCCGCTACAGCTGTTATTTTAGCAGTTACCGGCACGGTTGTAACGATTGTTGTCAGCGGGAAGAAAGTCAATATACCGATAAATGAATTAGGGAAAAGAATTATTCCTGAGAAAAAGAATATCCCTATGAATACTGCAATTTCCGGCACAGCACAAGAAGTGGTAAATCAACAGCTTCAAGATGAGATGGTTTCCATAGAAGTTGAAGGTATTACAAAGGTTTTTCCCCGTTCAGAGTTTATTAGGCAATTACATGAAGGGTGGAATGCTTCAGAGAAAAAGCTCTTGGAAGCGGCAGAGAGAGGTATTACGCTACAACCGGGAGAAACAATAGTTAACCCGTGCATGGTTACAATGAAAACAAATGGGATTGTATGACTGGAGGAAGAAAATGAGAAAGAATTTTATATGTAATGATTGTGGGCATAGATGGTCCATGAGACCGGATAAGGATGGCCTTTTTGATGGATATGGTAATCCCCCATGCCCTATTTGCGGTGAACCGGGGGCATCTCCTGATGATTATGGCGATTTTGAGTGTGTAGATTGCGGATATAGATTCCGTCGCTACGGAAATGGCGGATTGATTTTTGGTTGTATTCCAAGATGTCCAAAGTGCGGTGGCTCAACTAATGAAGTATAATAGAAGGGTATTCAGGTCCTTATTTATGCTATTGGAATTGATATATGATTGATTTAGGGGTGTAAAGCATGTCTTACGTTTTTGGGTTTTTAAGAAGAACCGCTTTATGGGCGATGTTACTTACTGTTCTTGGATCAATATCAATGAAAGATTCAAAGATGCTGTATATGTTGGCTATATTTGGAGCGGTTTATCTGTTTTTTGTTTTGATATACTTGTTCAAATGCAAAAAAGAAAATATCTACAGTTCGTCAGGTGAGGCATATTTATCAGTGTTGGGACACGATTTGGCAGCCCCTTTTTCCAAAATTGGAACGTTTGTTGCGGTCATTACAAAAAAATGGACTATTCAAGATGATTCAAAACTTCATAATTTTGTCGATGGTCTTCAAGTTGTTACCGGTGGCATCTGGGCTATTGTCATCTTGGGAATAGCAGTATTTTTCATTGTGAACTTCATAGTAAACATTGTTTAGATAGTAATATAAAGGAACTCAGTTTCCAGACGCTTGAATAGAACTTCCTAATAGTAAAGCAAAGAGATGTTACCGGATTTTAGCGATAGAAAGGAGAGCAAAAAATGACCAGAGATGAATTAAAGGCTCAAATTGATGAATTGATGAGACAATATGCCGATGAGGAGATTGATGGCGAGACCTATTTTCGGAAGATGATGGAACTAACTGCCACAGCTAAAAATGAAAACAAAGAAGAATAAAATATGTAGATCAAAGCCCGAAGCGTTTGTGCGCTTCGGGCTTTGATCTTTCACGGTATAGCTATTCCCCGTAGACCACTTCCCGGATTACTATCTCCTCTGCGCGAGCGCGGATGGTGTTCATGCGGCGGAGCCATTCCATCTAAATGGGGATGTTTATTTGAGCTGTTCCTCGTCCAGAAAAAACGAAAAATATAAAACAAAAGTGCAGAAAAAACTAAAATAAAAGTCGCGAAATAATAAGGATATAATACATATGAACATAAGGGATATCCTGACAATAGAAATACGACAAAGCCCGAAGCGCCCATTCGCTTTTGGCCTTGATGTGTCGATGTCTTGTTTTCTCTCAAGACGCATTCATTTTCGCTCTGTTGTCTTGTTTAATAAAGAAATTATACCTTAACGGGTATAATTATATAGATATACTATTATAATATACCCGATGTGGTATAAAACTGAAGAAAAGAGTTGACAATATACCCGATAAGGTATAAAATTGACGCATGAAAAACATCGGAGCATTTATCAAAGAAAACAGAAAAGCTGCGGGACTTACGCAGGAGGAATTTGCCGTGCGCGCAGGGCTCGGGCTGCGCTTTGTCCGAGATCTGGAGCAGGGCAAG
Organism: uncultured Eubacteriales bacterium; assembly: GCA_900318745.1. GTDB lineage: Bacteria > Bacillota > Clostridia > Christensenellales > CAG-138 > UBA3792. The sequence continues at coordinate 15,191 of ONMC01000015.1, forward strand.
GAAACGGTGCGGATGGACAAGGTCAATCAGGCGCTTGCCATGTTCGGCATGAAAGCGGTGCCGGGAAAGGCGGATGACGAATGAGCGCGTATCGAAAGGCATCTGTCTATGTGCGAGACCGTTTTGCCGGGTTCCTTTCGGAAACAGACAGCGGGTATCGGTTCGCGTATGACGCAGACTATCTGACCCTGCCCGACGCTCAAGCAATTTCTCTGACCCTTCCGCTTCGGGAAGCGCCGTATGAATCGAACGTTCTGTTCCCATTCTTCGACGGGCTGATTCCGGAGGGGTGGCTTTTGCATATCGTAAGCAAAAACTGGAAGCTGGATCAGAACGACCGCTTCGGACTGCTATTGGTTGCCTGCAAGGATTGTATCGGCGCGGTGCGGATCGAGGAGGCGGAACAATGAAGTGCTTATGCTGCGGAAAACCGATTTTGCCGGAGGAAAGCAACTGCGGCTGGCATACGCGCTGCATCCGCAAATTCTTCGGAACGGATACGCTGCCCGCATTGGATTTAAGCGAAGAAGCGCTTGCCTCGTATGTGACGGAATCTGTGTTTAAGGGCCTGACCGTGCCCGGCGTACAGCGGAAGATGTCGCTGCATCTGGAGCAGAAGGATGCGCCGCGCCTGACGCTGGTCAATTACCCGACCGGCTACATTTTGAAACCGCAGACGCCGGAGTACCGCAATCTGCCGGAAGCCGAAGACCTTGCCATGCGAATTGCGGAAAAGGCAGGCGTCAGGACCGTGCCGCACGCGCTGCTTCGGATGAACGGACAGTTTGCGTACATCACAAAGCGCATCGATCGGAAGATCACCGGCAAACAGCGGGTTCGCGTGCAAAAGTACGCGATGGAGGACTTTTGCCAACTGGATGAAAGATTGACCGTAGATAAGTATCGCGGTTCCTATGAGCGCTGCGCGAAGATCGTTTCCCGATATTCCGTGCGGACGGGTTTGGATCTGTCCGAACTGTTCCTGCGGCTGGTCGTTTCGTTTGTCGCGGGCAATTCGGATATGCATCTCAAGAATTTCTCGCTGATCGAAACAGAACCGGGCAGCGGAAAAGATCATCAAAAAGGTGCTCACCGCCGAAGACGACTTCCTTTCCCTGTGCGACGATTCCTACCTTCCGCAGGACATGAAAAATGCGCTGAAAGAGCTGATTCGCGCACGCTGTGAGCGGCTGAGATAGATGATTGCCATTACTGCAGATTGATTTTATTATTTCGTAAAGAGGAAATATGGACATTCGAGAGATTCTTTCAGCAGTCTTGCAAGTAGGACCGAAGATCGTTGCTTCGTTTTGCATTATAAACGGAGAGTTAATGCCGCTTGAAGAAGTGCAAAACATGGGCTATGAGGAGTTTTTGAAACGTGCAAAACAGTACATGCCCCAAAGGCTGTACAAATACTTTCCGAATACTGTAAAAAGAGATGAAAGCGGTAACATAGTTAAAGACAAAAACGGAAATCCGATCAATTACTCGCTTGACAGTCTAAAGAATAATACGGTATTTATGCAAACACCAAGCGAGTTTGATGATGTTTACGATTCGGATATTCATATTGAATATGAAGACTATGTAAAGCTGCGTCTTCAGGAGTATTGTAAACGTTGCAAAATAAAGATATCAGAAGAATGGACAATGCAGGAGTTGGGAAACGCTTTGCTGCGACACCTTATAGATCAATATAAAGTCGAGAACAGCTTTCTGGGTGCATTTTCAAAAAGCGACAGTACAGAAATGGAGCGACTCTCTAATGGAATTCTCTGCAATCGAACGGAAATAAACATCATTAAAGGATTAGAACCTGGGATAGCTCTAGGTGAAGCAATCAGAGAAGAATATGGTTTATTCTGTAATCAGCTGAAAACAACGTTCAGGACAACGTGTTTTGCAACAACGCCTTATTCCCAACTTATGTGGGGCGGTGCTTATGCAAATAATCATAAGGGCTTTTGCATTGAGTATACTGTTCTTCCAAACGAAAAAGCTTATGAAGAAGTGTTCGCGAATTTGTTTCCGGTTGTATATTGCAAAGTCCGCCCAGACATGACAAAGCGTCTTGTCAATTATAAAGATAAGGAGCCGACGGTAGAAAACCTATGGGATATTTATCTTCACGGGGCATTGCGAAAGAGTATTGACTGGGCATATCAAAACGAATGGAGATTACTATTGCCGTTAGGACGAAAGAAAGAGACGGATTATAATACTGCTTTCTTCCCAATCACAAAGGTTTATCTCGGCAACAGAATGGATGCAGAGGATCGGCGCACGATCATCAGCATTTGCAAAGAGAAAGGTATTCCGTATGTTGGTGTAAAGCGAAGTCAGGAATTCTTCGAAATGCAGGACTGTGAACAATTGTGCGAAAATTGCCCAAATGTGACTAGCACAAAGTAAATAGTAAATAAGGTAGTACAAAACAAAAAGTCAAAAGGTTCCTTGTGCGTTGCAAGGGACAGGATCCATTGACAGAGTAATTGACGGTTTTAAATAATGGCCAAAGCCCGAAGTGCGTGGGTGCGCTTCGGGCTTTGCTGTGACTGAAGAACGGTTTTTCTACAAGATTAACTGATAATAGGATCAGAAATAGTCATTAAAGAATCTAATTCCGGCATTGAAATGTATTCGCGCGCAGAATGATCGTCTCGAAGGACATAAACGTCTTGTTCTTGGCTGTGATAGATGTAATATACTCTGCGATTACCAATCAATCCTTCTTCCGTTAGACATTTATACACAGCATCGAGGTAATCAGTACTAAATTGGGTTAAATAGTTGTATTGAGAATCGGTTACCAAAGGAAACGGAGAGAAGAAGATCACATTCTCATCTTCTTCAACTGTAGCAATGCGATCTTTCATAATCTGATATAGTCTGGTTTTGGGAATGAAAGAATAATCCTGTGTTTCACGAAGTCGGCGAGGGAACTCGTTGATTTCTTCTATGGTGGCTTTGATCCACAAAAGGATATCGTTTTTCTTTTCACCGATTAGCGCACCTTGCTTTGAGTCGATAAGAAGTTTCGCGTCATATTTTTCACCATTGCTATCTTTAAAATCACATTCGCCGTGAGGTTGAGAATCGATCCATGTAAAGGTCATTCCCATAAATATGTCAGTTGATTTGCCTAAAAGACAAAAAATGTATTCTTCATAACGGCGGTTGCTGAACAAATCCCTATATTTATTATCAATATACATAGTACGATCGAATTCCATTCGAATAGACCTCGATTCTGATTTCTCGTTCCTTTCGCGACAAATCATATATGAATATGATGAAGAATAAACGCAAGCAGATTATTTCTCCGCACCTTTCATCTCAATAATCAATTCTTTGTATCGGTTGATATCATATTCATAAGACGAATACCCTTTAATTGTAAACAGCATTCCCAATATTCCAAGATAAATCTTATAGGCAACGACAGAAGAAAACTCATTGTCACCGATTCTGTCATCTATAAAATATTTAAAGGTTGACGCGAGGAAAAAATCATACCGATTTGAGGGATCTTTTATCCTAGATAATTCGTATTTACTACAAATATCATTAAACAAAAACTTGCTTGAAATATATTGCGCAAGCAACCAGTTGGAGTATTGTCTATATATTGGAATGAACTCGGTACCATCAAGAAAGGTAATCTTAAAACCTTTATCTAAATATTGATTAAACTTGCTTTCTGCAGCGGCATAATCAAAAGAGGGATGTCTAGTGCTCGCGAAATCATTTATCATAGATGATTTATGTACATAATTGTAAAAGTATTTGATGTCTGCTTTCTTGTCCATGATAACACCACCTTTTCCCTTCATTTTATCGTTATAACTCTACAATGTCAATGAAATGTGGCAGGCAATAAATAAGGTATTACCTGTTTTAACCGGTTTGATATGTGAAGATAGTGATTGAGAAAGTATTAAAACTGTAGTATAATAATATCGACAAGTAATTGTTGGTAGCAGTTTTCTTTGCGGCAATTATGACCGTTATCCCCGAGGACTTGGCTTCACTCTATTTCAGCTTTATTCAGAGATTGGTTGCTTTAGCAGCTTTTTACGAAATAGAGGAGGTTGATGAAATGATAAATATTAACTTGGTGGAAAGCGGCACACACGGAGTGGTCCAAGAATATTGGGAGAAAGAGAACTGTTACAAGTGTGCCTTGTAGGTTCAAATCCTGCCCGCTCCGCCACATAAGGACATCCGCGAAGGATGTCCTTATTTTTCTTTTCGGTTTTCGACATCGGTATTCTCGGCTATTCTCCGTTGACTACTTCCCGGATCACGATCTCCTCTGCGCGGGCGCGGATACTGTTCATGCGGCGGAGCCATTTCATTTGATCGGCGGCTTTCAGGCGTTCGGTGACTCCTTCGGCAGCTGCCATTTCGGAAACCGTAGCTTCGATCTGCTCCCTTGCCGTGCGGTCGATCTCCAGAAGATGATCGGTCAGTTTTCCGGAGAGGACGAGGGCGGTCAGCGTGCCGTCGTGCCGCTGCTCCAGGAAACGCTTCCGCATCCTGCCGTACTTGCCGATGGGGGCGTCGGGCGCGGGATCGAGGACCAGATTCGGGATCTGAATGCTGCCGACCGTGGTATATGTGACGTTCATTTTGATACCTCCTTTAATGAATCCGATGGACTTCGCGCGGGGGCTGCTTTCGCCGGACGGAAGTATGCGTTCCGAGCAGGATCGGCAGATGAATCTTTGCATACTCCAGCACATCCGTCCGTACGGGAAACGGGCGAAAGGGCGATATCAGCGCGTTTTTCGCCTGCACACGCATAGGAGGACGGCGATTTTGGTTTCCGGGGGATTGAAAAATCGGCGCGGGAATGGTAAACTTTTACCGATCAAATTGCATTGACGAAAGGAAACCGCGGGAAGCAAAAACGCTGCCGTACGGCTTCCATCATTTATACCTGTTCAAGGAGGAAACGAAACCATGCTGCATTGGAACAATCTCGATACGCTGACGGCTTTTGAAAAGCTGAAAGCAAAAAAAGGCAGCGTCAATCTGCCGGAAGCGATGGCGGGCGAAAGCGGTGCGCGGCGCGTATCAAAGTACGCGGCGCCGATGGCCTGCGGTCTGGTCTATCACTACGCGGCGAAGGCCGTAGACGATGAACTGCTTTCCGTTCTGCAAGAGCTTGCAGCGGAAGCACAGCTTCAGGAGAAGTACGCCGCGCTGTACAACGGCGAAATGATCAACACCGGTGAAAAGCGGCTGGTGCTGCACCAGCTGACAAGAGGTCAGCTCGGCAACGCCGTGATCGTGGACGGCGTGGACAAGTACGCGTTCTATACCGGCGAGCAGAAAAAGGCGGCGGCGTTTGCCCGCAAGGTCCATGCGGGAGAGATCGCCAACGCGGACGGCGAGAAGTTCACGACCGTCGTGCAGATCGGCATCGGCGGAAGCGACCTGGGACCCCGCGCCATGTATCTCGCATTGGAAAACTGGGCCAGAGAGAACGGCGCGTTCCGGCTCGAAGCCCGTTTTATCAGCAACGTGGACCCCGACGACGCGGCGAACGTGCTGAAATCGATCGACCTTAGGCACAGCCTGTTCGTGCTGGTTTCGAAGTCCGGCACAACGCTTGAAACGCTGACCAACGAAACCTTTGTGAAGAACGCGCTGAAAGACGCGGGACTGGACCCCTCCAAACACATGGTCGCCGTCACCAGCGAGACGTCTCCGCTCGCAAAGTCCGACGAATACCTCGCGGCGTTTTTCATGGACGATTTCATCGGCGGGCGCTATTCCTCCACGTCCTGCGTCGGCGGCGTGGTGCTGTCGCTGGCGTTCGGTCCCGAGGTGTTCGCGCGCTTCCTGGACGGTGCGCATGCGGCGGATCTGACCGCAAAAGAGAGCGACCTTATGAAGAACCCCGCCATGCTTGACGCGCTGATCGGCGTATACGAGCGCAACGTACTGGGCTATCCGGTCACCGCCGTGCTGCCCTATTCGCAGGCGCTCAGCCGTTTCCCCGCGCACCTGCAGCAGCTTGACATGGAGTCCAACGGCAAGCACGTCAACCGCTTCGGCGAGCCGGTCGCGTATCCCACCGGACCCGTCCTTTTCGGCGAACCGGGCACCAACGGTCAGCATTCGTTCTATCAGCTTCTGCATCAGGGAACGGACGTCGTTCCGCTGCAGTTTGTCGGGTTCCGCAAAAACCAGGCGGGAATGGACGCGGACATTCAGGGCAGCACAAGCCAGCAAAAGCTGTGCGCCAATGTCGCCGCGCAGATCATGGCCTTTGCCTGCGGCAAGCAGGACAGCGATCCCAACAAGAGCTTTGACGGCGGTCGTCCCTCCAGCATCATCATCGGGGAACAGCTTACGCCGGAATCCCTCGGCGCGCTGCTGGCGCACTTTGAGAACAAGGTGATGTTCCAGGGCTTCTGCTGGAACCTGAACAGCTTCGACCAGGAGGGCGTGCAACTGGGCAAAGTGCTCGCTAAGCGCGTGCTGGCGCACGAAACCGACGGTGCGCTGAAGGCGTACAGCGAACTCTTGGGCATCTGACCCGGGATCGACCTTCTTAAGCGAGCCATTCAAAAAGAGAGGCGTTTACCATGAGCAGAAACGCACTGCCGACGGATGCATCCGGATTTGTTGTGCTGTCTGATTATGTTCCGCATATCATACAGGAGATCCGGTATCATTCCACGTATAATTTCATCGGCGAGCGGATCGACGGGTATGAGGAGCCGATCGCGCTACTGACGGCAGAAGCGGCAAGAGCGCTGAAATCCGTCAGCAACGAGCTGTTTGTGCAAGGCTTCAGGCTCAAGGTGTTTGACGCCTATCGGCCGGTCGCGGCGGTCAGGCAATTCATTCTCTGGGGGATCGAGGACACGGACATCCGCATGAAGCCGTACTTTTATCCGGACCTCGAGAAACAGGAGCTGTTCATCAAGGGATACATCGCAAAGCAGTCGAGTCACAGCCGCGGCAGCGCGGTCGATCTGACGCTGCTCGATATGAAAACGGGCAAAGAGGTCGACATGGGCAGCCCGTTCGATTTGTTCAGCGAGGTATCGCATCCGGATTATCGCGGCGTCACCGAAGAACAGTTTGAAAACCGTATGATGCTTCGCCGCGCAATGGTGCGCAACGGATTTCTGCCGCTGGATTGCGAATGGTGGCACTTTGTTCTCAAGGATGAGCCGTACCCGGATACGATATTGAAACGCCCGAAGCGCAAACCCGCTTCGGGCGTTTTTTCGTGTCCGCGGATGCTTCCGCACGGCGCTCACTTGTTTTTCCGATCCGCTTTCCGTCAGATCCGAAGCGTCAGGTTTTCACCCGCAATGCCGACAAATGCGCCTTTTTGCGCCTGCGGCGAATCGGGATGGCAAAGCAGCCATTTGTTGCGCATCCATAAAAGTCCTTCTTCTCCCGGCGCCGACGGATCGACAGAATCGAGCGGCTCGTTTGTGCCGCGTTCCAGCACGACGAGGCAGTTGAAGCCGGAATCCTTGATCCGGCACGGCGCAAAATGCAGCACGCGCGGATGGATCTCGATAAGCGTATGAGGCGGCAGATAAAAGCCCCTGACATCCCGCGAATCCAAGATGCGATCATGCACGTCGCCGGGCAGCGCCAGCAGCAGTACAAGACCGGTCGTGGAATAATTGACCTCGCTGCACTTATGATACTCCTCGGCGTTCAGCGCGGATCCTCTGCCGTTGCAGAATCCCGCCTGGATCGGCATTCCGCCGTAAACCGTGCGTCCGATCTCAGCGATCGATGCAAGGGCTTCCAGCGCGGGTTCGCTCGCCGTATACCGGTTGCCGCTTTCGGGAATGCCGGTTTGCTCCATCGCCGCGGAAAGTTCCTCCCTTGCTTTGCAGGGCAGGATCCGTCCGTACGGTGCAAACTCCGGGTCGGTCACGCAAAAAAGCGGCAGCTCCGGATTTTTCCGCTTGAGTTCATCCGTGATATTCATTCGCGTATTCCTCCGTTTTGATAAAAAGCGTTCGTGTATAACAGTCCCGCCGCGCGTTCTTCAAGCTGTCCGTTGAAGCGGCTCTTTTCCATCGGCACCGCATGCGCCGCGTCGACGCCGACGTCCATCTCCGCCGAAAGCCGCGAAGCAAAATACGGGTGCTCGAAGATCTCGCCGTACAGCACGATCTTGCCGGGATCCAGAAGATACACCGTGCACTTCAACGCGTCGGCAAGCGCTTCCGCCGCGCGATCCGCGATCGCGCATGCGCCGGCGTCTCCGCCTCTTGCCGCATCCAGAACGAGCGCCGTCGTGATCCGGTCGGATTCCCCGTTTGCCAGTCGGTACAGAAGCGGCGTTTGCTCCTTCGAGAAACGATCCTTTGCTTCCGACACGATCGCCGCGGGCGACGCGATGGTTTCGAGACAGCCGGACTTTCCGCAATGACACGGCTTGCCGCCGCGGCGGATCACCGGGATGTGACCGATCTCCGCGCACTGCCGTCTGTCGCCTTCCAGAACTTCATCGCCGACGGAAAACGCCGCGCCGATGCCGGAGCCGCAGCGCAAAAAGAAGGTGCTTTCCGGCTTTTGATCGCGGGAAAGAAACATCTGCGCCGAGAGCAGCGCGCGAACGTTGTTCGACAGCACACTCCGGTATCCCGTGTACGCTTCCGCCCGGTCGCAGATCGGGACGTTCTCCGTATCCAGCGCGTCAAAGCTCATTTTGACCGTGCGTCCGTCCTCACCGATCACGCCGCGCACCGCAATGCCGACGCCGAGGATCGTCTGACGGTCGAGCTGATGCGCTTCGGCAAGCATGAGCAGACGCGCGCAAAGCGCTTTGATCGTTTGCTCCGCAGGCGCGCGCAGAGCAATCGGCACGGTTTCGGCAAAGAGTATTTCCCCGTCCGTTTTCACGGCGGACAGGATCGCATTTTTCAGCCCGATCGATACGCCGAGCGTACAGAATCGCTGCATGTTCAGCCGCAGCGTGATCTCGCGCCTTCCCGCGCCGTCGGACGGAACGGATCCGTCCTCAAAAATGAGTCCTTCGAAGATCAGCTCCGACACGATCTTTGTGATCGCCGCAGGCGTGAGATGCAGCATGGCGGCAAGACTCTTTCGGGAAAGCCCGCCGTATCGGTGCAGACTGAAAAGCACCGCGGCGCGGTTTTGCCGTTTGAGCCCAAGCATATTGTCGCCTTCTCTGCGCATTTACGCGTCCTCCCGTTTCGGCTGTATGGTATTCGGATGCACCTTCGATCGCAGCAAAATGACGGTTGCGCCCGCGAGCACGACGCCGATCCCGATCAGTTTCATCGTCGTCAGCGTTTCGTTTAGGAACAGCACGCCGACGATGCAGCTCAAAACCGGCATCAGAAGAAGCCAGAGCTTCACGATCCAGACCTCGTGGCGGCGAAGGTTCCGATAGTAGAAGAAATAAATGCCGGTCTGCGCCAGTCCTCCCAGAAACACGAACCACCAGAAGCCCGGCGTTTCGGAGGGCTTCAGCGCCGCAAGGTCTCCGCGGGAAACCGCAAACAGCGCGAACAGAAGCAAAACGACGAAATTGTTATAGTATGAGATCGTGTCCGCCTTCTGCCCGTGCCTGTCCTGCGCCGCTTTGATGATAAACGCGTTCGCCGTGACGCACGCCGCGCTTGCGATGAAAAAGAGATCCGTCGGGCGGAACGCCAGCTCCCGGAAATCCAGTCCGAGCACCAGCAGCACGCCGACCAGCATCAGGATGCTTCCGATCCAGTCGGTTGCAAAAAGCCGCTTCCGGTAGATCGCGACGGTCAGAAGATTGACCATCAGCACATCGGTCTTCAAAAGCGCCGTTCCCGTGCCGAGCGAGCCGCCCGCGGCGTAACCGAGGTTTGCGAACAAATCCAGAAGAAATCCGAACACGCCGATGATAATCAGGATCACCGTTGCCTTTCCCTGCCGGAACAGTTCCCCAAAACCGCCGGACACCGCAAGCTGTACGGTGAGGAATACGAGCGCCGCCATACGCAGAAGAAACCCTGCCGCATACGGCGAACCCGTCACGCTCACCATGTATTTGCTGACCGCATAGTACGCCGTCCACGCGATCACCATGCCGGCAATCATGCCGACATCCTTGATCCGCCCGTTCATGCGAGCGCTTCAAACATGCGCCGCAGCGCGCGCTCATCCATCACAACCGGATTGTTTCCCATCAGCGGATGCTTTGCCGCGTCGCGGCAGAGCTTATCGAGATCGACCGCTCCGAGATCGGAAAGCGTCATGCGCAGCCCCGCGAGCCGTTTCAGTGCTTTGATCCGGTCGGCAAGCTCGTCCGTGCCGGAAAGTCCGACGCGGCGGCAGAGCGTTTCGAGCCGCTCGTCCGCGTTGATGCGCACGAAGCTGTCGAGCGTGAACGCGCACGCTTCGCCGTGCGGCAGATGATAATCCTCGGAAAGCGGATAGCTGCACGCGTGGCTTCCCGCGGTCTTGGGCAGCGCAAAGCTCATGCCGCCGAGCAGCGCCGCAAGCGACATGTTCTCGCGGGCGGCAAGATCCGACCCGTCGCGGTACGCCGTTTCGAGGTTTTCCAGCACGAGCCGCACCGCTTCGATCGCGCAAACGTCGGAGATCGGCTGATGATTTCTGCTCCAATACCCCTCCAGAGCATGCGCCATCGCATCGAGCCCGGTGTTCATCGTTGTGCGCGGCGGCACGGTCAGCGTCAGCTTCGGATCGACGATCGCGAGCGTCGGCATAAAGACCGGATTGTTGATCGTCTTTTTCTCACTGCCGTTGCTGATGACCGAAACCTGCGTGACCTCGCTGCCCGTACCGGCGGTGGTCGGGACCGCGATCATCGGAAAGCGCGTTTTCGGGAACGGACTGACGCCTTTGAAGCACGCAAGCGCGTCGGCATTTTCCTTTGCGATCGCCGCCGCGAACTTCGCGGTATCCATCGTGCTGCCGCCGCCGATCCCGACGACGGCGTCGACCTGCGTCTCACGCGCAAGCTCCGCCGCCTTGATCACGCCGGACAACTGCGGGTTTTCTTCCACATCCGAAAAGATCGCCGCGATCTCCGGAATCTCCTTTTGCATCGCCTCCGCGGCCGAGCGCAAAAACCGGTCGCAGACGACCAGACACCGCGCTGCGCCGAGCGCTTTGATCTCCTCGCCCAAGGTCCGGATGCTGCCGGAGCCGAAACGGATCTTCACCGGCTGCCGGTACAAGAACTCAAGCGCCATAGATCCCGTCCTCGATCTTTTTGACCTCGGCGGAGAACTTGTGCATGTTCACCGCGCGCCAGTCCTCGAGATCCTGACACCATTCGGTTGCGAGGAACGTCTTGACCATTTCGATCGCCATCTCCGGTCCGACGATCCAGCCGCCCATGCACAGCACGTTCGCGTTGTTGATCGCGCGCGCCATCTTTGCCGAATAAACGCCTTCGCACGCAACGGCGTGAACGCCCTTGAACTTATTGGACACGACGCACATTCCTGCGCCGGTGCCGCAGATCAGCACCGCCTTTTCGTACGTGCCGTTCTGCACAAGCGGCGCAACGTCGCTCGCGACGCGATAGTAGGGATGGACTTCATTGAGGTCCGTCGTGCCGAGATCGTCGCATTCGATCCCCGCTTCGATCAGGTACGCCTTGATCGCTTCCTTCACGGCAAAGCCGGATTTATCGCTTCCGATTGCAAGTTTCATAAAATCTTCCTCCTGAATTTATTTGAGCCTGACCGCGTCCTTTGCGGTTTTGACGATATTCTCTTTTGTGAGTCCCATCACTTCGCGAAGGTACGGGAGTTTGCCGACCTCGCCGAACCGGTCCGAAATGCCGACCGTTCTTACCGGGATCTTTTCTTCGGCAAGCGTTTCGAGCACCGCGGAACCGAGCCCGCCGATGACGTTGTGGTTCTCCACCGTCAGCACCGCGCCGGTCTTCTTCGCCGACGCGAGCACCGTTTCGCGGTCGATGGGCTTCAGCGTGTGGATATTGATCACATCGCACGAGATCCCTTCTGCTTTCAGCGCGTCCGCCGCATCCAGCGCGTCCTTTGTCAGCATGCCGGAAACGAAGATCGAAAGGTCCGTGCCCTCGCGCAAAACGTCCGCTTTGAACAGATCGAACTGATAATCTTCGGGGAACACGTCGGGCAGTTCCTTGCGGAACAGGCGCACATACACCGCGCCGGGGTATTCGTTCAGCACCGGCATGGCGGCGCGCAGCTGTACGCCGTCAACCGGCTCAAAGATCACGAGGTCGGGAATCGAGCGCAGCACGCCGATATCCTCCATGCTCATATGCGTGCCGCCGTTCAGCTCCGCCGAGATGCCCGGGTCGGTGCCGACGATCTTCACGTTCTGCTTTGCATACGCGATCGAGATCGCGATCTGATCGCAGATGCGGCGGCTTGCAAACGGTGTGAAGCTCTCGATCCATGGCTTGAACCCGTAGGAGGAGAGTCCCGCCGCGATCGACGCCATGTTCTGCTCGGCGACGCCGCAGTCAAAGATCTGCGTACCGTAGAACCGATTCCGAAGCCCGATCGTGCCGCTTGCTTTCGCAAGGTCCGCATCCAGAAGGACAACGTGCCTGTCCGCCTCCATGAGCTTTGCGAGACACTCCGCATAAATCGCTCTCATTTCCATGGTCATGCCTCCCCTCTGATCTCGCGGATCGCGGCCTCGGCCTGCTCCGCCGTGACGTTCGTGTTATGGTTTCCTGCGCCGAGATCTTCGATCCACTTGACGCCGCAGCCCTTCTTCGTGTTCAGGATCACCATCGTCGGTCTGCCGCTTCCCACGCCGAGTTTTGCGTGCTTCACCGCCGCGGAAACCTCGTCGATATCGTTGCCGTCTTCGACGTCGATCACGTTCCAGCCGAATGCTCTCCATTTTTCGTCCAGCGGCGCGATGCCGTTGACTTCCTCGACCGTGCCGTCGATCTGCAGCTTGTTGTAGTCGGTAAAGGCGATCAGGTTATCCAGATGCTTGCTCGCCGCAAACATGGCCGCTTCCCAGATCTGTCCTTCCTGGCTCTCGCCGTCGCCGATCAGCGTATAGATCGTTGCGCCGTCGCCTTCGAGCTTGCTGCCCAAAGCAACGCCCACCGCGCAGGAAAAGCCCTGACCGAGCGAACCCGTTGTCATGTCGATGCCGATTGTGCGGTTCATGTCGCAGTGGCTCGGCAGGTTCGTGCCGCCGCGGTTCAGCGTCAGAAGCTCCGACTTATCGAAGTAGCCGCGATTGCTGAGCGTCGCGTACACCGCGGGACCCGCATGCCCTTTCGAGCAGACAAAGCGGTCGCGTCCCGCCTTTTTCGGCTCGTTCGGGTCGATGTTCATTGCTTCAAAATACAGCACGGTCAAAAGCTCGACGACCGAAAGGCAGCCTCCGATGTGACCGACGCCCAAGCTTCCGATGCAGGTCAGAACATCACAGCGGATGTCCTTTGCGATTTCCTTCAGATTCTGTTCCAATCCTTTGTTCTCCTTTTTAATTCATTCTGTTAAGTAATTCAATTGTAGCCAAATATCCGTAGAATGTCAAGGGAAAACCGTTGACTTTTGCGCGGTTGTGCATTATGATTGATTCAAAACGTGAAATAATTATAAGGAAGGGTAACGATGAAAGAATTTACACCGGTCTATGTTCCCGTCGGCGTCGGGACGTTTCATATGGAAAGCGCGCAGGATGCGTTCATCCGCTCCTGCACGGTCTTAAAGTCGATCGATCCGAACTTCGTCTGTCCGGAAGAAAAGCTGCTGTCGGTCGACGCGTTAAAGGCATATCTCGAACCGCTCGATCCCGATCTCATTGTGTTTCAGAACCTGACGTTCGCAAATGCGGCGTACATGTCCGAGGTGCTGCGCCGCTTCGACTGTCCGATCATCCTTTGGACGGTCAGAGAGCCGGTCATCGACGGCGGACGGCTTCGACTGAATTCGCTGACCGGCGCGTACTCCGCGGCGAACACGCTCCGCGCGTTCGACCGTCGGTTTATCTACGAGTTCGGCAGCCCGGAAGAGGAATCGGTGTCCGAGGATTTACGCCAACTGGTCGCAGCCGCCAGACTGAAACATGCCATGCGCTCCCTGAGAATCGCGGCGATCGGTCACACCCCGCAGGGGTTCGGCTTCGGCAGAGCGCTCGACACCGAAATGATGCACACCTTCGGCGCAGAGCTTGTTGCGATCGAGGCGCGCGAACTCATTGACCGGGCAAAGAGCTATACCGACGAGGAATGCAGGCCGTACCTTGAAAAGACCGCCTGCGCAACCTGCGGGCTCGAGAACACGCCGGAGAAAAACCGGCTCGACCATGCGCGGCTCTATAAGGCATACAGCGAATGGATCAAAGAGAACGGCATCGGCGCTTTGGCGTCGCGCTGCTGGCCGGACTTTTTCACCGCGTTCGGCACGCCGGTTTGCACGGTGCTTTCGATGCTGAATGACGACGGGATCGCCGCCGCCTGCGAAGCGGACATTTACGGCGCGCTGTCGATGTGGGTCGGTATGCAGCTGAGCGGCATGCCCGTGTTCTTCGGCGATCCGGTTTCTCTCGACGAGCACGAAAACACGATCACGTTCTGGCACTGCGGCGCGGCGGCATGCTCGCTGGCGCGAAAGGATACCGGCGCGGTCGTCGGCGTGCACCCGAACCGCAAGATCGGTCCCGCGATGGACTTCGGCTGCGAAGCGTTCGGTGACGCAACGGTCTTCCGCATCGGCAGAGAGCCGGACGGAACGTTCCGTTTCTTCCTCTGCGAAGGCACGGCGCTTGATATGCCGAAGCAGTTTACCGGTACGAGCATCGTCATCAGGACCGACAAATCTGCTCAGAAAACCGTGGGAGAAACCGTTTGTTTGGGATTGGAACCGCACTTTGTCGTGATCCGGGGACGGCATGCCAACACGCTCGGCGCGCTTGCGCAGTTCTGCGGATACCGCGTGCTGCGGTACTGATCGGAATCACAGCTTCTTCTTACGCAAAAAACGGCACGGATGAAACCGTGCCGTTTTGTTTGCTTCGCTTCAGTTTGCGCTGTCCTCGCGCAGAACTTTTTCTTTTTCGACCTGAAGCTCTTCGACGCGCTGTTTCGAAAGCGGATAGACGAACCGCAGGATAAGGAACACCAGCAAGAACAGCACCGCGGGGATCATGACCGAATAGTTGTACATGGTCTTGAGCGACGCATCGGTGAGCGCTTCGGTCCTCAGCTTGCTGCCCTCGTAGCCGATGACGAGCAGCGGGACGTTGATCAGGATCGTCGCGACGGTCTGACCGAGCTTGCGCATGAAGGAATAGAACGCGTAGCAGGTCGCATCGTCATTGATGCCGAACGCGACCTTGTTGTAATCGATCGCATCGGAAGCAAGCGCCCAGATCAGCAGGAAGATGAACGCGGTGCCGATACCGGCAACGAGGTTTGCGGCAAGATACAGCCACACGTTCGTAACGCCGAACAGCGCAAGCACGAACAGCACCAGATAGAATACCGCAGCGGCGAGCACGCCGTAGGAGCAGACCTCGCGGCGGCCGAACCGGTTGCCCATTCTGGTTGCGAAGAACATGATGACCGCGACCGGCAGATACTGGAACACGGTGGGCAGCATGGTGAGACCCGGCGCGTTGAAATAATGGTGGAACAGATAGGTGTTATAGCCCTGACCGAACATCTGCGCGGCAAGGAACAGCATGGAAGCGACGGAGACCGCCATAAACGGGCGGCTCTTCAAAAGCGCCTTGACGACCTTCATCGTCTGACCCTTCTGTTTCGGTGCGGGCTTCGAGGCGACGCGCTCCTTGCTCCAGCCGTAGCAGAGGAAGTAGAACAGCACCGACAGCACGGCGATGACGATAACGCCGATCAGGGTGATCGTCGGGCTCATGACCTTGATCGCGTTGCCTTCTGCATCCAGCAGGGTATTGCCGCTCGGATCCTTTGCGGCTACATAGCAGAACGATGCGAGCAGCATCGCGGGCATTGCGCCGAACGTGGAGCCGATCGAACGGAACACGGACAGCGACGAGCGTTCCTTATCATCCGAGGTAATAACCTGTGCCATCGAGCCGTAGGGGATGTTGATGCAGGTATAGAGCATGCCGAACAGGATGTAGGTCACATAGATCCATGCGATCTTCGCGGGGCTCGGGAATCCCTGCACGGGAAGGAACATCAGAACCGCTGCAACCGCGGTGGGTACGGCAAAGACTCTCAGCCAATGCCGGTAACGTCCGTCGGGGCGGACCTGCGCGCCGTCGATCATACGTCCCCAGATCGGGTCGTTGATCGCGTCCCAGATGCGGGCGATGATGGTCATGATCATGACGTTCAGCACGCTGATATACAGGACGTCCGTGTAGAACTTGTTCAGAACGCTCTGCGTCAGACCGAACACGAGACAGCTCGCGAGATCGCCGAACGCGTAGCCGAGCTTGTCCTTCATCCGGATCCCGCTCGTGCGGGAAATGTAAGACTCCATTTTGTTTCCCTCCGTTGTTATTGATTCAACTCCGCAGCCCTGCGGAACAGATCCGAATAGTTGCTGTCCTTTTTATAGAACACCGGCGTCGTTCCGAGCGGTGCCGGCACGGTGTATTCCGCCTCCCCCGCATACGGCTTTCCGGTCCAGAAGTCGATCCACTCGCCTTTGGGAAGGAACACCTTTCGCGTCTTTGCGCGGCGCTCGATCACCGGACAGACGAACAGATCCTCGCCGAGGAAATAGCTGTACATATCCCGGCTTGCGCCGTACTCCGTCGCGTCGTAAAAGTCGGGACGCATGACCGGAAGACCGGATCTCGCCAGCGCTTCGCAATGCAAAAGATACGGCTTCAGCGCAGCGTGGAGATTCGTGAGCCGCACGGTATGCGCCTTGACGGCGTCGGCGTCGAACTGCGCATTCGCCCACGGACGGATCGATTCGTGGCTGCGCATCAGCAGCGAGAAGGTGCACATCTCCATCCACCGCGTGAACAGTTCTGCGTTCCGTTTCAGCTTGCCGAACGAGAAGAACCCGCCGATGTCGCAATGCACCATCGGTACGCCCGAAAAGCCCAGCGAAAAGCTCGCCGGCATCACGCACGGCATGCCGTAGTCCTTTGTCACATCCGTGTGCTGATCGCCGTTCCACAGCACCGGCGCATACGTCTGCACGCCGACATAGCCGGAGCGCATGAAGAACATGACGTCCTTTTTGCCGTATTCCTCGATCGCCTCGCGGTTGAGCTTTGCCCACAGCACAGGCCAGAGATTATGCAGTTTTTTCGGATCGCCGGAATGCAGAACGCAATCGACCGGAAGATACTCGCCGAAATCCGCCATCCAGCCCGATACGCCGAGATCGAGCATGTTCTGCTTGATGAGAACATCCTTCGTGAACCGGACCGCTTCCGGATTGGTGAGGTCGAGCATGCCCGCGTCGAACGTCGTGGACTTGATATGATAAATGCTGCCGTCGGTATGCGTGATCAGAAAGCTCTTTTCTTTGCACAGGTTATAGAGACGGCTGTCTTTGACAAGATACGGATTGATATAGGCAAGGAACCGCACGCCGCGCGCGTTGAGCTTTCGGATCGCGCCCGAAAGGTCGGGGTAAAGGGTCTTGTCGACCTCCCAGTTCCACCACACCTGCTTGCCCATCACGGTCCGGTTTTCGCCCGACCAGTCCTGGCTCCATACGCCCGAAATCTTCGCGCCGGCGTCGAGCATGGCGAAGGTTTTTTCGAGGATCGTCTGCGTGCCGCCCTGAATGCCGAGGATCATGCCGTCGAAGCACCAGTCGGGCAGGTACTGACGGTTCGGCACAAGCTCCGCATACGCCTTCAGAAGCGTTTCATAGTGATCTCCGCAAAGCAGCGTCAGCGCGTTCGGGCAGGTATCGAAGATGAAGGTATAGGCGTCGTCGCCGAAGGTCGAAATGCCGTCCGATGCGGTATCGAAACAGAACATGCGTCCCCGATCGGTGACAAAAACCGGCATCGGCGCATAGGAGCCGATCTCGCTGTGCTGCTTCTCGCGATAGAGCGCGCGCGGCAGCAGTGCCTTTTCAAACACGGTCTTTGCCTTGATATGCTCGGAAACGAAGTTGACCACCGTTTCGCCGCGCAGGTTTGTTTTGCGGTATTGCTCGCCGCCGCCGAACACGGCTTCGTTCTGCATTGCGGCAAGCCGGAACCGATACGACCAGCCCTCTTCGCCCGAGAACGTCAGCTTCACGCCGTGTTCGAGCTCGGTCACGAACATGGTCAGCGAATGCGCGTTCGCTGCGGAGAACGTGACGGTGCTGCCGTCGACGGAACATGCACAGAGCGGCACGTCTTCCGTTTCCGCAACCGTTTCCCTGACGGTGCCGCGATTGGTTTCGTAGCGCTTTTCACGCTTGATCGCCGATACAAACGGCGCGCCGTCCCCGTGTTCGAGAAACAGCCGCCCGTCGATTGCGAGAGAATACCGACCCCCCTGATCCTCGATCGTAAGCATCCAAAATCCTCCTGAAACTGATATGATATATCATAACGAAAAACACCGTTCGTGTCAATGAATCAAACTCGAAACGAAGGTGTTTTTGTCCGTTCTTACGGGCAGCGCGGAACCGGGATCGGGCTTTATTCCGAAAACCCGAAATAGGATCGCGCGTTCCGAAAGCTTATGTCTCCGACGATCGCAGAAAGGCGCTTCGGATCGTTCGGATACTCGCCGTTTTCGACCCATTCGCCGATCAGATTGCAGAGGATGCGGCGGAAATATTCGTGCCGCGCATAGCTTAAAAAGCTTCTGGAATCGGTCAGCATGCCGACGAACGTCGCAAGATGTCCCCTTTCTGCAAGGCTTTCCATCTGCGCGCGCATGCCGTTTTTGTGATCGTTGAACCACCACGCGCTTCCGTGCTGCAGCTTGCCCTTCGCTTCGCCGGTCTGGAATGCGCCCATAACCGTTTCGATCGCCGCGTCGTCGTTCGGGTTCAGCGAATAGAGGATCGTTTTCGGCAGCTCGTTCGTCAGATCGAGCGCGTTCAAAAATGCTGCGAGCTTGTTGATCGAAGCCGGATCGCCGATCGCGTCTATCCCCGCGTCCGCGCCGAGCGCGGCATAAACGCGCCTGCTGAGATCGCGGATGACTCCGAAGTGCAGCTGCATCACAAGATCGCGCTGCCTGTACGCTCTGCCCAGTTTCAGCAGCAGCGCGGTTTTGAACTGCTCCGTCTCCAAAGCGGTCGGCATCTGTCCGTTCAGGCGTCTTTGATAGATCGCTTCGACCTGTTCCTCCGCTGCCGGCGCATACGGCACAAACGCCATGCCGTGGTCGGTGACGCGGCAGCCGTGCGCAGCAAAGAAATCGAGCCGTTCGATCAGCGTTTCGGTCAATGCCGCAAAGGACTGCGGCGATTTGAGCCGGGCAAGATAATCCGGATAGGACGGATCGTCGATCGCAAGCGCTTTGTCGGGGCGAAAGCTCGGCAGAACCCTGACCGCAAAATCGCTGTTTGCGATCGCTTCGTGCCATTCGAGCGAGTCCGCAGGATCGTCGGTCGTGCAGATGACCTTCACATTCGAGTGCAGAATGAGATTTCGCGCGGAAAAATCCGGCTGCCGCAGTTTTTCGATGCCGAGATCCCACACCGCTTGCGCCGTTTCGCCGTTCAGCACGCCGTCGTATCCGAAATAATTCCTGAGTTCCAGATGGCTCCAGTGATACAGCGGATTGCCGATCGCGGTTTCCAGCGTTTCCGCCCATTTCTGAAACTTCTCGCGGTCGGTCGCGTCGCCGGTGATGTACCGTTCCGCAACGCCGAAGCTGCGCATCAGCCGCCACTTATAGTGATCGGCTCCGAGCCACAGTTCCGTGAGGTTCGAAAAGCGCCTGTCCTCCGCGATCTCCTTCGGGGACAGATGGCAGTGGTAATCGATGATCGGCAGTTCCTTTGCGACCTCATGATAGAGACGCTTTGCCGTATCGCTGCCGAGCAGAAAATCCCGATCCATAAACCGTTTCATGCCTGAAACCTCTCCCTGTCGATCCACAGTCCCAGCGCGGGATTGGGGATGTAATAGATTTCTTCTCCGTCCGCGATGTTAAAGCCGTACTGCAGTTTTTGCGGATCGTATCGCCCGATCATGTCGTCAAAGTCCGCAGCTTCAAAGCCCACGCCCTCGATCTCGCTCTTTTCGATCCTTTTGACCGCATAGGTGATCGAAAACCGACCGTCCGACGAACCGTGAATGAGATGCGCCGCCGCGCCCATGTCGGCGCGAAGGTCGGCGTTTTCGGGCCGTTCGAACGCCGCAAGGGTGTTGAGCCTGCCCCGGTATCCGTATTTTCGGATCAGCCGGTCGCACTCCGCGTCCTCGCCGAAGCGTTCGACGCCCGGCGCGAGGATGATCAGACGTCCTCCGTCCGCCATCGCCATGCGCGTGCGGTAGATCGCCTTGTTGCCGAGCCATGTGCTTTTGAATTCGTTCGGATCGAGATAAACCACGCAGGTCCGGATCCCGTGCGGAACGAAGTCGATGTTCTTCTGCTGCGCAAGCTTTACCGCTTCGGTCAGGCATTCGCGTCCCTCGCCGAGGAACAGTCCGTGCATTTTCACCTTTCCCTGCGGCGCGGTCGTGACCGTCAGCGCCCAAAGGATCGGACGGTCTTTCAAAAACCGTTCGGCACCGTAATCAAAGAGCCTGCGCACCGGCGTATGATCGCGCCCCATCATGCGCTCCATGCCGAACACCGCGCCGATCATGTGGCTTTGATTGATCATTCCGCTGCCTCCCGCGCCGACGAAGATGTTCTTCGCGTGGTTCGACATGCCGATGACTTCATGCGGCACGACCTGCCCCGGGCTGATGATGAGATCGTATCTTTCGTCCATGATGCGCCGGTTGACCTCGACCGGCACCGGCTCGCGCCAGAGCCCGTCCGTGATCTCCGATACGAAATCCGCGGGGATCTCGCCGAGCTTCACCACGTCATGCCGCCAGTCGTGCACGAAGAACCGGTCGTGCGGGATATCGCCGAACATGGCGGACAGCTCGCCGTCCGTCATCGGCGCGTGCGTGCCGAGCGTCGGAAGAATATCGACCGCAGCACCGCGTTCTTTGAGCGCGTGATAATACACGTTCGTGATCGATCCCGCGCCGGAATGAAAGCGCGTGAAATCGGGCGGCAGGATCAGAACGCGCCGCAGCGTGCGCCCTTCGAGCGAACGCAGCAGAGCGTCGCGGATCTCCTGTCCGGAAAGCCCGTTTCCGGTTTTGTCGATGCAGCGGATGTCGTTCATACGCCGCAATACGCGTGGAATCCGCCGTCCACCGGAAGCACCATGCCGGTGATGAAGCCGGACGCCCGTTCGTCACAGAGGAACAGCAGCGCGCCGATCAGCTCGGACGTCTCGCCAAAGCGTCCCATCGGGGTCGCCGCAAGGATCTTTTTCGTGCGTTCCGTCGGACTGCCGTCCGGGTTGAACAGCAGCGAATGGTTCTGCTTGCCCGCAAAGAATCCCGGCGCGATCGCGTTGCAGCGGATACCGGTCTTTGCAAAGTGCACCGCAAGCCATTCGGTGAAGTTGGATACGCCGGACTTCGCCGCGCTGTACGCGGGGATCTTGGTCAGCGGCGTGAACGCGTTCATCGAGCTGATGTTCAGAATACAGCCGCTTTCGCGCCCGACCATGTCCCTGACAAACGCCTGCGTCGGCAGCACGACGCCGAGGATGTTCAGCGAAAACACCTTCGAAAACGCCTCGCCCTTGAGATCGAAAAAGCTCTTCTTTTCCGGATCCAGCATCGTGTCCGTCGAAAAGAACTCGTCGTCCGCGGTCGCCGACGCGTCGTTGCCGCCCGCGCCGTTGATCAGGATGTCGCAGGGTCCGTAATGCGAAAGCACAATCTGATGCGCCGCTTCGACGCTTTCGGCGTCGGTGACGTCCACCTGCACCGCAAGCGCATCAAAGCCGTCCGCCTTGATGCTGTCTCTGAGCGCCTCCGCTCTGGACAGCGTGCGGTTTAAGATCGCGACCTTCGCGCCGCATGCCGCAAGCGCCTTGCAGAACTCGGAGCACAGCACGCCCGCACCGCCGGTGACGACGGCGACTTTGCCGGAAAAATCGGGATGCATCGGAAGATTCATAGGCGCCTCCTTATGCGTTATAGGTCGAGGCGCTCGTTGCGCCGCCTTTGCCCGTCCAGTTCGTGTGGAAGAATGTGCCGCGCGGCGCGTCGATGCGCTCATAGGTGTGCGCGCCGAAATAATCGCGCTGCGCCTGCAGCAGGTTTGCGGGGAGATTTTCCGTCGTGTAGCCGTCGAACCACGCAAGCGCGGACGAGAACGCGGGCATCGGAACGCCGATCTTCACGGCATACGACACGACCTCGCGCCACGCCGGGATCAGCGTCTTCATGACCGACGCAAAGTAGTCGTCCATGAGCAGGTTCTCGAGCGCCGGATCCTTGTCGAACGCTTCCTTGATCTTGCCGAGGAACACCGAACGGATGATGCAGCCGCCGCGCCACATCAGCGCGATGCCGCCGTAGTTCAGATTCCAGCCGTACGTCTTCGCCGCCGCGCGCATCAGCGTGTAGCCCTGCGCGTAGGAAACGATCTTGCTCGCATACAGCGCTTTGCGGATCGCCTCGATAAACGCTTCGCGATCGCCGGTAAACGCCGGGATCTTATGCGGATAGAGCGCCGATGCTTTGACGCGCTCGTCCTTCTGCGCGGACAGACAGCGGGCAAAGACCGCTTCGGAAATCAGCGTCAGCGGGACCGCCTCGTCGAGCGCCGCAATGCCGGTCCACTTGCCGGTGCCCTTTTGACCGGCTTTGTCGAGGATGTGTTCGACGATCGTTTCGCCGCGTTCGTCGCGGTAGCCGAAGATGTCGCGCGTGATCTCGATGAGATAGCTGTCGAGCTCGGTCTCGTTCCAGTTTGCAAACACGTCGTGCAGCTCGCCGGACGTCAGTCCGAGACCGTCCTTCAAAAGCTGATAGGACTCGCAGATCAGCTGCATGTCGCCGTACTCGATGCCGTTGTGCACCATCTTCACAAAGTGTCCCGCACCGTTTTCGCCGACCCACTCGCAGCAGGGCGAGCCGTCCGCGACATGCGCGCAGATCGCCTGAAAGATCGGCTTCACGAACTTCCATGCCGCAGGGGAACCGCCGGGCATCATGCTCGGACCGTTCAAAGCGCCTTCTTCGCCGCCGGAAACGCCGCAGCCGACGTACAGAAGTCCCTTGCTCTCGACGTATGCGGTGCGGCGGATCGTGTCGGGAAAATGGCTGTTGCCGCCGTCGATGATGATGTCGCCGGGTTCCAGAACGGTCAGCAGCTTTTCGATGAAATCATCGACCGCCTGCCCCGCCTTCACCATCAGAAAGACCTTGCGCGGAACGGAGAGCGCGTCCTTCAGTTCTTCGAGCGAATGACAGCCGACGATGTTCTTTCCCTTTGCTCTCCCGTCCGTAAAGCGGTCGACCTTTTCGACCGTGCGGTTATAGACCGCGACGGTAAAGCCCTTGGATTCCATGTTCATGACGAGGTTCTCGCCCATGACGGCAAGACCGATCAAACCGATATCTGCATTCTGCATGTTTCTGATCCTCCCTTTATCGCTGCACGCGGGCGTTTCCCGCATAGATGTCCCAAACCTGCTTTTCGTCCGCCGGTTCGGCATAGTCGTTCTTCGAAGACGCCGCAAGCGCGCCGCATGCCCAGCCGAACTGCAGCCATTTTTGCGGCTCCCAGCCCGACAGAATGCCGTACAGAAGCCCGCCGGAAAAGCCGTCGCCGCCGCCGATGCGGTCCATGACGGGGATCGGACGCGGTTCTTCGACGAACCATTCGCCGTCCGCGCACAGGATTGCGCCCCAGAGATGCTCGTTGGCGGAACGCACCTCGCGAAGCGTCGTTGCGCACACGCGCGCGTTCGGATAGGTGCGGCGCACGGTTTCGATCATCGCTTTGAAGCTTTCGATCTTGCCGGAAAGCGCCTTTCCGCCCGCTTCCGGTCCTTTGAGACCGAGACAAAGCTGAAAGTCCTCCTCGTTGCCGATCAGGATGTCCGCCTCCTTCGCGATCTCGCGGAACGCCTCGGAAAGCTCCGCTTCGCGTCCCTTCCAGAAGCTTGCGCGGTAATTGAGGTCGAAGCTCACGCGCGTGCCGTGCGCCTTTGCGGTCTTTGCAAGCGCAAGCGTGCAGCGCGTCGTTTCGGGACTCATCGACGCGATCAGCCCGGAAAGGTGCAGGATCCCGACGCCGTCCGTGCCGAAGATCCGTTCGGCGTCGAAG
>ONMC01000069.1 GCA_900318745.1 uncultured Eubacteriales bacterium
TAAAGCAGCAAGCGTTTCATGCCTGCGGTCTTATCCGGCATTGCATTTCCGTCGAATGTTTGCCTTCCGAACCGGCTTCGCCGTTTTATCAGAGTTTCAATGAACGGTCAACAGCGATCGGCTTATGCGTTCGGAAGATCGTTCCTCAGAAACCGTAAGACGACATCAACGTCTGACGGAACTCCGGGGATGCGATGCAGGCGAGCGCGATGATGACCGTGCAAACCAGACCGATGATACTGAACACGAGACCGAGCGTCGAAAGAATCTTGCCGACCTTTGCTTTTCCGGTCACAGCGCCGCCGTTTTCCGCTGCGAATTTCTTCGCCTTGCCCTTGCCGATCGCACCGAAAATGATGCCCAGAATGCTGAGTTCGGTGAATACGAGACTCAAAATGCCGAATACCAGAGACTGTGTCGAGAGTTTCTCCTTGTCCATTGTTTTTCTCCTTCCCTTTTTCTGTCTTTTTATCGCAAACGCTTTTCAGTCGTTTGTTCCGATTGTGCCGTTGTCCATATCTGTCAGGAACGCGCGGATCGCGCCGTCGTAGCCCTCGCAGTCCACAATACGGATCCTGCTGTGCCCGCCGTGCGGGAACCAGACGAGGCGCTTCTCCTTTGACGGGCAACTGTCGTAAAGCTTTTGTGCATTCTCCGGCAGCGAATACGGATCCTCGCGGCTGTGCAGCATCAGAAGCGGCTTGTGCATCTTCAGAATACGTTTATACGGACCGTCGGACACGACGTTTGCGCCGCCGAACAGCCAGATATAGAACTCCGTGATGTATCCGAGCGGGAACATCGGCTTATTGCGCTCCTCAAAGTGCTTTTCAAGCGAGACGCCGAAGGTCTTATACATGCCCTCCGCAGCCATACCGACGAGATAATCGGGACACGTTTTGCTCGTAAGCGCGAACAGCGCCGTCGAACAGCCGATGCAGATGCCGTGCAAAAAGACCGTGTCGTTGCCGAGCGTATCGTGCAGCAGCGCCGCCCACTTTTGGATATCCCTGTACTCGCGGAAACCGAGCGAAGAAACCATGCCGTCGCTTTCGCCGTGCGCGCGGTTGTCGATGACCAGCACGTTATATCCCGCGGCACGGTACGGCTCCGCAAAGAAGTACGAATAGAGCAGCGATTCCATGCGCCCCACGATCAGAATCACCGCGCGGCGATTGCCGAAATCGAAGTATTCTCCCACAAGATGAAAGCGTCCGCTTTTGATCTCGACGGGACGCTTAAAGGATGCGTACTGCCGATCCCATTCGATGCCGATGTCGAACATGCGGCGGTACTCCTCGTCATCCGGGATGCTGCATTCTCTGCCCCATTTCTTTTTGGATGTGCGCACGAGAAGCTTGCACCACAGCACGGCACCCATGATGAGAAACGGCAAAAGTCCGAAGACAAACGCCGCAGCCAGCACGCATAGAAAGATAATCCAAAACGTTGACATACGTCCTCCTCAGAAAATCCCGAGCAGCCAGCGGTAAATATGCTGATCGCCGCGGATGCAGGTGACTTCGATCATCGGATTGAAGTCCTCCAACAGAGCGGTGATGCGCTCCTCATCCGCATTCGGTGCGTCTTCGCCCAAAAACACCACGCAGCACTCGTACGCGTCGAGCCCTTCCACGCCGTTCAGCGCCGCTTCGAGCGCTTCGAACGGATCGTCCGAAGCCGCTTTTATCGCATCGCCTTCCAGCACGATGCTCTGTCCCGCCGTGCAGTTCACGCCGTCACGCGTGATGTTGCGTGTTGCGACCGCCACGCCGATAGACCGGATGCTCTTTGCACCTTCCTGCATCAGGGTGATGCGCTGCCCGATATCCGCATTGTCGCGCATATCCATCGAAACCGCCATGTACCCTTCCGCCATCGAAGCAGTGGGGATCACCGTAACGTTCGTTCTGCCGCAAAGCTGAACCGCCTGCTCCGCTGCGCGTACCACGTTTTTGTTGTTCGGCAGCACGACGATCGCATCCGCATCGATGTAGGAAAACGCCTTGACAAACTCTTCGCTGGAGGTGTTCATTGTGGGACCGCCGTCCAGCACGACGTCGCAGCCGAGTTCCTCAAAGGTTTTGATCATGCCCTCGCCGTTCGCAACCGCCACGACCGATACCGGACGGTGCTGCTTCTTTTCCTGCAGCTTCTGTTCGCGCTCGGCATGCTGGATATGCATGTTTTCGAGCTTGAACGTCAGAAACTCGCCGAACTCCTGACTCGCCGCGATGACCTTGGCGGGCTTGAACGTGTGGATGTGCACCTTGACACGCCGGCCCGCCTGCGTGGCGACGATCGAATTGCCGTACAGCTGCAGATCCTCGATATACGCATCGAGGCGGAAGCGCTGCGTATACTGCTCGCCCTTCATCAGCTGCAGCAGGAACTCCATGCAGTAGCCGTGTTCAAACACGGTATCCTCGTTGAACAGCGTCTCGCTCACCGTTCCGTCCGCCGTCGGCGCCGCCGCTTCCTGCGGAAGCGCTTCGTCTTTCAGAACTTCTCCGTACAGGAATTTCTGCATGCCTTCGATGATATAAATGTATCCCGCGCCGCCGCTGTCGATGACGCCCGATTCCTTCAGGACCGGCAAAAGATCCGGCGTTTCCGCCAGGCTCTTCTTCATCTCTGCGACGTAGATCGAAAGCAGCGTTTCGACCGAAGTGCTCCGGTCGATCTGGCTGCGCGCACGCTCGATGCCCTCTCGCGAAACGGTCAGGATCGTGCCCTCGACCGGACACACGACCGCGCGGTATGCCACGCGATAGGCGCGGATGAACGCGTTCCGAAGGTCTGCGACATTCGCTGCCGCGCAGCGCGAAAGCTCCTGATAGAAGCCCGAAAACAGCTGCGAAAGGATCACGCCCGAGTTTCCGCGCGCGCCGAACAGCATACCCTCGGACAGCATCTTCAGGTACGGGTACAGTTCCTTGCTGCTCTGTGCAAAGCGAATGCCCTTTTCGAGCGTGAGACACATATTGGTCCCCGTATCGCCGTCGGCGACCGGAAAGACGTTCAGCGCGTTGATTTCATCGCGATGCTGCCGGAGATTTGCAAGCCCGTTTCGGAGCATTTTCTCGAACAGCGTTCCGTTGACTCGTCTGGTGTTCATAGGATTTCTTATCAAAAACGGGTGTTATTTTTCGGATTTGTTCTTATCGTTCAGACCGATGTGCGTGATCTGCTTCGGAAGGAAGAACGTGCAGATGAAGGAAACGATCATGCCCAGACCGCAGATCAGCGTCATAAAGCCCATCGCGGTGAAGCCGGTCTTGCCTTCGGACAGCTTCTTCAGCAGCGTGAGCACGCCGTACTGCGCAACGCCGGTCGCGACGCCGGAGAACACGCCCTGGATCGCGAAATACATGGCGGAATGGGAAACGCCGGTTTCCTTTTCCTCGTCGGCGGCAAGCTGGCTCGGGATCGAATACGCGACCGCGAACAGCGCGCCGACCGCGAACGAACAGATGATGCCGGAGACGATCGCCGCGACGGGCTTGATCATGCCGTTCGGCGCGAGCAGACCGACGAGGAACATGCAGATCATGCCCGCGGCATAGGTCAGCAGCACATAGCGGAATGCAAAGCCGAAGCCCTTCTTTTTGATGATCCGGTTATAGAGGATCAGCGTGAACGGCACCGGCGCGAACGAGCACGCCATGACGATCATCTGACTGAGCCCGACGGAAACGAAGTATTCGTTGATGCCGCCGAGGAACAGATTGACGCCGAAGTTCATGAAGAAGATGACGATCATCCACAGGATGAACGCGCGGTTTTTGAACGTGTAGCGGATCGAGTCGATCAGGTTAACTGTGCGCGTGCCGTTGTCGAGCACGACCTTGCCCTTGGTGGATTCCTCCTTGATCATGAACAGCGGGATCAGCATGGTCAGCACCAGCGGCAGCACGATCAGCGCCACGATGCGGACATTGAGACCTTTGAGGATCGCCGCAACGACGACATAGCCAACGATGAAGTAGAAGATGTCGCACACCGACTTGACGTTCGACATGAAGTTGCGCTCGTCCTCGGTCTCGACGATCTCGGTAAACGTCGCGTAATAGGTGACCATCGTTAAGGTATAGAAGCTGAAGAACACGCACAGGATCGCGAAGTAGTACACCGTGTTCAGCCACGAAATGCCTTGCGGACGCGGTACGATCAGAAACAGCAGATACGCTGCGATCATCGGCACCAGACCGATGATGAGCGCCGGACGTCTGCGTCCGAAGCGCGTCTGCAGACGGTCGGTGAACGATGCCATCGGGATGTCGATCACGCCGTCAATGATCTTTGCGATGATGCCGAATACCGCCCACGCGCCGGCAACGACCAGGTCTTTTCCGACGAACGTCTGATTCGCGAGCGCGACCGGATTCTTGGCGAAATCGCCGACCAGCAGCGCGCTGCACAGGTACGAACCCATCATCAGGTTCAGAAGGTTTACCCCGAATCCGCTGCATGCATACAGCAGCATCTGCCATTTGCGATTGAGTTTGCGCATTGTCCCCTTACCCCCTCTATCCGTGAATAGTCCGTTATTCTCCTTTGGACAGCGATTCGATGATCGCACGTTCCACGTTGAGTTCCTTCGAAATCGGCTTGCCCATGTAATACGCCGCCATCAGCCCCGGACCTACGTTGATGCCGCAAGCCGGATGGACGCCGTTGATAAAGACCGCTTTCGGATGGAACTTCTCTTCGATCATCTGCTTGTACAGCTCCGCCTGCTTCAGTCGGTCGGTGTGCGCGATGAAGATGATCTGCTCCTCCGGGTTTTCGATCGTCTGCTCGATATAGCCCATCAGGATCTCATATGCCTTTTTCGCGCCCTTTGCCTTACCGAGGACGGTCGTCATGCCGTTATAGTCGAACTCGCCGATCGGCTTGATGCCCGCGAGCGTGCCGAAGAATGCCTTTGCGTGGGTCAGACGGCCCTGCCGCGCCACGAACGAAAGGTCGTCGAGCCAGCCTGCCTGATGGAAGCGGTTCTTGTTCTCCTCGAGCCAAGCCGCGACCTGATCGATCGACTCGCCTGCCGCACGATGCAGCGCCGCATGAACGACCATCAGACCGAAGCCCGGACCGAACCGCATCGAGTCGATGCAGACGATCTTGCGTTCCGGATATTTTTTCAGCGTCATTTCGCGCGCTTCTCTCATGAAGTTATATGTGCCGCTCATGCCCGCGGAAATCGCCATGGCGATGATGTCGTTTCCTTTTTCGCACTCCTCGGAGAACGCGTCAAACAGTTCTCCTACGCTCGCCGGAGAGGTCTTGAATCCCGTCGGATTCTTTTTCAGCGCTGCATAAAACGACTCGCGCGTGAAGCCGTACTCCCACATCGGTCTGGACACATACTCCGTCTCATCGGGTGTCACAAAGTGCCCGGGGATGACCTTGATCCCGTATTCCTGCTGATAATTCTCACCGAGATCGCAGGTGGTGTCCGCCATGATCGTAAAATTGCTCATTACGATTCCTCCGTTTCTTCATTTTCGGTTCGTTCAGAACCCAAACATAAAAACAGTATACCCTAAATCTGCGATCGTTGCAAGCACTGATTGCATCGGTCGGACCGCGCGAATGAAAAAGGACCCTTCCGCGTTCGGAAAGGGTCCTTTTGACCTTTGGTTTGATCAGATGTTGCAGGTCTCCGCAATGTTCAGCGCATGGTCGCTGATACGCTCGAGATCGGTCAGCGCTTCGACATAGAACATGCCGACTTCCGCGGAGCACTTGCCGGCCGTCAGACGCGCAATGTGGTTGTTCTCGTAGAGATCCACGAGGTCGTCGACCTCCTGCTCGCGTGCGGAAATGCCGGAAAGCGGCTGGGCCGCCGGATCGCTCATGCAGGTGTGCGCATCCTCAAGGATGTTGATGACCTTCAGAAACAGCGGTGCGATCTCATCCATGCCCTCTTCCGAGAAAGACAGCTTGCGTTCCCGCATCAGCTGCAGGTATCCGGCGATGTTGTTCGCATGATCGCCGATGCGCTCGTAGTCGACAATAACATGATGCATCCGGTCGATCGAGCGCGCATCCGATTCGCCGAGACCGTTGCGGTTGATTTCCACAAGCGCTTTGGAGATTTCGGAGTTCAAGAAGTCGATCGTCTCCTCGTTGTCGCCGATATCGTCAAGATCGCCCTTTCTCGGCGCGGTCAGCGCGGCGTACGTCTTCTTGAGATTGCCGATCGCCAGATCATACATGCGCTCGGTTTCCTTCTCGACCGAAACGACCGCCGTGACCGAAGAACCGAAGTCCTTGCCGCCCGAGATGTGCAGCAAGCGCCGTCCTTCGAGCTTGTCCTCGCCGCGGATGATGAGCCGCGAAAGCTTGATCAGCAGCGACGAAAGCGGGAACAGAATGACCGTTGCGCCGATCTTCAGGAACGTGTTCGCGTTCGCAAGCTGCTGCGCGTAGTTCTCCGTGCCGGAGATGCGCTCGATCAGTCCGATCGCGCCCGGGAAGATCTGCAGAAGCAGCATGCAGATGAGGCACGCCAGAACGTTGAACAGCACGTGGATGCAGGCGGTGCGCTTCGCATCCTTCGTGCCGCCGACCGACGCGACGACCGTAACGAGCGTGCAGCCGATGTTCTGTCCGCAGATGAGGTACACCGCGATCGCAAGCGGGTGCGTGCCGAGCGCGCCGGACGCCGCCATCGCCTGCAGAACGCCGACCGATGCGGACACGCTCTGCAGCGCCATCGTCATCACCGTGCCGACCAGCACCGCGAGCAGCGGGTTCTCAAGGTTCGTGATGAGATTCACGAACCATGCTTCGTTCTTCAGGTAGAGCATGTGCTCCTTCATCAGCATCATGCCCATGAACAGAAGTCCGAGACCGGTCAGCGCATACAGCACATCGTTCCATGGCTTCTTTTTCAAAAAGGTCATGCCCATCACGCCGGCAAATGCAAGGATCGGCGCATACATGTCGATGTTGAACGCGATGAGCTGACCGGTGATCGTCGTACCGATGTTGGCGCCCATGATGACGCCGACCGCGTTTTCAAGCGGCATCAGCCCCGCGTTGACAAATCCGACCGTCATGACCGAAACCGCATTCGAGCTCTGGATGATGCCGGTGATCAGCATACCCATAAATAAGCCGAGAAAGCGATTGGTCGTCAGTTTTTCGAGAATCTTTTTGAGTTTCGCGCCGGCCAGACGTTCGATCCCGTTGCCCATGATCTTGATGCCGAACAGGAACATCGCAATACCGCCTACGATGCCGAGCCAGTTTTCAAGCGCCATAAACGCATCCTCCCCCTTATACTCCTATTATGTATCGTAACAGAAAACGGCGCGGATTTCAACCCGATTTGCGCCGATTCTGTAAAACACAAGTAAAATCATAGCGTTTTTCCTATCGAATAGACATATGATATGAATTCGGTGTTTTTCTGAAATTGTACTTTCTTTTTACGCATTTCTGTATTATACTGAATTTGTATACTGGTACGGATGACATGAGGGGCATTGTTGCCGTACGAAAAATGATGGGAGGAAATCAATGAAAACCAGAAGACTTACCAAGAAAGAGATGTGGATCTTCGCAATCGGTCAGCTCGGTTGGTCGATCCTCGGCGGTCTCATTAACGCATGGCTCGTCACGTTCTATCTGCCGACGTCTGGCGATATCGAAGCCGGCGCGATCAAGTATGTTCCGCCGGGACTGACTGTCTTCGGCATTCTGACTGTTCTCGGTCTGATCGCATTCATCTGCCGTATTTTCGATGCTGTTACTGACCCGTGGATCGCGTCGTTAAGTGATCGCAGCACAAACCCGAAGGGGCGCCGCATTCCGTTCATGAAGCGCGCAGCGATTCCGTTTGCAGTGATTGCCGTGCTCGTGTTTTGTGCACCGGTCAAAGGCATCAGCATAATCAACACGATCTGGGTCCTTGTAACGCTGATTCTGTTCTATCTGTTCATGACCATGTACTGCACGCCGTACAATGCGTTGATCTCTGAGTTTGGTAAGACACAGGAGGACCGCATGTACATCTCCACAGCGATTTCCCTGACGTTCTTCTTCGGCACGATGATCGCGTATCTTCCGTTCGTCCTGGCAGCGCCGCTTCGCAGTTTGGTAAACAACTTTGCATGGAGCTACCGCATCTGCTTCATTGTGCTGTCGGCGATCGCGCTCGTGTGCATGCTGATCCCAACCTTCAAACTGAATGAAAAAGAATTCGTTGACGCTGTTCCGAGCAAGACGAACGCGTTCAAGAGTCTCGTTAAAACCTTCAAAAACAAAGAGTTTTTGAAATTCTCCGCATCGGATATTGCATACTTTATCGCACTGACCTTGTTCCAGACCGGGCTTCCGTTCTTTGTCAAGGTCTCCATGGAGTTGCCTGAGTTGTATTCGATGGTCTTCCTCGGCGGCATGACGGTCCTTTCCGCATGCTTCTATCCGGTCGTATCGAAACTCGTTTCCAAGTTCGGCAAGAAAAAGCTTGTCATCACAGGCTTTCTCGGTTTGGCGCTTGCATATGTCGTAACTGCACTGATCGGCGTCGTCCCAGGTCTAAAGGGCATCGTCCCCGGCATTTTGATCGTTGTGATTGCGTCGTTCCCGATGGCACTTCTGGGAATCATCCCGCAGGCGATCGTTGCCGTCGCCATGCTGGTATTCACGTCCCTTGCTATTCTCGGCACGAAGCAGGATCTGACCAGCAACGATTTGACCGCTTCCGAATTCGGTCTTCGAATCATTGCGATCGTTGCGGTGGCGTTCTGTTCGCTTGGCGCGCTGATCCTTGCCTTCTATAAAGAAAAGAAGGTCATGAAGACCATCGAAGAGGCGCATGCAAAGGAAAACCTTCCTGAATAAGATGAGGAACTGATATGGACAGAACAAGCGTTATTTTCGGCAATCCGATCGATGCGAAGACCGTAAAAAAGGCGGAAAAAAGCAAGGCAAAGTTCCTGAAGAAGTTCGGCGACGATACGAACAAGACGTATCATCTCGGTCTCGAACCGATCGATCAGATCGAGGAGATCGGCATTCGCAATCTCGTGCTTTCGGACAAGCCGCTCGAGCTTCCGAAGGATCCGCTGATCGTCGGCAACATCCGCATGGGCTTCGGTCACTACCGCATCGCTATGGCGATCGCATCGTGCGCGCAGGCGCTCGGGCGCACGCCGGTGTGGATGGACCTTGCGTCGTTCGATGCGACCGGATCCAAGATGATCCGCAGTCAGAACGATCTCTATTCGCTCGGTTCCAAGCTGTCGCAGAAGATCGGTCTCTTCAACAAACTCGTATGGGAACCGATGAACAGCGAGGGCTTCCGCAAGATCACCTATAACGCGGCGGATCAGAAAAACTCCGAGCTGCTGGCTCCGCTCTATGCCGATCTGCCGAAGGACGTTCCTTATGTCGGCACGCACGTCTGGCCGTCGCAGGGCGCGGTGCATGCGGGGCTCACCCATGTGGTCAACGCGATCCCGGACAACTGGCCGATGGGTCTGCATCTGGCCGAGGGTTCGATCCACGCGGTGCAGACACCGTTCGCCTATCTTGGCTATAAGAAGATGAACGGCTTTGCAAAGACCGCGCTGAAGCCGATGCCGGACGATGCGCTCGTGCGCGTCGGTCACTACATCGACCATGAGCTCGTTGAGAACATCGAGCACGATTGCGCAAAGCGCATCGAGCGCCTTGAAACGGGCGCGCCGGTACGGTTTCTGATGACGGTCGGCGGCGCAGGCGCAGGCGGAGATCTGTACCTTGCGATGACGAAGCATCTGCTGCCGTACGTCAAGGCGAAGAAAGCGGAACTTTGGATCAACTTCGGCGATCATCTCACAATGTGGGACGTGTTCAAAAAGAACATGCCGGAGCTCGAATCGCAATGCCGCACGTTCTTCAACGACTACAAGGGTCTGCACGATTGGGCACAGACGCTCGACGGCGCGTCGGAAGGCGGCGTGACGGTATTCTGCCACAGCGACATCTTCGAGGCGGTCTATTCGACCAACCTTCTGATGCGCAAGTGCGACGTGCTGGTCACCAAGCCCTCGGAGCTTGCGTTCTATCCGGTGCCGAAGCTGATGATGCGGCACATCGGCGGTCACGAAGTGTACGGCGCGATCTACGCGCGCGAACTCGGCGATTCGACCTTCGAATGTGAAACGGCGTCGGCGCTGTGCGATATGATCGACACGCTGATCAGCGACAAAGCGATCCTGAAAGCGCTGTGCACGCGCATCACGGAACTCAAGGGCACGGGTGTGTACAACGGCGGCTATGAGGTCGTCAAGCTCGCGATCCGCGGCAAGTGAGACAACCGGTTCAGAGGGGCGTTTCGCCCCTCTTTTTGGTTGTGCAAAGCGCTTACGCCGCGCTTTTGCAGCATCGATTCCGAACGGTTCCCGCCCTCGCAGGCACGCAAATCACGACGAAAACCGATCGGCATACGCGGAAAAAATATATTTCGGATTTATCGGTAAAACAAGCCGGCATTCGGTTGACTTTTATGCGCAAAGTGGTATCATGAATCTGTTGGGAACTGTCCCAAAAATATCAAATTTCGGAGGAGCTATGAACAGCTATATCGAACGTGTCCTCGCGGACGTCGAACGCCGCGACAAGAACGAGCCGGAATTCCTTCAGACCGTTGAAGAAGTTCTGAAATC
>ONMC01000089.1 GCA_900318745.1 uncultured Eubacteriales bacterium
ACAGCACGGACGAACAGAATAAAGAGGGGCAGAAGAACTCTGCCCTTGTTTTGCATCGGCGGATATGAATTTGATCGAACAAACCATCTTATCGAACGGCGTCCGCGTGGTCACGGAGCGCATGGAAAACGTGCGCTCGGTTGCGCTCGGCGTATGGGTCAACGCCGGATCGGTGTTTGAAACCGGTTCTGAGCTCGGCGTCTCGCATTTTATCGAGCACATGCTCTTCAAGGGAACACAGACGCGCAGCGCCTCGGACATCGCGGCGGAAATGGATGCACTCGGCGGCAATCTCAACGCGTTTACCGCCAAGGAATGCACCTGCTTTCACGTGAAGGTACTCGACGAGGATCTGAAAACCGCAGTCGACGTGCTGTCGGATATTCTGACACACAGCACGTTCGATCCCGAGGAGCTTGCGAAGGAACGAAGCGTGGTGCTCGAGGAGCTTGCGATGACGGAGGACAGTCCGGAGGACGTCGCATTCGACCGCGCCTGTGCGGGACTGTATCGCGGCACGCCGCTCGAATCCGAGATCCTCGGCACGAATGAAACGGTCGGCGCGATGCAGCGCGAGGATCTTCTCAACTATCTGAACCGGCATTATACGGCGCAGAACATCGTGATCTCCGCCGCGGGCAGCTTTGAACGCGAAGCGCTGCTTTCGATGCTCGAGGAACGCTTCTGCGATCTCGGACAGGGCGAACGGATCGGGACGCCGGCGATCGAGCCGCAGAACGGGCTGTTCACGACATGCGTGAAAAAGGACGTCGAACAGGTGCATCTGTGTCTCGTGATCCCGGGCGCGCCGCTCGGCACGGCGGCGTATGAGACGCTGGCGGTGCTTTCGAACGCGCTCGGCGGCAGCATGAGCTCGCGCATGTTCCAGCACATCCGCGAGGAACGCGGGCTTGCGTATTCGGTCTATTCGTACCCGATGTCGTATCGCGGCACGGGCTGCCTGTGCCTGTACGCGGGCTGCACCGAGGGACAGGCGAAGGAGGTCCTTTCGCTGATGCTCAAAGAGATCGACGAGCTGAAGCGGAACGGGCTTCCAAAGGAAGAATTCGTCCGTGCAAAACAGCAGCTGAAGGGCGGATACCTGCTCGGTATGGAGTCCACAATGGCGCATATGAGCGCGATCGGAAAAACAGCGCTGCTTTTGGACGAAGAATATCAAATTGAGACTATCCTAAACCGCATCGAATGTGTTACAATAGATGCGGTACAAACGGCGGCGCGCGATCGGTTCTCGCCGAAAGCGCTGTCCTGCTGTGCGGTCGGACGCAGCGAAGCGCTTCTGAAGTCGCTGCAGGACGACGTACGCGCATGGTGGGATCGGAACGGACAAGCCGGATAACCGGCGATCGAGGAAACGGAGCATGGAACGGACATATAAGGCGAACAGACGGTTTTTCCTGCTTGCAATCATCAGCATTGCACTGCTGGTGCTGTTCGTCGTGGGTTCGGTCTATCTGCTTCGCCGGGTCACCGGCAACATTCGGCGTCTTGACGTTTCGACGGTCTATACCGAGATCGAGAGCGAGGCGGTCGTCGTTCGCAGCGAGCGTCTGATCACGGAAACGGCGAGCGAAAGCCGCATCCTTCTGAACGAAGGAGCGCTGGTCACGGAGGGCGATGCGATCGCGGTGCTGTACCCGTATTCGTACGAAAGCTCGCTCGCGTCGATCTGCACCAAGGAACTGGAGATCTACACGCATCTGGAATCGCTGATCCGCACCGCAACGCCGGGCGGCGCGCTGCCGGATGCGGTCCTACAGTATAACGACAGCATCGAAGCCGTTTCGGCGCGTCTGCGCGAGGCGTCTCTCGGCAAGACGAGCATGACCGAATACGCAAAGATCGAGGAGCAGATGATCCAGCTGCTCGAAAACCGCCGCAACCTGCTTGTTTCACAGCTTGCAGACCGGTCGATGGTGGCGGACGAGCTCAGCGAGCTCGATGCGATGAAGCAGAACTTCGAAACGAACAGCGCAAAGACGATCTTTTCGGAGTATAACGGTTATGTCAGCTTCTATTCCGACGCGAACGAGGAGAACCTGCGGGACGTCTCACAGCTGACGGTGCCGCTGGTCAAGCGCATTCTGAACTCGCCGTCCATCAGCATGGACAACGAGAATTTTTATTACCGCATCGTGACCGACCGGACCAACTGGTATCTGGCGTTCGTCGTGGACGGCACGAGCGAACAGCGACTGATGCCGGGGCAGACGTACTCGTTCACGATCAAGGGCGTGTCCGGCGCGTATCAGGGCGCGGTCATCAGCGAAAAGGATACGGCGAGCGGCGTTTTGTACGTTCTGCAGATCAATGCCGACGTGCGTCCGCTTCTGACCACGCGCGTGGTGGAGATCTCGGTGCAGAACAACGCAACGGGACTGTACGTTCCGCTCGATTATATTCAGTACGAAGAGGGCGTGCCGTATATCTATGTGAAGGCGACGGACGGAAGCTTCCAGAAGATCGCGGTGTACATCGCGGGCTCGGACGGCGAGAACGCGATCATTTCCGCGCGCGACAGCACGATCTCGCTGTTCCAGGGACTCAAGGTACGCATGCCGCCGGATGAGGAGGATTGAGATGACGATACGGGAAAACATTGCATCCGTGCGCGAACGGATGGCGCTTGCATGTGAACGAAGCGGCAGGTCGGTCGACGATGTGACGCTGATCGCGGTCACCAAGTATGTGGAGACCGCGCGGATCGCCGAGGCGGTTGCCGCAGGCGTGACCGAAATCGGCGAAAACCGGGCGCAGGAGTTCACCGAAAAGTTAACTTTTTATAAACAGAATCATTTGCGGGCACATTTTATTGGACAACTGCAAACGAATAAAGTAAAATATATCTGCGGAACTGCAGACCTGATCCAGTCCGTGGATCGGGAGCCGCTGCTCGACGCGATCGTGAACTATGCGCAAAAGCACGATCTTCACCAGGACATCCTGATCGAAGTCAATATCGGACGCGAAGCGCAAAAGGGCGGCGTGATGCCGGAGGATCTTCCGCGTCTGATCGAACGCATTGCGGCGTTCGACAGCGTGCGTTTAAGAGGACTCATGTGCGTTCCGCCGGCGACCGACCCGGAAGCGGTGCGGCCGTATTTCCGCGAGATGCGCGAACGGTTTGAACAACTGAAAGCCGATCATCCGACGATGCCGATCGATACGCTGTCGATGGGCATGAGCCACGATTTTGAAACGGCGATCGAAGAAGGCGCGACAATGGTGCGCGTCGGGACCGCGATCTTCGGACCGCGAATCATTACAGGAGGACAACAGAATGGGTAAATTTTTGAATTTCATCGGACTCGAAGAATCGGAAGAAGATGAAGTCCTGCAGGACGAGCCCCAGCCGGAGCAGCCCGCAAAGAAGGAGGCGCGTTCGCGTCGGCGCGAGAATCAGCTCGTCGGCGGCGGCGAGGCGCAGCCCATGCCGCAGAATCTTGCCGCGATGAAGATGATCGTCTATCATCCGGTTTGCTACGACGATGCGCAGAACATCGTGGACAACCTCAAAAACCGTCGTCCGGTTATCGTCAATATGGAAGAGCTCGAGGGCAGCTGCGCACAGCGCGTGCTGGACTTCCTGCTCGGCGCGATCTATGCGCAGAACGGCACGATCAACAAGATCTCCAGAGGCATCTTCCTGGTCGCACCGCATGATGTGGACGTCGAGGACACGGGCGAGGATTCCGGCGGCTATTCCGACATGTAACACACGGCGCGCGCCATGATCAAAGCGGAGAACATCGCCAATAAAGAGTTCAAAAAATCCCTGTTCGGGTACGACCGCGAGGACGTGGATCGCTATCTGGACGAATTGATCGTGCAGCTTCGGCAGATGGAAGACGAACGGCGCGAGATGGTTTCGACGATCGAGTATCTCGTATCCGAGATGACCGGTCAGTCCGGTCAGACCGGTGCAAATGAGCAGGTCGTGGGACCGATCTCGCCGCACGCCACCGTCAGCGACGCAGAGCGCCGCCGTGCCGCCGAAGCGGAAAAGGAATCGCAGTGAACCGATCTCCGATCAATTCCATACCGCCCATTTCGGCGCAAGAATGCAAAGCCCGCGGTTACGACGGGCTTGATTTTGTTTATGTGTGCGGCGATGCGTACATCGATCATCCGAGCTTCGGCGCCGCGATCATTGCGCGCATCCTGCAAAGCAGGGGGTATACCGTCGGCATCCTTGCGCAGCCGGACTGGCACAGCGTCGACGCGTTCCGCTCGATGGGAAAGCCGCGTCTCGCGTTTCTGGTTTCGGCGGGCAATCTCGATTCGATGGTCGATCATTACACCGCGGCGAAGAAGCGCCGCAGCGACGACGCGTACACGCCCGGCGGCAAGGCGGGCAAGCGCCCGGACCGCGCCGTCATCGTCTATGCAAACCGCTGCAGGGAGGCGTTTCCGCATGTGCCG
The DNA here is from genome assembly GCA_900318745.1 of uncultured Eubacteriales bacterium. Taxonomy (GTDB): domain Bacteria; phylum Bacillota; class Clostridia; order Christensenellales; family CAG-138; genus UBA3792. Next base: position 4,444 of record ONMC01000089.1, read on the forward strand.
GTGCTGATCGGCGGCATCGAAGCGAGCCTCAGACGCTTTGCACACTACGATTACTGGGACGACCGCGTGCGCCACTCGATCCTGTATGACGCCGGCGCGGACCTTCTGATGTACGGCATGGGCGAGCGAAGCATTGTCGAGATCGCGGATAAGCTCGACGCGGGCGTTCCCGTGCACGAGATCCGCGATGTGGCGGGCACGTGCTTTCGCGTCAACGATCCGGGCGAGGTGCCGGACGGGATCCTGCTGCCCTCGTATACGGAGGTCGCATCCGATAAGCGTAAATATGCCGAGGCGTTTCAGACGCAGTTCGAGGAGCAGGATGCGATCCGCGGCCGCCGGTTGATCCAGCCGCACGAAAAAGGGTGTCTCGTGCAGAACCCGCCGCAGCCGCCGCTGACCACGGAGGAGATGGACGCGGTCTACGCGCTGCCGTTTACAAGAAAACCGCATCCGGCATACCGTGAAAAGATCCCTGCGATCGAAGAGGTGCGCTTTTCGATCACGTCGTGCCGCGGATGCTTCGGCGGATGCAATTTTTGCGCGCTGACGTTCCATCAGGGCCGCGTGATCTCCGCAAGAAGCCATGAGTCGATCCTGAAGGAAGCCGAGCAGATGACGAAGGATGCGGACTTTCACGGATACATCCACGACGTCGGCGGTCCGACGGCGAACTTCCGCAAACCCGCGTGCCGAAAGCAGTTGAAAAGCGGCGTGTGCAAAAACCGCTCGTGCATCGGCTATGAGCGGTGCAAAAACCTGGAAGTCGACCATACGGACTATGTTGCGCTGCTGAAAAAATTGCGCGCCCTGCCCGGCGTCAAAAAGGTGTTCATCCGCAGCGGCGTGCGCTTCGACTACGTGCTGTACGACAAAAGCGACGCGTTTTTGCGCGAGCTGTGCGCGCATCACATCAGCGGTCAGCTGAAGATCGCGCCGGAACATATCGCGGACCGCACGCTCTATTATATGAACAAAACGCCGCACGAACTGTACGAGCGATTTTTGCAGAAATACGAGCACATGAACGAACGGCTCGGCAAAGAGCAGTTCGTCGTGCCGTACCTGATGAGTTCGCATCCGGGCTGCACGCTCGAAGACGCGATCGCGCTTGCGCAGTATCTCAAAAAGACGGGGCACCGCCCGCAGCAGGTGCAGGACTTTTATCCGACGCCCGGCACGATCTCGACCTGCATGTATCACACGGGACTCGATCCCAGAACGATGCAGCCGGTGTATGTGCCGAAAAACCCGCAGGAAAAGGCGATGCAGCGCGCTCTGATGCAGTATTTTCTGCCGGCGAATTTCCATACCGTGCGCAAAGCGCTGAAGCTTGCGCATCGCGAGGATCTGATCGGCACGGACCGCGGCGCGCTGGTTCCGCCGGAACGCGTGCGGGATTCCCGGCAAATGCCGAAGAAAAACGCAAAACCTGCAAAGAAATCTGTTGACAAACGGCGACGGAATGGTTAAAATATCATTTGGTTCATTTTGGAGTTGCGTATGATTGTATCGGTGAATGAAGCATTGCGGCGGGTCGGCGAATCGTTCCCGTTCGAATGGGAAGGAACGCTCGAACCGCAGACCTTCGCGGGCAAAACCGTGACGTTTGCGGACACGGCAAGGCTGAAGGGCAGCTATGTCTATGACGGCAAGACCTTCCGCGTCGACGCCGAAGCTTCGGTATCCTATGAAACGGTCTGCGCGCGCTGCGGCGAACCGATGATCGAGCCGCTGTCGTTCTCGTTTACGGAACGGTTTGTGCGTCCGATGTACAAGACAGAGGACGACGAGCTCTATCCATACGAAGGCGAAAAGCTGGATCTTCACGAGGCGTTTTTCGACAATCTCTTCCTGGAGATGCCGATGACGACCGTCTGCAGCGAGTCGTGCAGGGGACTGTGTCCCATATGCGGCATGAATCTGAACCGCGGGCAATGCGATTGCTCGAAACATCAAATCGACGCGCGCTTATCCGCGCTCGAATCATTATTGAACGATCATAAGGAGGTGTAATCATGGCAGTACCCAAGAGAAAAACGTCGAAGGCGAGAAGAGATTCGCGCAGAGCGAACAATTCCAAGGCGATCGCGCCCAACCTCGTCGAGTGCCCAAAGTGCCACGAGCTGAAAGCACAGCACACGGTTTGCAAGAACTGCGGCTATTACGATGGCAGAGAAGTCATCAACATGGAAGACGAGAAGTAAGAACCATGATTGCCCGTTCGGAGCGAACCCGGATCGGAGCTTCCCGAGCGGGAGCACCAACATTTTCAGCGAACCCATCCATACGGAGGGGTTCGTTTTTTATCACGGAAAGGAGCGAACCATGAGCATTTTCAACAACGAGAGCGTTTTGGCCTGCGCAGGACGCCGTCGTGCGCGAGGTGTATGAGGAGACCGGCGTAAAGATGACGGTCGACCGTCTCGGCTATGTCAACGAGGTGTATTTTTTCAACGACAATCCGAAGGATTTCGGAAAGCCGGTCTATGAGCTTGCGTTCTACTTTTACATGCATGCGCCGGAAGATTTTGCGCCCGTTTCGGATCGCATCGCCGACGGCGAAGAAGCGTTCGCCTGGGTCGCACCGAACGAGCCCTGCACACTCTTTCCGGACTTTATCCGCGAAGCGATCACGGATCCGAAACCGTATGTCGTCCATGTCATTCGCGACGACCGGCAGCATTGCAGCGCAACGTAACGCCGACTTTACAGGTCGGTCCTTACGGCACGTTTCGATGGGTGGACAACCGCTTGCGGCTGTACTATAATATGCAATGCGAATCGAGGAGAGGAGGCGCGTCATGAATATCCGAAGACGGCTGTTTCGCAAACCGTTTTCCACATTGCTCTGGCTTGTTTTCGTCGCGCTGATGACGGGCTTTTTGAGCGCGGCGGTAACGCTGTGGTATTCGGCATCCCGGCTTGCGAAGACCCTCGACCGCAGCCACACGGCAATCGCGGTCCGCTCCGATCCCGGCGTGGTGGTGCATCCGAGAAAACGGAACGCCGAGTGGGAGGTCGATTTTCGCTCGTTCACGGAACGGGATGCAGCAGCCCTTGCCGAAACGGAGGGCGTAAAGGCGATCCGCACGCATACGCTCACGGGAGGAAGCTCGCCCGCGTTTTTGCCGATCACGGAGATCCGGCGGGAATTCAGCTGGTTTCCGAACGGCGACATTTCCCCGTATTACGATGCGGTGTTCGCAGGCAAGCTTGTTGAGATCAAAAAAGGGACGATCCGGAACGAATACAACTATCAGACGATCTTCGACGGTTCGGACCAAAACGACCGGTTTTTGCTGTTCGAACTGGAGGACGCGCTTCTGCTGAACGACGAGTTTGCGGAACCGCTCAAAAACATGCGGTATGTGGGCGGGTTTTCCTATGCGGTGAACCTCGGCGGGGATCCGGACGCGGAGTCATTTTTCACGGTCGGCGAGCATTATGTCGTTTCGGGCACGTTCGAGCCGCGTGCAAGAACGTCGGACTGGGCAACTTTGCTCAATCCGGATCTGAGTTCGTTTGTTCCTCCGCAGTACTTTATCATCGAAGGCGGAACCCTTGCGCGCAGGGACGGGTACCTGGAACGCGTCGGGGGAAGGGATGTGCCCTGGTCATATGAGATGCGCGACGGATCGGAATCGGCGCAGACCGCCGTTCCCGCGGCGGCGCATCTCGAAGGCGATGCGAAGACGTTTTTCGAGGATACGCCGTACGATGCATGGCGAACGTATCGTGACGCGTGGGAACTGCAGGCGCATGCGCTTCCCGTGATCGGGACCGAGCGCGTCGAAACGGTGACCGCGTTCCTCACGGGGGACGCCGCAATCCTCGACGGGCGCAGCTTTACGGACGAAGAGTACGAAACCGGCGCACACGTCATGCTGATCTCCGAAAAGGAGGCGAACCGTGCGGGACTGTCTGTCGGCGATACGGTTTCGCTTTCCCAGTTTCTGATGCCGGAGAAGACGGCGGAGACGCTGCGCAGCGGATTGCCGCTCAACAATCCCGTCGTCGATCCGTTTGCGATCGACCGCGCGTATGCCGATGCGGAGCCGTTTGAGATCGTCGGCATTTACCGGCTGCAGGCGGAGTGGTCCTTCGGAACCTATGCGTTTACGGCCAATACCGTGTTCATTCCCAAACGCGCGCAGATCGCCGGCGGCTTCGGAACGCTCGGCGCCGGAACGGACGATGCGGAGCCGGACGGGCGTTCGGATGTTTACGGGATCTATTTGTCTCTGGAACTTCAGAACGGCAGTGTCGAAGAATTTCAGCTTGCGCTGGATCAATCGCCGTATGCCGGGCAGTTCTATGTTTACGATCAGGGTTACGAAGCGGTGCAGAAGGATATCAACGGGCTGAAGGACGGAACGGCGCGGCTGCTGTGGATCGCGGCGGGCGGATGGATCCTGCTGCTGATTCTGTATCTTCTGATGTATCAGTCCGCGCAGCGGCGAAACATCGGCGTGATGCGCTCGCTCGGCGCGTCTCCCGGACGGGTCGGATGGTACCTTGCCGCAGGCGGGATCCTGGTGGCGATCGCGGGAGTCGCGATCGGAACGGTGCTGAGCCGGATCGTGCTCGAATCCGTCGAGGCGCGCGTGCTGAACGACATGCTCGGCATGGTCGACCGCACGGCAGGCGCCGTCCTTTCGGACGAAGCGCTCGAATCAATGGTGAAAAACAGCGTTCCGTCGCTTAAGACCGCCGTTCTCGTCGCGCTGGCGCAGCTCGGCGTCATGAGCACGGCGATCGGGGTCCATGCGGGATTCCTGTCGCGCATACCGCCGCGCCGGCTTTCGGAGGGTTGACGAGATGGAAGGAACGATACTCAAACGTCTGATCCGCAGACCGTGGCTGTCGCTGACGGGATTCCTGGTCGGCGGCGCGCTGTGCCTGCTCCTGTGTCTGCTGACCCTGCATCTGGACCGGCAGCAGGCACATCTTGAAGAGGTGCGCAACAGCTACGAGATCCGCGCCGTCGTGAGCGATGTGCGCGGGACCAAGACCGACCGGCTGTTCATGAGCTACCGCTATACGGACTTTCTGCGGGATGAGCAAAACGGGCTCGGCGCATATGTGCGCGACCTGCGGCTTACGAAATCCTTCGATATGAACGCGCCGTTCGGAACAGGCAAGGCGGTCGGCGTGACAAACGAGCGCTGCGCAGCTGCTTTGGATCCGAAGGCGGGCGGCGCGTGGTACGCGGAGACGGAGGACTTTTTTGAAAGCAGCGAGCGGATCTGTCTTGTTTCCGAAGTGTATTACGAAGCGCTTGCGGGACAGGACGTGTCGCTGACGCTGACGGACGGATATGCGATCGGCGAAGGAAAGGGCGAGTATCCCTTCAAGGTCGTCGGCTGGTACAAAGGCGAAGGGACGAACGTCTACCTGCCGTACCCGACGTCGCAAATCATCGCGGGACAGCTCGCCGAAGCGCCGAGCACCGATTCCGCCTGCTTCATCGTAAAGGATAACGAGCGGATCGATGAGATGCTTGCAGTCGCGGAAAGCATGTTCCGGAAGGTCGATCCCGGCGAGGCGCAGGGACGCGCGTTCGCGCTGACCGTTCACGACCGCCAGTATAAGGCAACGATCGCTTCGATGGAACAGAACATCCGCCGCACGGCATATCTGTTCCCGCTGATCGCGCTGATGACGCTGTGCGTGGGCTTTACGCTCGGCATACTCGGAACGCGGCGCGAGACCAGAACCTATGCGCTGATGCGCTCGCTCGGCGTCGGCAGGTTCCGGCTTTTGTGCAGCGTGCTTGCCGAACAGATGCTGATGCCGCTGCTTGCGGCAGGCGTCGTCGCGGCGATCCTCGCTCGTCCGCTGCCCGCGCTTCTCTTTGCCGCATGCCACTTTGTCGGCTGCGTATTTTCCGTGCTTCGCCCGGTGACGGTGGCGCCCACGAAGCTGTTTCGCGAACAGGAATGATCCGGAAAGGAAAAACGATGGAAATCCTGAAAGCCCAGAATGCTGCATTCTCCTATGTGAACCGCTATCAGAGAGTCGATGCGGTCAAAAACGCTTCCTGCGTGTTCGAAACCGGCAAGGTCTATGCGATCGTCGGAAAGAGCGGAAGCGGCAAAACGACGTTCCTGTCGCTGCTTGCCGGACTGGAACTGCCGAGCGGCGGCACGGTCTTATTCCGCGATACGCCGACGCAGAAGCTGGATCGGGACCGCTACCGCAGGGAACATGCGGCGGTCATTTATCAGAATTACAATCTGTTTCCGCTTCTGACCGCAGAGGAAAACGTGCTGTATTCCATGAACCTCAAAGGCGTCCGCGGCAAGGCGGCGCGTGCGCGCGCAAAAAAGGAGCTTCACGCGGTCGGGATCACGCCGGAGCAGTTTAAGCGGTTTCCGCCGCAGCTTTCCGGCGGCGAACAGCAGCGCGTGGCGATCGCACGGGCGCTTGCGGCAGAAAACGAGCTGATCCTCGCCGACGAGCCGACGGGCAATCTGGACGCCGCGAACGGCGAACAGATCGTGTCGATCCTTCTCCGGCTTGCGCATGAGGAGAACCGCTGCGTCATCATCGTGACGCACGACCGCGACCTTGCCGCGCGCACGGACGAGATCCTTGTCATGCGCGACGGCGTGCTGGAACGGGAACGGTAAGATCCGTTTTTTCTTGCATTGCGGCACGGATTGCGGTATAATCAGTCGAATCGAACCATAATAGGAGTATGTATGAAGCTTGCAGTTGACGTGATGGGCGGCGACAATGCGCCTGCATGTGTGCTGGACGGCGTTCTGGCATTTTTACGGGAACCGGAAGCGGAGGGCGTAAATCTGAAGCTTTTCGGCAGCGAAGAAGTTTTAAAGGCGTTTTTGAAGGCACATCCGGAGATCGGAAACCGGATCGAAACCGTTTACACGACGGAAACGATCGGGATGGGCGAACACCCGACCGAGGCGATCCGCAAAAAGAAGGATTCGAGCCTTGTGAGAGCGCTCGAGGCCGTGCGCGACAAGGAAGCCGACTGCTTCTTTTCCGCAGGCAGTACCGGTGCGGTGCTGACCGGTGCGACGCTGATCGTCAGAAGGCATAAGGGCATCAAGCGTCCGGCACTGGCGACGCTGATTCCGACGATGGAAGGCACCGTGACCGAGATCCTCGACTGCGGTGCGAATACGGACTGCAAGCCCGGATACCTCGTGCAGTTCGCGCTGATGGGCGCAGCGTATCTTGAAGCGGTCGAGGGCGTGAAGAACCCGCGCGTGGGACTTCTCTGCAACGGCACGGAGGAAGAAAAGGGCAATACGCTCACGAAGGAAGCGCATCAGCGGCTGAAGGCGGTCGAAGGACTGAACTTCATCGGCAACGTCGAAGCGCGTGACCTCACGAGCGGCGCAGTCGATGTGCTGGTGTGCGACGGGTTCGACGGCAACGTGATGCTGAAAACGACCGAGGGCGTGGCAAAGTGGATTTCCTCCATGCTCAGAAAAACGCTGATGGAAACGACGCGCGGCAAACTTGCGGGGCTGATCGGAAAGCCCTCGTTCGCGCAGCTGAAAAAGAAGCTGGACTATACGGAATACGGCGGCGCGCCCCTTTTGGGCATCAACGGCGGCATCATCAAAGGACACGGAAGCTCCGACGCAAAGTCGGTCAAGGTATGCCTTTTGCAGGCGACGCGGCTCGTGCGCGGCGGCGTGACCGAAAAGATCGGCGCCTTCGCGGCGACATTGAACATTGAGGATTGACAAAACCCGCAAGATTAGATACAATATCTTGTGGAATGATCGTCCCGTATGGGGCGGAAGGGAGAAAATATGGAATTCGAAAAAATCTGCGAGATCATCGCAAAGCAATTGGATATCGACCCCAAATCCATCACCATGGAGAGCAATCTCGTCGAGGATCTGCACGCGGATTCTCTGGACATCGTCGAACTCGTGATGGACATGGAGCAGGAATTTGATACCGAGATCCCCGATGAGGAGCTGCCCAAGGTGCAGACCGTCGGCGACATCCTTCGCTATCTGAAGAAATAATCGGCGAAATTCATGCATCTGAACCCGCACAATTCGCGTGCGGGTTTTTTGGATAGAAGCGGATTGGTGCCGCTTCCGAAACGATCTCCGGACCGGTTCGGAAACGGTATCGGAAAGGAACGGCATGCTGACAAAGGAACACCTGCATACCCTGGAACAGCGCATCGGATACGCGTTCTCCGATCCGGCGCTTTTAAAGCGCGCACTGACCCATTCCTCGTTTGCGACGGGGGACGGCAGAGACAACGAACGCATGGAGTTTTTGGGCGATGCGGTGCTGGAGCTCTGCGTCTCCGAGGAACTGTTTTTCCGGTTTCCGAGCATGAAGGAAGGGCAGATGACCAGGAACCGCGCATCGGTCGTGTGCGAAGCCGCGCTGTTTGAGGCGGCGCAGCAGATCGGGCTCGGCGAGTTTCTGCTGCTCGGAAAGGGCGAGGATGCATCGGGCGGACGAAACAAGCCGTCGATCCTGTCCGACGCGTTCGAGGCGGTGATCTGCGCGATCTTTCTGGACGGCGGGCTCGAACCCGCGCGCAGGTTCATTCACGGCTTCGTACTGCCGCTGCTGCATCTGGGC
>ONMC01000190.1 GCA_900318745.1 uncultured Eubacteriales bacterium
GATGCGAATCAGACCATGGTCCAGAAGATCGACGACGACACCTATCAGGTGCAGGTCGTGTCCTGGTACGACAACGAGAACAGCTACACGAGCCAGATGGTCCGCACCATCAAGTACTTCGCAGAACTGTAAGAATCGCACACCATACGCCCGAAGGATCCTCCTTCGGGCGTTTTCGATCAACGGCGGGATTTGCCTTGACAACGGCAAAGCGCCTGCCGTACAATACAACCATCCTGTAAGCAGCAAGGGAGGCAGAAATGGCAGACACCATCGTCATCGTCGATTTCGGAGGACAGTATAAGGAACTGATTGCGCGCCGTGTGCGCGAACTCGGCGTCTATTCGCTGATCAAACCCAGCAGCGTCACGCCCGACGCGCTCAAAGCGCTTGCCCCGAAGGGGATCATCTTCACCGGCGGACCGAACAGCGTCTACGGCGATCACGCCAAGCTGTGCGATCCGGGTCTGTTTACGCTCGGCGTGCCGGTGCTCGGCATTTGCTACGGCATGCAGCTGATGTGCCACATGCACGGCGGCACGGTCGCTTCCGCGGAAACGAGCGAGTACGGCGCGATCGAAGCGACGGTCGACACGCATTCCGCGCTGTTTTCCGGCATGGAGCCGACACAGCAGGTTCTGATGAGCCATACCGATCGCGTGGTCGGGCTGCCCGAGGGATTCCGTGCGACCGCGCATACCGCAAACTGCCCGATCGCCGCGTTCGAAAACCGTGAAAAGAACCTCTACGGCGTGCAGTTCCATCCGGAAACGGAGCTTTCGTTAAACGGCATGGAGATGCTGCGCCGGTTCGTGTTCGACGTGTGTCATGCCGAGGACGGCTATACGATGGACGTCTATCTGAAGGAACAGATCGAGGCGGTTAAGAAGCAGGTCGGAGACAGGCATGTGCTGCTCGGCCTTTCGGGCGGCGTGGACTCGTCCGTGTGCGCGGCGCTGCTTGCAAAAGCGCTGCCGGGACAGGTCACCTGCATCTACGTCGATCACGGCTTCATGCGCAAGAACGAGACCGAACAGGTCAAGGCGGCGTTCTCGCAGCGCGATCTGACGCTGATCGCGGTCGACGCAAGTGAGAACTTCCTTGCGGCGCTCGCTGGCGTTTCCGAGCCGGAGCAGAAGCGCAAGATCATCGGCAGACTGTTCGTCGAGACCTTCGAAAAGGTCGCAAAGACGATCGGCAAGCCGGAGTTTCTGGCGCAGGGCACGATCTATCCGGACGTGGTCGAATCCGGCACCGACGCCGCGGTCATCAAGAGCCATCACAACGTCGGCGGTCTGCCCAAGGACATGGGATTCATCGGCGTCGTGGAGCCGCTGCGCGGACTGTTCAAGGATGAAGTCCGCCGGCTCGGAACGCTCCTCGGTCTTCCGGATGCGCTCGTCAACCGCCAGCCGTTCCCCGGCCCCGGTCTTGCGATCCGCGTGCTCGGCGAGATCACGCGCGAAAAGCTCGACATCCTGCGCGAAGCGGATGCGATCTGGCGTGAGGAAACGGGCAGGGCGAATGTGCGCGCCGATCAGTATTTTGCGGTGCTCACCAATATGCGCACCGTCGGCGTCATGGGCGATTTCCGCACGTACGACTACGTGCTCGCGCTGCGCGCCGTCACCACAAGCGATTTCATGACCGCGGACTTCACCAGGATCCCGTGGGACGTCATCGCCCGCGCCTCCGCGCGCATCACCAACGAGGTCAGGGGCGTCAACCGCATCGTCTACGACGTCACCCCCAAACCCCCCGCCACGATCGAGTGGGAATAATATACGTATCCCCGTACACATTCGATGTTCCTGTAAATTCCACTTCGAATGTTCCTGACAGCAATTATCTTTTCCTGAAGGAGAGCCGAAAGCGGCTCTCTTTTCAGTTGCGTTCGCTTTTGTATGACAGCGGTTCTGATTTTACAGTAATGATACAATTATGTCGCATTTCTATTGTATAATGCAAAATAGGAGGGCATATGAAACGAATCTGCTGCGTGCTGTTTGCAATATTGACGCTGTGCACCGTCGGCTGTACCGGTTTTGATCGGCTGATGACTGCGCTGGACGGTAACTGGAGAGAGTACAATATCGATCCGGCATCCGTCGATGAACTGATGGTCTACGTACCGAACGAGCCAGAGTTGCTTTCCGTGACCGACCGGACGGAGATCGAAGCGTTCCTAACGAATGCAAAGCAGGTCGGTTTTCATGAA
>ONMC01000075.1 GCA_900318745.1 uncultured Eubacteriales bacterium
CGTGAACGCGCCGCCCGGAAGTCCGTGCGAGCGGAACGCGCGGGAGACGGCGTTGGAGCCGTCGAGCGCCGGATCGGCATCCTCGTCGGGAAGGCCGGCCAGGCGCGTCTCGACGACCGTCGTCACGGCCGCCCGCCCCTCGAACACGGCGGCGAGCGTCTTGTTGGTGAGGAACTTGGAAGAATCATGGTCGGCCGCGTTCCGGAACATCTGGACGAGATGCGCGGTCTGGGTGCTCGCGCCGAAGATCCCGCCGTAGGCGACTTTGAGGGCACCGAATTCGGCCTCGACGTTGTCGGCCACGAACGACATCATCGCCTGACAGAACTCCTTGACGAACTCGGGAGTGCAGGCATTGCGGTCCTTTCGGGACAGCGAATTGACAAGATTCTGAACCGCCTCATGCTTTTCGTACGCAAAGTTGAATATTGGTTTGTCTTTGTATTCCTGCTTTTCAATGCTTTTCAGTTCATTCCCAACGGCGCTGGAAAGACTGGCCAGTTCGCGGGCGAGGGTGTTCATCTTGCGGACAGTTGCGTCGTTGTGCTTTTCCAGAAACTCAAGCGCCGCCTTGCGAAGAACATCCTGGTGCAGGAAGGGGAACAGCCCGCGGAACAGCCGGGCGATCTGCTGAAATCGCTCGACGCGTGCATCGACCGGCTCGAAACGCTGATGGCGGCGATCAACCGCACGAACGGCAAAACGAAGGTCAAGGGCATGACGCTGACCGAGCTGATCGCGAAGAAGGATGCGCTGAACATCCGCATCGGCGCGTATCGCGACGCGGTCTATACGGCAAGCGAAAGCACGAGCCGCGCGCGCGGAACGGAGATCAGGGTGAAAGCCCTGCTGTCCGCCGCCGAACTGCAGAAGCAGACGGACGCGATGTGCGCCGAGCTTCGCACGCTCGACAATCTCCTGCAGGAAACGAACTGGAAAACGGAACTGCAATAATCGAGTCGGTAACCGAAGCGGGTGCATATCAGGCGGCAACTGCCCAAGTTGCAACTGTGCAGGCCGTGAGCAGGCCGGAGTCGGAATCTCCGAGCATCGTTATGCTCCGATCGCGCACGACCGCATCCAAACCGTGCATTGCGCATCACCGGATATGAACGCTTCGGCGAGGGTGGCGTAGGGGAAAACATACAAAATGGCATTCCGAAGGGGAGCGCGCGTAAGGAAGCGGCTTCCCTTCGGTTTTTTGCGCCTCCGCATTCGGACCTGCGGACAACGGAGACCACATCAAAATTAATTTGATATTTATCGAAATAAACCTTGACAAAACCAATGATCCTACGTATAATTCATTTCGATGAATATGAAAATAAATTTTCCGAGGAGGGATCACCATGGAAGAATTCATTCAATATCTGGAGCAGAAGATCGCAGCAGGGAAGGCGGAGATCGCCGCACTGGAGGCGGAAGGCCGAAAGGACGACGCCAATTTCGCGAAGGTGCGCACCAACATCTATGACGTCTGCAAAACCGTGAGTCAGGCGCTGCTGCGCCGGCCGGACGCGGGCGTCGGGGCGATCCGGGCACAGTTCGATCGGTTTCAGACCATCTGGGGCGCGGCGCTGGACAAAGCGAAGGAGCATCATGATGTCGCCGGCATCGCCGTGGAGGAAACGAAGCTTGCCGCCCTGCAGGACGTTGCGGAACATTTTCGGGAGGCGACGGGCGCATGACACAGCAGGACGCGCTGAAAATCTTCAAGTGTCTTTCCGACCTGTCCCGTCTGCGCATCGTGCAGTCTCTGAGCCGGGGAGACATGTACACGGAACTGCTCGCCGAGCGGCTGGAACTCACCCCGTCCACCGTCTCCTTTCACATGAAGAAGCTGGAGGACGCAGGGCTGGTCTGCTCACGGAAAGAGCAGTACTATACGGTATATGCGCTGAATCGGACCGTGCTGGAGCAGACGGTTTTCGATCTCGCCGCCTCCGCGCCGGAGCAGGTCGATGAGCAGCAGAAGCGGGAGGAGGAATACCGGCAGAAGGTCATCCGGTCCTTTTTCGACTACGGACGGCTGCGGTCCATTCCCGTGCAGCGCAAGAAACGACTGATCTGTTACGAGGAGATCGCCGCACGTCTGGAGCTCGGCAGAGTGTATGAGGAAAAGGAGCTCAACGCGATCATTTCCGCCGTGCATGAGGACTACTGCACGATCCGGCGCGATATGATCGGCGAGGGGATCCTGCGGCGCGACGGCGGACGGTATGTACGCCTCAAGTAGAAAAACATCGCTTTCCCATCGGGCAGGAATGCCTTGACGGGAATCCATAAAAAAGAAGCTTCCCGTATGCGGGAAGCTCCTTTTCGGTTTCGGTTTACTGTTCGATCTTTTCGCAGCCCTCGCAGTCGTCTGCGTCGCAGTCCCAGCACTCCATGCGCTTTTCGGCGATCGCAAACAGCGTGTCAAGCATGTCGTCGGGAACGGGCACGAACTCTTCCATGTCCTCTTCCTCGTTGACGATGATCTCCATGATGCAGACCTCAAAGTCCTCCTCGGGCTCCTCGGGCAGCTCTGCGTCTACGAGCACGGCGTATTCCTTGCCTTCATGCTCAAAATAATCAATGACCTCAAGGTCAAACTCGTTGCCTTCTTCGTCGGTGAAGGTGACAAGATCTCTTTCGTCTTCCATTGCAATTCTCCTTTGCTGATATTCATCACCATTATACCCCAACGTGCGGCTTTTTGCAACCGTCTCGGCACATTTTCGATCACATGCAAAGAAACAAAAAATCTTTTATAAAAGCAGAATAAATTTTTGCTTTCCTCTTGTAATCGGAGCAGAATCGTTTATAATGAAGATAAGAGAGAGGAGGGAGCGCATGGATCTTGATTTTTATCGCCGCCTGGCGAAGGCGATCGCCGCGCAGTTCGGAGATCACTGTGAGGTTGCGGTGCACGATCTGAAGGCGGATCCGGATCACACGATCGTCGCGATCGAAAACGGGCACGTTACGAACCGCAAAGAAGGCGACGGACCGAGCCGCGCGGTGCTGGAAGCATGGAAGGAGACCGATCCCGAAAAGCTCAGGGACAGCGCGGGATATCTTATGAAGACGCACGACGGGCGCATCCTGAAATCCTCGACGGTCTACATCCGCGATGAGAACGGCGCGCCGGAGGGCGTGTTCTCGATCAATTACGACATCACGGAGCTTCTGATGGCGGAGCGCGCGGTCGAGTCGATCCTGCAGCACAAGGCGGACCGCAAGATGCCGGAGCGCATCCCGCAGTCGGTCAACGAGCTTCTGGACGATCTCATCGAGCAGTCGGTCCGGCTTGTGGGAAAGCCGGTGGCCATGATGACGAAGGAGGACAAGATCGCCGCGATCGCGTTTCTGAACAAGTCGGGCGCGTTTCTGATCACCCGCAGCGGCGACAAGGTCTCGAAGTATTTCGGCATCAGCAAGTATACGCTGTATTCCTATATCGACGCAAGCAACACCAACGAAACCTGATCAAAGAAAGGAAAGAGTGTTTATGGATTTTGAAGCAATCAAAAGGGCGGCACAGGGCTATCTACCGCAGATGACGAAGTTTCTTCGCGATCTGATCGCGATCCCGAGCGAGAGCTGCGAGGAGGAAGGCGTCATTCGCCGCACGATCGCCGAAATGGAAGCGCTCGGCTTCGACAAGGCGGAGATCGACCCCGAGGGCAATGCGCTCGGCTGGATGGGCGAAGGCAGCCGTATCATCGCGTTCGACGGGCACATCGACACGGTCGGCATCGGCAACATCGCAAACTGGGAGCACGATCCGTACAAGGGCTATGAGACCGAGGACATCATCTACGGCCGCGGCGGCTCCGATCAGGAAGGCGGCGTGGTGAGCGCGGTTTACGGCGCAAAGATCATGAAGGACCTCAATCTGATCCCCGCAGATACGAAGATCCTCGTCGTCGCTTCCGTGCAGGAGGAGGACTGCGACGGTCTGTGCTGGCAGTATATTCATAAGGAAGACGGCATCACGCCGGAGTTCGTCGTTTCCACCGAACCGACCGACGGCGGCATCTACCGCGGACACAGAGGACGCATGGAGATCCGCGTGGACGTCAAGGGCATTTCCTGCCACGGCTCCGCACCGGAACGCGGCGACAACGCGATCTACAAGATGGCGGACATCCTTCGCGAAGTGCGCGCGCTGAACGAAAACGGCGCGACCGAACAGGACGAGATCAAGGGACTGGTCAAGATGCTCGATCCGAAGTACAATCCCGAGCATTGGGAGGATGCGTGCTTTTTGGGACGCGGCACGATCACCTGCTCGCAGATCTTCTATACCTCGCCGTCGCGCTGCGCGGTTGCGGATTCCTGCGCGGTCTCGCTCGACCGCCGCATGACCGCCGGCGAAACGTGGGATTCCTGCCTTGAGGAGATCCGGAATCTCCCCGCGTGCAAAAAGTACGGCGACGACGTCAAGGTCTCGATGTATCTGTACGACCGTCCGGCATGGACGGGCCTCAAGTACGAGACCGAGTGCTATTTCCCGACGTGGATCAATAAAGAGAGCGCGGCGCACGTGCAGGCGCTCGTCGATGCGCACAAGGCGTTGTTCGGCGACAAGCGCATCGGTCACGAAAGCACGATGCATCTCAGAAACCGCCCCTTGATCGACAAGTGGACGTTCTCGACCAACGGCGTCAGTATCCAGGGGCGTTACGGCATCCCGTGCGTCGGCTTCGGGCCGGGCGCGGAATCGCAGGCGCATGCGCCGAACGAGATCACATGGAAACAGGACCTCGTGACCTGCGCAGCGCTGTATGCGGCGGTCCCGATGTGCTATAAACCCGAAAACCGCACCGACGACGTGACCGAGTACCGTGCGGGCAAGACCGATACCAAGTTTGCAAACGACTGATGATAGGAGGATTTATGAGCAACGTCAAGAAGTATACCGATAAGCTGGATCAGCTCAAGTTCGACGAAATGTACAACGGCGACTTTTTCCTGACCTGGGAAAAGACCGACGATGAGATCGCGGCGGTGTTCACCGTGGCGGACGCGCTGCGCCATCTTCGCGAGAACAATATCTCCACGAAGATCTTCGACTCCGGACTCGGCATTTCGCTGTTCCGCGACAATTCCACGCGCACGCGCTTTTCGTTCGCGTCGGCGTGCAACCTTCTGGGTCTCGAAGTGCAGGACCTCGACGAGGGCAAGAGCCAGATCGCGCACGGCGAAACGGTGCGCGAGACCGCGAACATGATCTCGTTCATGGCGGACGTCATCGGCATCCGCGACGACATGTACATCGGCAAGGGCAACACCTATATGCACAACGTCGTCAACGCCGTCACCGAGGGCAACAAGGCGGGCGTGCTCGAACAGAAGCCGACGCTGGTCAATCTCCAGTGCGACATCGACCATCCGACGCAGTGCATGGCGGACATGCTGCACTGCATCCATACGCTCGGCGGCAGCGACGATCTCGACGAGGCGATCAAAAACCTCAAGGGCAAGAAGGTCGCCATGACCTGGGCATACAGCCCGTCTTACGGCAAGCCGCTTTCCGTGCCGCAGGGCGTTGCGGGTCTGTTCACGCGCTTCGGCATGGACGTCACGCTCGCGTATCCCGAAGGGTACGAGATCATGGACGACGTCGTGAAGGTGGCGGAAGAGAACTGCAAGAAGTCCGGCGCAAGCTTTAAGATCACGCATGACATGAAGGAAGCGTTCAAGGACGCGGACATCGTGTATCCCAAGTCCTGGGCGCCTTATAAGGCGATGGAAGAACGCACCGAGCTGTACGGCAACGGCGATCTCGAAGGCATCAAGGCGCTCGAAAAGCGGCTGCTCGCGCAGAACGCGGAGCACAAGGACTGGGAGTGCACCGAGGAAATGATGCAGCTCACCAAGGACGGCAAGGCGCTGTATCTGCACTGCCTGCCCGCCGACATCACCGACGTTTCCTGCGAAGCGGGCGAGGTTGCGGCAAGCGTGTTCGATCGCTATCGCGATCCGCTGTACAAGCAGGCGTCGTTCAAGCCGTACATCATCGCGGCGATGATCTTCCTTGCAAAGGTCAAAAACCCGCAGAAGATGCTGCTCGATCTGGAAGCAAAAGCGCAGAAGCGTTGGGAAGGCGGAGAAAACTGATCCCGTAAAGGAGAAGCCCTTCGGAGGCATTCCGTCAAGAGGGGAGTTCAAAGGCACAGCCGTTTTGATCGGCTGTGCTTTTTCGTTGCGCAGCGCAGCGGCTTATGATATGATGAAAACCGATCGGGATCGATAAGGGCGAACAAAGAAAGGATGAAAGCAGAACGATGATCATTCTGATTACAGGTGCATCTCACACCGGAAAAACACTCCTGGCACAACGGATGCTCGAAACGTACGGGTATCCGTATCTATCCGCGGATCATCTGAAAATGGGGTTGATCCGCAGCGGATACACAACGCTTACGCCGGAAGACGACGATGCGCTGACAGACTATCTGTGGCCCGTCATCCGTGAGATCATCAAAACGACAATCGAAAATAAACAGAACCTCATCGTAGAGGGCTGCTATGTTCCCTTCGACTGGAGAAAAGACTTTGATGAACGGTATTTGCCGTTCATCAGATTCATCTGCCTTGCGATGACGGAGGAATACATCGAAAACCATTTCGATGAAATCATCGCGCATGAATCCGAGATAGAATCAAGATTGACGGAAGCCGACTGTACGCCGGATGAACTGAAAAAGTGCAACAGACGGTTCATCAATGCATTCGGCGGCGCCGGAGAAGAAATCGTGATCACGGAAGACGATTTCGACCGTTCATTTGCAGCGCTGATCGATTGACCGATTCCGGTTCGTCGGAATGAAACGGATCTGAACCTTCCGGGGAACCGTTTTCTCCCGGAAGGTTTTTGCTTGAAGCGCGCGGATCGCCTCCGCTCGGCGGTGTATCCGTGCGCTTGCGGAAAAAACATGTCATTCTGAGCCGAAAGCGAAGAATCTCCGAACGCTGTTTGCCTTTCCGTTCCGGGATCCTTCGTCGCTTCGCTTCTCAGGATGGCACGTCCGGGTACTGTTTCTTTCCCTGTCGAAAGACAAGCCCCTTCCCGGAAGCTTCACACATTCCTTTTCCGCTGCAGAGCACCCTTTTCGGGACTTCTTTTGCCGTTGAATTGCCCCTTGACAAATCCGGTGCCTGCTTCCAAAATAGAAACAGAAGAGATCGGAGGTGGAGCGAATGGATTGGTGGTTGATCGTGCTGTTTGCGCTTGCGGGGATCGGCGTGCTCGCAGGCGGCTTTTTCGGGATCATGCGCGCAACGCGCGGGCTTCGGAAATCGCTTTCCACGATCACGAGCGCATTGAACGAGGCGGTCGCCGCCGACAACGAACCGCCCAAGCCGCGTTCGCTTTCGTCGCTCGAATCCGTGGCGATGCCGAAGATCTTAAAGGACTTTCCGGATTTCAACGCCAGGGTCTTTTCGCAGCGCGTGCGGCGCGATGCGAAGACCTATTATGAAAGCGGCAGAGAACACAGGGTGCTGTTCAAAGGTGATGCGACGGAAGCGTTCAAGGAATCGTTCGCGGACCGTCTGCCCGAAGGCGTCGGAACGGACGTCACCGTGCACCGCGTGACGATCGCGGGGTACGACGGCACTTCGAGAAGAAAGCTGCTGACCTGCCAGGCGTCGGCGGGCTATCTCGATACGGACCGTGTGCAGCAGGAGCGGCGGCTTGCGCTCTCATATATCGCGGGATATGCGGACGATCCGGACAGCGAGGTCATCGGGTTCAACTGCCCGAACTGCGGCGCGCCGCTGCCTGCGGCGGGCGCGCGCGTGTGCGTATACTGCGGCACGTCGTTTATCGCGCCGGTCGACCGCGGCTTTTTGCTGTTCGACGCGCGCGAGGATTGATGCGGAGGGCGTTATGATCGGAAAAGAAGATTACGTTGAGCCGCGCTGCCTGTTGTGCGAAGAACCGTACGGCGCG
>ONMC01000102.1 GCA_900318745.1 uncultured Eubacteriales bacterium
TCCGCATCGGTCATGCAGATGATCTTGTGATAGCGAAGCTTGTTGATGTCGAACTCCTGATCGATGCCCGCGCCGAATGCCGTGATCATATACTTGATCGCATCGCTCGAAAGCATCCGGTCGAGGCGCGCCTTTTCAACGTTCAGGATCTTGCCGCGCAGCGGAAGGATTGCCTGATACTTCGGGTTTCTGCCCATCTTTGCGGAACCGCCTGCGGAATCGCCCTCAACGAGGAAGATCTCGCAAAGTGCCGCATCCTTCTCGGTGCAGTCAGAAAGCTTTCCGGGCAGCGCCGTCGAATCGAGCGCCGTCTTGCGTCTGGTCAGATCGCGCGCCTTTCTCGCCGCTTCGCGCGCACGCGAAGCCATCAGGCACTTATCGACGATCATGCGGCCGATCGGCGGATTCTCATCGAGAAACTCCGAAAGTCCCTTATAGACCGTGTTGGAAACGAGCGGACGGATATCCGCGTTGCCGAGCTTTGTCTTCGTCTGTCCCTCGAACTGCGGTTCCTGCAGCTTGACGGAGATCACGGCGGTCAGACCTTCGCGGATGTCCTCGCCGGACAGCGAGCCGTCCTTGTCCTTAAAGAGGTTCGCGCGCCTTGCATAATCGTTGATCGCGCGGGTCAGCGCCTGTTTGAAGCCGTCCAGATGTGCCCCGCCCTCGTGCGTGTTGATGTTGTTCGCGTAGGTGTAAATATCTTCGTTATAGCCGTCATTGTACTGCATCGCGATCTCAACCGTTGCCGTCTCCTCGCCGTTTTCCATGCGCTTTGCGGAGAAATAGATCGGATCCTGATGCAGGACCTCTTTATTTTTGTTATAGTGCGATACGAACGAACGGATACCGCCCTCGAAGCAGTAGTCGCGCTCCATATGCGGCTCTTCACGTTCGTCGATCGCCGTGATGCGAACGCCCGCGTTCAAAAATGCAAGCTCGCGCAGGCGGGATTTGAGCTTGTCAAACTCGAACTTGACCTCGTCGAAGATCTCGGGATCCGGATGGAACGTCACGCTCGTCCCGGTGTCGTTCTCGGCGCATTCGCCGACGACCTCAACCTTGGTGACCGGAATGCCGCGCTTGTATTCCTGACGGTGGATCTTCCCGTTTCTGCGCACCTCGACGACGAGCGCATCGGACAGCGCGTTGACGCACGAAAGACCGACGCCGTGCAGACCGCCGGAAACCTTATAGCCGCCGCCGCCGAACTTGCCGCCCGCGTGCAGGATGGTCAATGCGACCTCCAACGCGTCCTTGCCGGTCTTTTCATGGTATCCGACCGGAATGCCTCGACCGTTGTCGGAAACCGTCACGGTCTCGCCTTCGTGGATCACGATATTTACATGATCGCAGAACCCCGCCATCGCTTCGTCGATCGAGTTATCGACGAGCTCGTAAACGAGGTGATGCAGACCTCTCGAATCGGTCGATCCGATGTACATGCCCGGACGGCGGCGAACCGCCTCGAGCCCCTCCAGAACCTGAATCTGTGATGCGTCGTAATTGGCGCTCACTTCGTGCTGCAAATCTTCCATTCCATTCTCCGTTTCTGTATATTCAAGCTTAAAATTTCTGTTCGGTCAGACGTTCTTTGAGCGTCTCCACCGCGGTCGCCGCCGCATAGACGAACGTCGTCCCGCCGCGTTCGCAGATGACGTACGCTTTCGGGCGTCCGTAGGACGGATAGTACCGCCCCTCCTCCACGCAGTCGCGGATCAAGCGTTCCGATTCCGCCGTCGCCTGTTGTGCCGGACGGATCGCGATCACATCCTCCAAAGGAACGAACCGGTTTTCGCCGATGTGCAAAAGCATTATTCCTCCACCACCTTTCCCTTGGATACACGATACACCTGCATGCGCAGCGCGCCCGCTTTGACAAACTCTTCCAGATGCGTACAGGTGACGAACGTCTGACAGTCGGACACGACCTCCAAAAGTCTCGATTGCCGCTCCGCGTCGAGTTCGGAAAAGACGTCGTCGAGCAGCAGTACCGGCCGTTCGCCGCGCACACGCCGGACCAGATCGATCTCCGAAAGTTTCAGCGACAGCGCCGCCGTACGCTGCTGTCCCTGCGAACCGTATATGCGCAGGTCGCGTCCGTTGAGCAGCAGCAAAAGATCGTCCCTGTGCGGACCGACCGACGTAAAGCCGCGATAGACGTCGCGCTCCAGCCGCTCCGCGAGCTGCAAGGTCAACGTTTCGCGAAGATCGTCGAACTCCTGTACCGGCACGGTCGGCTGATAGACCGTTTCCAGGATCTCCTTCGTGCCGCTCATCTTCGCATGAAGCGTATGTGCATTCTGCGAAAGCTCCTCGACGAACGCCGCGCGGTTCTGCATGATGGTCGCGCCGAGCTTAGCAAGCTGCTCATCCCAGAGTTCGATCATGTCGTAAGCGACCGATTCCTCCTTCAGCAGCAGGTTGCGCTGTTTCAGCGCCTGATTGTACTGCTGCAGCGCGTAGTAGTACGCAGGTTTGAGCTGCGAAAGCTCCATATCGAGGAAACGGCGCCGTTCCTGCGGTCCGTCCTTCACGAGCTGCAGATCTTCCGGCGAGAACATCACGACGTTCAGACAACCCATCAGCTCGCCCGAGCGGGACAGCGGCGCGTCATCGAGATAAACGCGCTTGCGCTCGCCGCGTACCAGTTCGATACGGATGGTGCGCGTGCCGCCGCGCGTCTCAATGAGAAGCGCAACGCTGCCCTCCGCCTGTCCGTCCATCAGAAGCTCCGCGTCGTGCGGTGTGCGGTGGCTTCTCCCCAATGCGCACAGAAAGATGGATTCCAGAATATTCGTCTTTCCTTCGGCATTGAGCCCCGACAACACGTTCAGCCCCGGCTCCGGATACAGGTCCAGCTCTGTGTAATTGCGAAACGCATGCAATTCGAGTCCCTTGATCCGCACGTGCCTATTCTCCTCTCAATATACCATTGCATTATACCACAACATATAGATTTTGTAAATAATAATATAGAAGAAAATACAACATTTACAAGAATTTTTCAGCGTATTTTGTGGTCGGAGGGCATGAAAAAAGCCCGCCGGGCGGCGGGCGAAACAGATGCGGTTTTACGGAAGATCCTCCTCCACCTTTTCGGGCGGCACTTCCAGCAGTTCCGGATGCTTCAGATAGTTGAACAGCTTGCGGCTCGCAACGACGTACTGCGAACCGGAGCAGACGCGCTCGTCCATAACGATCCCCATCGGGATGCACTTTTCGAACACGATCTCGCCTTTCCTGCGGGTCGGGACCTCGTGCGGGATCCCCATCGCGATGATCATCGTCGTCGTGCCGAAGTTGTACACGTGATGATAGATCGCATTCGTGCGGATGCTCGCGAGGTTTGTGATCGTCAGCGAGCAATGGAACGGGCTCGCATCGATGATGCTTTTCGGAAGCCAGCCGAATTTATCCATGACTTTGAAGAGGCACACGCCGAAACGGCAGAGTCCCGGAACCTTCAGAAGCGTCCGGATCAGATTGTCGGTGGAATTCGTGTCGCCCGCCGCGCGGTTCTCCGTCACATATTTTTCGAGCGTCTGATGCACGTCGTCGATCGTAAACTCCGGCTTGAAGTGCATCTTGTTCATCGTGCCCTCGGTCTCGCCCGGCTTTAAAACAACCATGCCGACCGCGATCTCATTGCGCGCATAGATCGTCTTATTGACGACGAAGCGGTTGATGATCGGATACTCCGCGACCGTGCGGACATATGCGGAAAGCACGAGTCCGAGGTGCGAGTATTCCTTGCCCTCTGCGCGTTTTTTATTCAGGTACGCCTGCATCGGCTCGACCGGTACTTCGACCGTCATCATGTTCATCGAGTCGCAGCGCTGGTCCATGATATGTGCCGCAACCTGATACATCGGCTGCGCCGTCTTTACGCGTCTGCCGTCTTTTCTCATACGTAATCCCCCTTGTTTTTCCCCTTGCCGCAGTATACCATACCGGCGTGCACCGTTCAACTGTTTTTAGAAAAAAAGCGGAGGAAACCGTTCCTCAGCCTGATTCGTTATTCCGTTTTGACGCGCGCGGATTCTCCCTTTCGCGCCGTCACCTGTACGCCGAAGATGCCGACAAGGATCACCGCGCAGAACAGCACGCCGAGCCACGACAGCGGTTCCTTCAAAAACACTGCGCCGGCAAAGACCGAAACGGCGGTCGTCAGATTCGCGTACGCAGCCGAACGTGTGACCGTCATATATGTCGCCATATAGGACAGCAAAAAGTAGCTGATGACCGAGCAGCATACGCCGAGGAACAGGATCGAGCCGAGATAGCTCCATGTTCCCAGCGGCTGCACGAACGCGCCGAAATCGAACCGCACGCGTGCGAGCGCGATCGGCGTAAAGCAAAGCGCACCCATACCGATCATCAGATACGTGCGTTCGAACGCCGTAAACTCGGCGGACGTGCCTCGGTCGATCACGCCGTACGCCGCCGCGGAAAGCACCGCAACGATCAGTCCCGCAACGCCGATCCAGTCGAGCGTGCCGGAGCTTTTATTCAGCAGTCCGATACCGATCACGCCGCCGACCGACAGGAAGCTGAAAAGCACCTGACCGAGCGTCGGACGCTCCTTCAGGATCGGCCACGCCGCAAAGATCGAGACGATCGGGATCACCGCGATCATCACGCCGGAAAAGATCGTCGTCGAATGCAGTACGCCGTATTCCTCGCCGATGAAGTACACGACCGGTTCCATCAGTCCCATCAGAAGCGGCAGCAGAATGCGCTTGCCCTTGCCCTTGAAGCTGACCTTGACGACGCCGAACAGCAGCAGCACGTTCATGATCAGGAACGCGAGCAAAAACCGGTGGCTCAAAAGCACGTACATATCCGCCACATCGAGCGCCGCCCTCGTGCAAAGAAAGCTGAACCCCCAAAAAACGTGGCTGATGATCGCCGCAAGCAGCAGTTTGACGTTGGTTTTGCGATCCACGTTACTCTCTCATCATCTTCGCTGCAAGCTTCATGCGCTGTTCCTTCGAAAGGATGCGCTTGCGCATGCGGATGCTCTGGGGCGTAATTTCAACGAGCTCGTCGTCCGCGATGAACTCGAGGCACTGTTCGAGCGTGAACACCGTCGGTGGCGTCAGACGCAGCGCTTCGTCGCTGCCCGCCGCGCGCATGTTGGTGACGTGCTTTTTCTTGCACACGTTGACCACGATATCGTCCGCTCTTGCACACTCGCCGACGATCTCGCCCTCATAGACCGGAACGCCCGGTCCGATGAACATGCGGCCGCGATCCTGCGCGTAGAACAGTCCGTAGGAGCAGGAATCGCCCGTTTCGTGCGCGACGAGGCTTCCCGTCTTGCGCTCGGCAATATCGCCCTTATAGGGCTCGTAGCCGTAGAAGATATGGTTCATAACGCCGTTGCCGCGCGTATCGGTCATGAGCTCGCTGCGGTATCCCATCAAGCCGCGCGCCGGGATCAGGAACTTCAGACGCGTGCCCGTATCGCCGAGCGTCGTCATGTCGGTCATTTCCGCCTTGCGCATGCCGAGCTTTTCCATGACCGAGCCGACGTATTCCTGCGGCACGTCGATCGTGAGTTCCTCGATCGGCTCCAGAACGGTACCGTTCTCATCCTTGTGCAGAATGACTTTCGGACGCGATACCGCAAATTCATAGCCCTGACGGCGCATCTGCTCGATCAGGATCGAAAGATGCAGTTCGCCTCTGCCGCTGACGCGGAACGTATCGGTCGATTCGGTCTCTTCGACGCGCATCGAAACGTTCGTCTTGACCTCGTTGAACAGACGGTCTCTGAGGTTGCGGCTCGTGACATACTTGCCTTCCTTACCCGCAAACGGGCTGTATCATCGAGACGGTCGGCTCGTCGATCTTGACAAACGGCATCGGCTCAACGCAGGAAGGATCGCACGCGGTCTCGCCCACGTTCAGATCTTCCACGCCCGCAACACACACGATATCGCCCGCCAGCGCTTCTTCGATCTCGACGCGCTGAAGGCCCTCGAAGTTATAAAGCCGCGTGATCTTCGTATCGCGGCGGCGGTTTTCCTGACCGCCGCACAGCGTGATCGTCTGGCCGCGCTTTGCAATGCCGCGTTCGATGCGTCCGATACCGATCTTGCCCACATAATCGTCATAGTCGATCGTCGAGAACAGGATCTGCAGCGGCGCTTCCGTGTCGGTCGCGGGAGACGGGATCTCCTTTAAGATCGTGTCGAACACCGCCTGCATGTTGTTCTCCATCTGATCGGGCTCATAGCCGGACATTCCGTTTCTCGCGGATGCGTAAACGATCGGGAAATCCAGCTGTTCGTCCGTTGCGCCGAGCTCGATAAAGAGTTCCAGCGCTTCATCCACGACCTCGTACGGACGCGCTTCGGGACGGTCGACCTTGTTGACCACGACGACCGCCTTCTTGTTCAGCTCAAGCGCTTTTCTGAGCACGAACCGCGTCTGCGGCATGCAGCCTTCGAATGCGTCGATCAGCAGCAGTACGCCGTCAACCATCTGCAGAATGCGTTCGACCTCGCCGCCGAAGTCCGCGTGTCCCGGCGTGTCGACGATATTGATGCGCGTATCGC
>ONMC01000055.1 GCA_900318745.1 uncultured Eubacteriales bacterium
CGCGCCGATCGATTTTAAAATGCCGAACTGGCGCGTGCGCTCGGCGACCGAGATCGAAAACGCGTTGTAGATCAGCGAGATCGATCCGAACATGACGAGCACGACCAGCACTGCCGTAAAGCCGTAGAGCACACTGACAATGATGTCGTCATTGAACACGCCGTACAACCGCATCAGTGAGGCGTTCTTTCGCCAGTTCTCGGATACCGTCTGACGGTCCATGACGGATTTGAAAAAATACGGATGCTTGACCGTAAAGAACACCGAGCACGCGCCCGTTCCCTGTCCTTTGGTCAGCGCGCGGTAACCCGTGCCCTGCACCGAGGGATCGAAGCTTTTGTAGACGCCGACGATCGTATAGGTCATGGGAACGGCATCGACGACGGTCTCGCCCTCCCACATCGAATCATACTCGGAAAGCGGCTCGCCGTCCGGGCTCATACGATTGCCGATTGACAGAGTGATCGTTTTGCCGACCTCATACGCGGAAAAATCCGTCTCCCGCGAAAAATTGTAGAAATTGCTCGAGAGGATCAGCTCACGATCGTTTTCGGGCATTCTGCCTTCTTTGATGCGGCTTGCGATCAGCGGCGAATCGCCTTCGAGCGCATCGACAAAGATCGGCTGACGTGCGGTTTCGGGATCCTTCGCCTCATAGCCGATCAGCCGCCATGTCATCACGACATCCTCTATAAAGTCCTGATCTTTGACGCTTTGCGCGGTCGAATCATCCAGCCCCCAAAAGTAGCCGTGCCAGTCGCCCGTGTCCTCCGTGATCACGCCGCGCATATAGCAGAGCCCGCTGTATGCGCCTTCGATGACGGCCGTTAACAGCGCCATCGAAAGCACGATGCCGATGATCGTGACGAGCGTGCGCATGCGGTTTTTGCCGAGCGCACGACGGGTGTAGGTATGCAGAATATTCATACGCGCTCTCCCCGGATGCGTTCGTCGCGCACGATCCTGCCGTCCTCGATGGCGATGATGCGGTCCGCCTGCAGCGCGATCTGCTCGTCATGCGTGATGACGATCAGCGTCTGGTTGTACTTGCGGTTCGAAAGCTTCAAAAGCTCCACGATCTCGCGGCTGTTTTTGGAATCGAGGTTGCCGGTCGGCTCGTCGGCGAGCACGATCTCCGGCGCGTTCATCAAAGCCCGTCCGATCGAAACGCGCTGCTGCTGTCCGCCCGAAAGCTGATTGGGCAGATTATTTTTGCGATCCTCCAATGCGAGCAAGTGCAAAAGCTCCTCGAGGCGTTCCTCATTAACCTTGCGCCCGTCCATGCGCACCGGCAGCGTCATGTTTTCGACCACGTTCAGCACGGGGATGAGATTGTAAAACTGATAAACAAGCCCCACGTGACGGCGGCGGAAGATCGCAAGCTGCTCCTCGTTTTGCGCATACACGTCCTGCCCGTTCATATAGACCTTGCCCGACGTCGGACGGTCCACGCCGCCGAGGCAGTGCAGAAGCGTCGACTTGCCGCTGCCGGACGGTCCGATGATCGCCAGAAACTCGCCTTGATCGACCGAGAACGACACGCCGTCCAGCGCGCGCACCTCGTTGTTGCCCGAACCGTAGATCTTCGTCAACTGTTCCACTTTCAAAATTTCCATACCTGTTCCTCCTTCGGTTCTTCTGACAACATTGTAAAAAACAAAAGTGACAGCTCGGTGACTCCACAAGCAGTCTGTTGAAAAAATTATTCAACAGACTGTTTTTTCAGTTTCTGCCTAAAATGCTGCGCATTTCCGGGCGGCAGAAACCGCAAGGAGTCAAATCCGCCGCGCATGTCGCCGGATCTGACCGATTGATATGCCGTTTTTCTCTATCGGTTTCGCGCGTGCGGCTACACCGCACTTTTCCTGCTGTCAGATTGATAAAAGGATTACAGCACCGTCTTATAGAACGTGATCACAAACTGCGCACCGCCGCCGTCGGCGTTTTTCGCCGTCACCGTGCCGCCCTGTTCCGCGATGATCTGCCGCGACAGCGCGAGGCCGATGCCGATGCTGTCGTTCGACGCCTGCCTGCCGCGCCAGAAACGCTCGAAGACATGCCCGAGCTCGTCCGGCGCAAAGCCCGCGCCGGTATCGCGCACCGTGATGCGCGTATAGAGCGCCGTTTCCTCCGCTTCGACCCGGACGGAGCCGCCCGCGGGCGTGTGCTCCGTCGCGTTTTTCAGAATGTTCGCAAGCGCTTCGACCGTCCATGCGCGGTCAACGTGCAGCGCCGCGCCGTTATCCGCTGTCGAAAACGCGATCCCCTTCAGTTCCATCGGCACGCGCAGCGGCTCGACCGCTGCATCGATCAGTTCCGCCGCCGTCAGCGTTTCCGGCGCGAAGCGCACGGTCTGCGCGTCGAGCTTGGAGAGCTTCAGGAGCGTTTCGGCGATCCAGCGGATGCGTTCCATCTGCGTTTTCAGCTCGCGCAGATACCGGAGCCGTTTTTCATCGGGCAGGTCTTCCTCTGCGAGCATCGAAACAAGCAGGTTCATCGCGGTCAGCGGCGTGCGCATCTGATGAAACAGATCGGCGATCGCATCGGACAGCAGCTGCTTTTCCGCGGCAAGGCGGTCGCTCTGCTCTTTGAGCCGCACGGTCATCTTGCGGATCTCGCTCGTAAGCACCGCAAGCTCGCCCTCGTCGCTGTCCGCGATCAGGATCCGGTCCTGCTCGTGCAGTACGCGGTCGATGCTCTTTGACAGTGCATCGATCTTTGCGTAACGCCTGCGCCCGTGCAGCAGGTGCAGCGCCGTCAGCCCGACGCCGAGCAGCAAAAGCAGTGCGCCGGCAAGCGGGTGCACAAAAAAGCCGACCGCGGCAAGAACGGCTGTCGCAGCGGCGTCGATGATGATCTCGGTTTTCAGTTCTTTGTTTCGAAACATTACCGTTAATCCATGCGGTAGCCGAGACCGCGCACGGTTTTGATCAGCTGCGGTTCCTGTCCCTCGTCGCCGAGCTTTTCGCGCAGACGTTTGATGTAGACCGTCAGCGTATTGTCGTTGACAAAGTCGCCCGCAACGTCCCAGATGTCCTCCAAAAGCTTATTCCGGGTGAGCAGCCTGCCGCGGTTGTTCAAAAAAACAAGCAGCAGACGGTACTCCAGTGCGGAGAGTTTGATCTCCTCTCCATTCTTCATGACCGTACCGCGATCGGGATCGACGGTCACGCCGCCCTGCAGCGAAAGCACCGGCTCCGCACCGCTTCTGCGGAGCACGCTTTTGATGCGCGAAATGAGTTCGCGCGGACGAAACGGCTTGGTGATATAATCGTCAGCGCCCATGTCAAGCCCTTTGACGACGCTGTTTTCATCGCCGGATGCGGTCAGAAAGATGACCGGCACCTGCTTTGCCTTTGCCGCTCTGCACACACCGAACCCGCTTCCCGTCTTGAGCGAGATGTCCAGCAGCGCGAGATCGAACGGCTGTTCGAGCAATGCGAGCGCTTTTGACTCGGTTTCCGCGGCGGAGATCGAAAAGCCCTCGTTTTCGAGAAATTCGCACAGCGTCGAGACGATCGCCGCGTCGTCTTCGACCAGAAGGATCCGTATCATACGCGCCTCAGTTCAGCTTGAAGCAGAACAGTCGGGTCTGCTCCGTCGTGCCGGTCGTTGCGACCACGATGTAATTGCCGACCGCGACCGGCGTCGCGTCGATCCGCTCGCCGAGGTCCAGCGCAAACAGCGCGTTTTCGCCGGGACGTGCCGCGTTATACAGCTTGATCGCGCCGTCGCGGTCGCATGCGATCAGGTATGCGTCGCCGCGCGCGTTGTACACAACCAGCGGAGAGGCGTTGCCGGTCTGCTTGATCTCCCAGCGCACCGCGCCGGTGCTGCGGTCATACGCCACGATCTTGCCGCCGTAGGAATAGGTCACGTTGCCGTCCGCATCGGTCGTATCGACCGCGAGTCCGTAAAACGCGCAGATCAGAAGATCGCCGATCGTGCCGTGTCCGATGTGCGGCGTCGCCTTGCTGCCGCCCTTTGCGCCGCCGATCGTGATGCAGATCTGCCGCTGTTCCCAGATCAGCGCGCCGGTCAGCGCGTCGAACTTGCGCACATAGCAATACCCGTAGCCGTTCGGCAGCGTTTCGTCCTGCGCGTCGGTCTGCGAGCAGGTGTAAATATATGCGGTGTCTGCATTGCCGTCTTCCTCGAGAACCGGCGTTGCGTCCGAATCGCCGCCGACGTCCGCCACGAACTGCAGCTTCAGCGTGTTGAGATCGACGCACTGCAGCCGTCCGCCGTTGTCCGTCAGATACAGATAATTGCGGAACGCCGCAGCCGACGACTCGAAGCCGAACGTGCGCTTGCCCGCAAACTGCGTGCTCGAATAGCCGGTGCCGTTGTAGCGGTACTTGATGCGGTCGCCCGATTCGACCGACAGTTCGCCGGTTTCTTCGTTATAGTTCGTGTTCATCCGCACCAGATACAGCACGCCGCTCTCGCCGGGCCAGATCAGCATGTCGTCGATCATCAGCGGGCTCGAATCGAACGCCGCCCAGTCGCTGCGGCGCGCGGTATGATCCTTGCCGGAAACGATCGTCTGATATGTGTTGGTGATCAGATTAACCGCATAGTTTGCGGACTTGTTGTCCTCTTCCTTCGTGCCTCTGCCGATATAGAGCATCGGCGCGCCGGACGGATCGAGCGTAGGTGTGCCGAACAGCGGCGCGTTGATCGCGATGTTCTCGCGCGTGCGGTTGCCGGTCTCGAGCTCGATGAAATAGATATTGCCGTCGGCGCTGCAAAGGATGACTTCGTTCAGACTGTCGCGGTCCTTATATTCCTGTTTGACGCCGAGAAACTTCAGCGTCGGCTGCTCCCATGTCACGATCAGCGGCTGACCCGTCCAGCTTGCTCCGGCAAAGCCGTTCGCCGAGCCGATCGCATAGGACCAGACCTGATCCATCGTCTGCATCGTGACCGTCGCCGTGCCGTAGGAAAAGCCCGTGCGGTAATGGTTGCCCGCAAAGGTCGTGATGCCCTTGACGTTTGTATAGTTCTTCGCGGATCCGAACGAAAGCGCGTTTTCGTCCGGGTTTTCGGTGTATGTCTCTTCGCGGTTGTTTTTGCGGATCTCATATGTGAACCCGAAGTTTGCGGGGTTCGCCTCTTCGACCGCCTGCACGGTATAGGTTTTCGAATCGGACAGCGCCGGCGGATCCGGAATCACCGCCGCGTCGGTCTGATTCACGTCCGAAGCGACCGGATTCTGCTCCGGCGTTCCTTCTCCGGTGTCGATCACCGTGCTGCCGATTGCAAGCGCGTCGGGCGTACCGCCGCAGCGCGTACCGGTCGAGCACATCGAGCTGCCGTATTTGACGGCAACGACCAAAAGCACGACGGCGATCAAAAAGATGAACACCGACGCGCAGAAGACGAGAAATCTCGGATGTACGCTTCTGTTATTGTTACCTGCCATGGTTTGTATTATATCGTATCGCAAACGCCCGTGCAATGAAAAATTGCAAACTCTTTTCGATATTTCCGTAAACAGACGGCAAAATCCCCTCTTGCTTCCGCAAAAGGGGATTTTTGGTTTTTCGTGTTACGAAATGCGCATGCCGAAGATCGTCTGATCGCCGCGGCAGCCGAGCACGAGGATGTTTCCGAACACGGCGGGCGACGCTTCGAAGTTCGAGTCCGTCGGCGCCTTTTCGCCGAGTTTTCTGCCGGTCGCGCCGTCGATCAGGAAGATGTTGCCGTGCGAATCCGCCTGAATGACGTAGCCGGTTCCGTTCGCATTATACACGACCGTCGGGCTCGACCAGGAATAGTAATCCATGTCGAAGCTCCAGCGCACGTTGAAGGTGTCCTTTTCGAGCGCAACCAGCACGCCCTTATCCTTGTCGCCGTACCGTGCGATCGGAACGAATACGAGATCGGAGACGTTGCTGCCCTGCCTGCCGACGGCCGCCGTCGCCTGAATGCCGCCGGATACGCCGGAGACCGTGTAGACCGTCAGACCGTAGCGGCCCTTGATCTCGCCGGTCATCGCGTCGATCTTGAAGAACGGCGCAACGCCCGTGTTGTTCTTGTCCTTGTTGAAGTGCAGCGAGGTGCCGACGTACAGATACGCTTCGGTATCGGAGATCACGTCGAGCACGGGGCTTGCATTGGTATCGTCCTCCGTGTTGGCGATCCACACGACCTGCATCGTGTTGAGGTCGATGCACTGGAACATGCCGTCGTTGCAGGACAGATACAGATGTCCGTTCCATGCGACGGCGCTGCCCTCATAGCCCTGCCACTTATGCGTGGGATCCGCGATGTCAATGCCGTCGTAGATGTTGTTGCAGTCGTAGCGGAACTTGACGATGTTCGACGGGTTGACGGAGATCGAGCCCATCGCCGGATCGTACACGGTGTTGAGTTTCATCGTGTAGACGATGCCGTTCTCGCCCGGATAGATCAGCGTGTCGGTCGCTGCATCGATCAGCGGTGCGGAATCGTACGCGTACCATTTGCGTCTTGCGAAGCTGTCGGTATCCTGCTTGCCGAACTCATACAGCACGCGTCCGTTGATCAGCGAAATGATGAACGCACGCGATTTCTGGCTGTCGTTCTCATACTGGTCGCCGGAGCCGCAGTACAGCAGCGGCCATCCGCGCGGGTCGACGCTGCCGGTGCCCTTGAACGGTACGTTCATGATCAGCGTGTCGCGCGTCTGCTGACCGGATTCGAGATCGAGGAAGTAGATGTTGCCGTCCTCGGTGGGATAGATGACTTCGACGAGGTTGTCCTTTTGCTTCGCCCAGTCATACAGGTTCATGATCTGCCGCGTTTTCTGCGGCCACTGCACGATCAGCGGCTGTCCCGTCCATCCGCAGCCGGACCACTTGCCGCTGCCGCCGCCCTTGGTGAGCGCGCCGATCTTCTTGTTCCAGATCTCGGTAAACTTATACTCCGTAAGCTCCGCCGTGCCGACGCTCGACGTGTCTCTCCAGTTGTTGCCGCGGAAGGTCAGAATGCCCTTGACCGTTTCGGCGTTGTATTCGGTTTGTGGCGGAAACTCGATCGTTTCCTCGCGCCGGTAGCTGTTCGCCATGATCTCGTTTCCGTCGACCATGAGGTGCGGAACGAAACCGTGCTGCTCCGGATTGGACGCCGCCACCATATACGGCGTGGGCTTCGGTGTCGGGGTCGGTTCCGGCGTCGGGGTGGGCGTGGGCGTCGGCGTCGGCGCGGGCGTAACGCCCTTGACGAAATCACCGAACGCAACCGGTTCATACCCTTCCTCGCGCTGCATATTGGTGCATGCCCATCGCGTCAGGATGACCATCAGCACGATCAGCAGCAGGATCAGCACGAGAAACATCGTGACGATCACATAAAAGCGCGGCTGAACTCTTCTCCTTCTTTTTTTCTTATGTGTTTGAGCCATAACTCCTCCCATAATGCCGGCCTTTTTGCCGGCGAAACGAACGGCACGCCGAAATGGTATTGCTTGGATTTTCTCGGGTGCGCGGAATCGGTTTCGTCCGTGATCCGTCGTTTACGCCGCTTTCTTTTTGGCGGTCGATTTTTTACCTCATTTTTTAGAAAGAATCCGACAACCGCGGCGGCAAACGACGTATTTTGCGTCCGAAGACGCATTTTCAGCTACATCTTGGGGCGTTTTTTCGGCTTTCTGCCTCGAAAACGACTACGCTATACTTTTTCAGCATACTCATCATACCATTCCCGTTTGAATAAATTGCGTTTTCTTTGTGAACAGTTTTGCCCGAATCTGTGATATTTTTATGTCACAAAACGGTTTTTCGGTAAACAAAAGCGCGCCTTCGTAAGAAAGCGCGCCTGTAACCGTATTTTCGCCTATGCGATGTGTCCCTTCGCCCGGATGACGTCGATCACGGAATCGACGTATTTCTCGCAAATCTCGTTCGTGCCGGCTTCGACCATCACGCGGATGACCGGCTCCGTGCCGCTCTCGCGCACGAGAATGCGTCCGGTGTCGCCGAGCTCGTCGGCAACGCGCTGCACCGCCGCCTGCACGTCGGGATCGTTCTGCGCGTCGGGCTTCGATTTGACACGCACGTTTTTCAGCACCTGCGGATAGAACACAACGGGCGCCGCGAGTTTGCTCATCGGCTGGTTCTTCGCGATCATGACCTCCATCAGCTTCAAAGAGGTCAGAATGCCGTCGCCGGTCGTTTCGTACTTCAGGAAGATCGTATGTCCGCTCTGCTCGCCGCCGATGCGGTTGCCGGTCTTGACCATGTTCTCATAGACGTACTTGTCGCCGACCTTGGTCTTTTCATACTCGATGCCGACCTTATCGAGCGCCTTGTAGAGACCGAAGTTGCTCATCACGGTCGTGACGACCTTGTTGTTCAGCAGCTTTCCGCGCTCCTTCATGTACAGTCCGTAGATATACAGCGTATGGTCGCCGGTGACGATGTTTCCCTTTTCATCCACGCAGAGGCAGCGGTCCGCATCGCCGTCGAAGGCGAAGCCGACGTCGAGTCCCTTCTCCGTGACGAATTTCTGCAGATGCTCGATGTGCGTCGATCCGCAATCGGTGTTGATGTTGTAGCCGTCCGGCTCGTCGTTCATGACGTAGACCTTTGCACCGAGCGCTTCATACACGCCCTTTGCGATCTGCCATGCCGCACCGTTTGCCACGTCGAGACCGACCTTCATGCCCTTGAAACCGTATTTCGAGAGCGAGATCAAGAAGCCGATATAGCGGTTTCTGCCCGCTACGTAGTCGACCGTACGTCCGATCTCATGCCGTCCCGCGACCGGGATCTCGATCTTGCCGTCGATGTAGTCTTCGACCAGCAGGATCGTCTCCTCGTCCATCTTTTCGCCGTAGCCGTTCAGCAGCTTGATGCCGTTGTCGTAGTACGGATTGTGCGACGCGGAGATCATGATGCCGCAGTCGAAATCGTCGACGCGCGTGATATACGCGACCGACGGCGTGGTGGTGACGTGCATGATGTACGCATCCGCGCCCGACGCCATGAGCCCCGTGCAGAGCGCGTACTCGAACATATAGGAGCTGCGTCTTGTGTCCTTGCCGATGACGACCTTGGCTTTTTTGTCGAGCCGTGCGCCGTAATACCAGCCGAGGAAGCGTCCGATTTTGATCGCATGCTCAAAGGTCAGCGTCTTGTTCGCTTCGCCGCGGAAGCCGTCCGTTCCGAAATACTTGCCCATTACCGTTCCTCCTTCGTCGCTACCGTTCCGTTGTCCTTCCAGATGCTGTTTTCCGGCACGACTCCGCGCACGCACGAGGTCGGATACACATTGCTGTGCCGTCCGATCACCGTGCCGGGATTGCAGACCGCGTTGCAGCCGACCTCGACGTAATCGCCGAGCATTGCGCCGAACTTTTTGATGCCGGTTTCGATCTGTTCGGAACCGTTGTGCACGACGACGAGCTGCTTGTCGCTCTTCACATTCGAAGTGATCGAGCCGGCGCCCATGTGGCTCTTGTAGCCGAGGATCGAGTCGCCGACGTAGTTATAATGCGGCGTCTGTACGTTGTCGAACAGAATGACGTTCTTGAGTTCCACGGAGTTGCCGACGACGCAGTTCGCGCCGACCAGCGCGGATCCGCGGATGAACGCGCAATGGCGCACCTCCGTTTCGGGACCGATGATGCACGGCGCGCCGAGATACGCAGACGGAAAGACCTTCGCCGTCTTGTGCACCCAGACGTTCGGCTGCACTTCTTCATAATCTCCGCCGAGCGTCGGACCGAGCGTCAGTATGAACTCCTTGATGCCCTTCAGCGCTTCCCACGGATAGGTAAACTGCGACAGATACTCCTTTGCAAGCGTATGATCGAGATCATACAAGTCTTTGATCGTATACATCGCTTACAGTCTCTCGTTTCTCTCGATATCGAGGAAGTATTTGTAGGTATCGACGGTGAGCTCGCCGCACGCCGCCTCGTCGCACGCGATGA
The DNA here is from genome assembly GCA_900318745.1 of uncultured Eubacteriales bacterium. Classification (GTDB taxonomy): domain Bacteria; phylum Bacillota; class Clostridia; order Christensenellales; family CAG-138; genus UBA3792. The sequence continues at coordinate 9,920 of ONMC01000055.1, forward strand.
TCGCCCTTTCATGCATCTGCAGCGCGGAGCAGGTCCACTTATGGCTGACGTTGCCCTCGACGGTCGCCGCAAGCGCGCGCGCCTTGTTGTGTCCGTTGATCAGAATGAGCACTTCTTTGCTGTCCGTGACCGTGCCGACGCCGACCGAAAGCGCCTGGGAGGGCACCTTTTCGGGGTCGTTTCCGAAGAAGCGCGAGTTGACGATGCGCGTATCGGTGGTGAGATTTCTGACGCCGGTGCGCGAGCACAGCGAGGTAAACGGCTCGTTGAACGCGATGTGACCGTCCACGCCGATGCCGCCCATGAACAGATCGATGCCGCCGTAGGATCTGATCTTTTCTTCATAGCGTGCGCATTCACCCTCGGGATCGTCGGTCATGCCGTTCAGAATGTTGATGTTCTCCGGCTTCATGTCGACCAGATGATCGAAGAAATTATCGTGCATGAAATACCAGTAGCTCTGGTCGTGCTCATGCGGAAGACCGAGATACTCGTCCATGTTGAACGTAACAACGTTCTGAAACGAAACTTCGCCCGCCTGATTCATGCGCGCAAGCTCCCGATATACGCCGATCGGCGAGGAGCCCGTCGGAAGACCGAGCACGAACGGACGCGCTTCCTTGTGTGCGTTGATCTTGCCCGCGATGTAGTGTGCTGCCCAAAGGGACATTTTTTCATAATTATCCTGAATGATAACTCTCATGGTGTTTCTCCTTATTTTGATATCGGACGCCGCGCTGTATTGTATGCGCGCTTCGTCCGTTTTCTGCCGGCGTCCGGGATCGCTCTGTTACGGTTTTGATTCCGCTTTTTGTCGTTCCCTTATCGACACGCCGGGCTGTGCCGTGGCAGCATCCGCCGAGTCTTTCGATAAACTGCCATTCCTCGTCACCCTTTTGGGCCTGGCGCTAACGGTCTTTCCGTCCTCCTTTCGGAATCGGCCGCTTTACCGCATGATGAACATAACAGATGTATTATATACGATATGTTGTGCTCTGTCAATAAAAACCCCCTGCCCGTTGTGCCGCAAAAGGCAGGATCGTATGCGTTGCGGGATCCTGCGCCGCATTGCCGCACGCATCGGCGCGCTGCCGCAGGCGATCCGAAGGCGCGCCGGCTTTTCTCATGTGTTTTTGTTGCATTCTGTACGGGATCGTGATAGCATGGGATGCATCAACCGGGATCAAGGGGACGACGGATTATGGAAAAACTTGCTTTTCTTACATTGCGGGATGCTCCGGCGCAAAAGGAAGCGGCCGCAAAATGGTTCCACGGCAAATGGGGCGTACCGGAGGAAGCATATACGGCTTGTATGGAGCGTTATCTGAACCGAGAAACGGAATACGGATGGTATCTGTGCATGGACGGCGAACGGATCGTCGGCGGAATGGGCGTCATCGAAAACGACTTTCATGACAGAAAAGACCTGACCCCGAATGTCTGCGCCGTGTACACGGAAGAAGCATACCGCAAAAGGGGCATCGCGGGACGTCTGCTTGATATGACGGTCGGCGATCTGAAATCCAAAGGCATCACGCCGGTCTATCTGGTCACCGACCATACCGGCTTTTACGAAAAATACGGCTGGGAGTTCCTGTGCATGGTGCAGGGAGACGGAGAACCGGCGCCGTCGCGGATGTATATCCATCGATGACTCCGTTTTCCGGGAGGAAACGGCAAAGGATCTCCGAACGAATTCCGCTTCGTTTCGGAGATCCTTTTTTGTGTCGTCAAAGGTCGTCCGCGTCCTGCACGGGTTCGGCGTCATGTGCCGGCGTTCCCGTATAACTGCCGTTCACATCGGACGGGATTCTGACCGTGCGCCGCGGAACGTACTGCATGGCCGGTCGTTTTTTCCGCATGATCAAAGCTGCTCCGGTCCGAACAGTTCACGGTCCGAGCGGTTTCTTTGGCTGTCGCCGTCGCGGTTCGTATCGACGCCGCGTCCGCGCTCGTTCGGGTTGCTTCTGCGTCCGCGCTCGTTCTGTTCGCGCTTCGGTTCGTTTTTCGCGTCATAAAAGAAAGACATAGAGATTCCTCCGATCAAAAGTTTCGCCGTTTGTCCGGCGTCGTTATTATGTGCAATGCGGCGAAAGCAATACGCGTTTTTTTCAAAAAACGGCGATTCGCGTCTTGTGAAAACGCAAAAGCCGCGTTATAATAGATTGTTAAAATAGGGAAATGTTCGGAGCAAAGCCTCCGACGGGAAGGAAACCGCAATGGAAGAACGGAGCAAAAACTTCATTGAAGAATTTGTTGAAGAAGACCTCAAAACGATGAACCGCCGCGTCAAGACGCGCTTCCCGCCCGAGCCGAACGGTTATCTGCATATCGGACACGCAAAGGCGCTGACCGTGGACTTCGGCATTGCCGAGGAATTCGGCGGAACCTGCAACCTCCGATTCGACGATACGAATCCGACCAAGGAGGACGTCGAATATGTGGAAGCCATCAAGGAAGATATTCACTGGCTCGGCTTCGATTGGGATCAGCTGCGTTTCGGCTCGTCCTACTTCGACCGGTGCTACGAGCTTGCCGTCAAACTGATCAAAGACGGCAAAGCGTACGTCGACGATCTTTCGAAGGATGAGATGCGCGAATATCGCGGAACCTTGACCGAGCCCGGCAAAAACAGTCCGTGGCGCGATCGTTCCGTCGAGGAGAACCTCGACCTCTTTGAACGCATGAAAAACGGCGAGTTCCCGGACGGTTCCAAGACGCTGCGCGCCAAGATCGACATGGCTTCGCCGAACATCAACATGCGCGATCCCGCGATGTACCGCATCCTGCATATTTCGCATCACCAGACCGGCGACAAGTGGTGCATCTATCCGATGTACGACTTTGCGCATCCGATCCAGGACGCGATCGAGGGCGTGACGCATTCGCTCTGCTCTCTGGAATACGAGGCGCACCGTCCGCTGTACGACTGGGTCGTGAACGCCTGCGGATTCGAGCAGAAACCGCGTCAGATCGAGTTTGCACGACTGAACCTGACCAACACGATTATGTCCAAGCGTTATCTCAGACGTCTCGTCGAGGAACACTTCGTCAGCGGCTGGGACGATCCCAGAATGCCCACGCTGTGCGCGATGCGCCGCCGCGGCTACCCCGCCGCCGCCGTGCGCGATTTTCTTGCGCGGATCGGCGTTGCGAAGGCGGATTCCGTCGTGGACACCGCGATCCTCGAACACTGCGTGCGCGAGAACCTCAATACGAACGCGCTGCGCCGCATGGCGATCATCGAGCCTCTGAAGCTCGTCATCGACAACTGGGAGCCGGACCGTTTCGAGACCGTCGAGGTCGAGAACAATCCGAACGACCCGGACGCGGGCACGCATCCGATGCGCTTCGGCCGCGAGCTCTATATCGAGAGCAGCGACTTTATGGCGGAACCGGTGAAGAAATTCTTCCGTCTGAAGCCGGACGGCGAGGTGCGTCTGAAAGGCGCGTACATCGTCAAGTGCGTTTCGTGGAAGACCGACGAGACCGGAAAGGTCACGGAAGTGCATGTGACCTATGATCCCGAAACGAGAAGCGGCGAGTGTGAGCGCAAGGTCAAGGGCACGCTGCACTGGGTTTCGGCGGTCGACGCGATCCCCGCGGAGTTCCGTCTCTACGGTCCTTTGATGCGTGAAGCAGCCGAAGGCGAGGAGGTCGCGGACTTCACGGAGCTGATCGATCCGAACTCGCTCGAGATCAAGCGCGGATTCATCGAGCCTGCGCTTGCGCAGGCGAAGGTCGGCGAAGCGTTCCAGTTCGTGCGCATGGGCTATTATGCAAAGGATCCCGATTCGACCGACGCGATGCCGGTGTTCAACCGCGTCGTGGGTCTCAAGGATTCGTTCAAGATTTCCTAAGGAGAAACAAATGGAAGTTCGTACCAGATTTGCCCCGTCCCCGACGGGTTAT
>ONMC01000077.1 GCA_900318745.1 uncultured Eubacteriales bacterium
GCCGCGCATCACGCGCAGCGTAAGGTACGCCGCCCCGCCCAGAAGCAGGAACGCGATCACGATGCAGCTGACGGCAAACGCACCCTTGCCGAGCAGTTTTTTCCATTTCGGATTGTTGTTTTCTTCCATCAAAGTGCCTCCAATGCGTGTATTGCCCCGCATAAGCCCTCCGAAAGCCGTTTTAAGTGGATCCCGTCTATCAGACGGTGATTGACCTGCACGGTATAGGAAAGCGTTTTTCTGCCCTTCTCATCCGTTTCAAAGCGCCCCCACATGACGCGCGGCGTGCTGTCCGTGTTGTCGAGCGGAAACTCCTGCGCGATGTGCATGTAGTCGAACCACGGCACGCAGGAGAGGTACACGTCGTGTCCCGCGGCGTCCGATTCCGCGGTCGGGATCGGCGACGCATTGTGCGCTTCCGCTTCCCTGCAGCGCGCCGCAAAATCGATCGGCGATTCGCCGTCCTTCCATTCGATGCCGCAGATGCCGAACAGCTCGTCGTCCCACGGGTAGGTGTAGGACGGATTCCGGTGATCGAGCAGATACACGTCCTCGCCGCGCAGCTCATAGCGGAACGCCTCGACGCCGTTTACTGCGCGCATCGTGACCCACATCATCGTCGCGTAGAACGAAACGCCGCGCGCTTTGGAAAAGGCGACGGCGCCGGTCACGTCGATGCGGCGCGTCACGCTGTAAAACGGCACCTCGAGCCGCGCAAACAGGCGGTCGTGCGCGTTCCGTTTCCAGTCTTTCCGTTCGATTTTCCGTTCCATATCAGAATACGCGCCGTGCGAACACGAACGACTCCTCCCAGTAATTCGTTTGGATCTTCGCCGTGATCACTTTGCCCTCGCCGGAGGACGGATAGATCATTTTACCGTCGCCGAGATAGATCGTCACACAGTTGACCGCGTCGTTGCCGGGCGTCCGGAAAAAGCACAGATCGCCGACCGCAAGGTCGTCCATCGATTCGACGCGCTGCCACTCGTCAACTTCCGAGTAGCCCTTGCTTGTCTTGTGCTTCACCTTGAGCCCCGTTTTGTTCAGGCAGTAGTACACGAATCCGCCGGGATCGAAGCCGCCGTCCGCGTCGGTGCCGCCGCGCCGGTACGGCAGGTCGATGAGGGAAAGCGCTTCCTCCGCGAACGCCTCCGCTTTCGTGCGGTTCGGCGTCGGCGTGGGCGAGGGCGTCGGCTCCTCGGTGGGTTCCGGCGTCGGTTCGGTCGTGGGCGCTTCGGTCGGTTCTTCGGTCGGCGCCTCGGTCGGCGCCTCGGTGGGCTCCGGCGTCGGTTCGGTCGTGGGCGCGGCGGGGTCGGTCACATGAATATCCACGTCCGGCGCTTCGCTCGGCGCCGTCGTTTCGTGCACGATCTCTCCGATGATCTGTATCTTATCCTGCTTCGGATCGGAATTGATGATCTGCGGCGCCGTGCAGCCCAAAAGCAGCAGCGCGCACAGTCCGATCGCAAAGACGGTACGATTCCGTTTCATTGCGGTACACCTCCGTTTTTACTGTACCATGATTATAAAAACAAGTTGTCACCGAACCGTAAACGGAGTGTGAACAATTCATGAGCAAAGTTCCAAAACACAAAAATGTCACAAAAAAAACGGGACGTTTCCGTCCCGCTTTGCAGATGTGTTTGCCGATCAGAACCGGTCGAGCAGCTCCACCGGCTTGATGAGGATCGCGCACACGATCACCGCGATGATCGTGTTCGGCAGCATGTACGCGCCGTTGTAAACGGTCGAGAACAGGAACGCGCCGGGCGTCGCAACGGACAGACCGAAGAAGTCCGCCGTCGGTTCGGCATACTCGGCATAGATCGTTACGCCGCTGACAAAGTGCACAACGAAGCGTGCGATGCAGCCGATCAGCGCTGCGAGCGGCAGCATGCCTTTCTTCTTGCGGAGCAGTCCCGCGAAGCCGACGAACGCGTAGGCGACGGAGTAGTCGAGCAGCATGCTCTGCCAGTTGACCGCCGTGCCGCCCGCCAGGAAGAACTTGAGCGTGCCGAACGCGAGACCGGCCAGCAGGCCCTGCCATACGCCCCAGCGGTACGCATAGACGATCAGCGGGACCATGACGAAGTCGATCGAGCCGCCGAGTGCGGCGACCGGGATCTTCAGATAGCTGAGGGCGAGCGCAAGCGCAATGGCGATGCCGCCTTCCGCCAGCATACGGGTAGAATTCTTTTTCATGTGTTTTCCTCCTTACAAAAATTGCCGCCCCATTGGGACGGCAACGAAAAAAGCTATGGTTACGCTTCCTACGATGGCATGACCCAACAGGTTCCAAGGGTGCTTCTCAGCCGAAGGTCGTTCGGCGCCCCTGCGTCATACGCATCATAGCAGAAAAGTCCGGATTCGTCAAGCGCCATGCGTAAAAATCGCAAATCCGCGCAGCCGCACGCGCACCAGACCGAGGATCGATTTCGTTTCGAGGCACCCGATCGCGCCGTTGCGGCTGTCCTCCCCGTAGTTGCGGTCGTCCGACAGCACGAACACCTTGCCCTCGGGCACGCGCGTTTTCGGGATATCGAGCGGCGCGCCCGGCTTGTAGCGATGCTCGTCGAGCCCGTACTTTCCGTCGATGATCAGCACGCCGTCCTTCGCTTCGATCGTTTCGCCCGGCAGCGCTATGACGCGCTTGATCAAAAGATTGCCCGCTGCGTCCCGAAACGCAACCATATCGCCGCGGTGGAACGTGCCGAAATGCTGATACAGGCGGTCATAAAACACGGTGTCGCCCTTTTCGAGCGTCGGGAGCATCGACTCGTCCGCCACGTATACGGGCGAGAACCAGCCGAACAGGATCAGAGCGACCAGCGCGAGCCCGAGCCCGCCGGCAAAAAACCAGCGCAGCACGTTCTGCGTGCGGTGCTCCTTTCGAAACAGTTGTGAACGGGTTTCCATAGGCGTTTACGGTTTGCGGATGCTGCCGAAGGGATAGATCACGCTGCGCACCTTGCCGATCACGCGATAGAGCGGGATCGGACCGACGGCCTCGTTGCGCGAGTCGATGCTGACCGCGCGGTTGTCGCCGAGCACGTATACGCAGTCCTGCGGAACGGTCGTCTTTTCGATCTGCTGATAGCCGACGCGTGTATCCGAAACGTACGGTTCCTCGACCTGCCTGCCGTTGACATATACGCGGTTCGCGATCGTCTCGATCGTATCGCCGCCGACCGCGATCACGCGCTTGACGCGCGTATTATAGCTGCGTCCGGTTTCAAGATAGTACTCTTCCGGATAATAGCAGATGATGATGTCGCCCGCTTCCGGCGTCGATTGAATGAACGCGAGCCGGTCGACCAGCATGATCTCGCCGTCGACGAGCGTTTCGAGCATCGACGTGCCGTCCACGCGCACCGGATCGATCGCCACGGAGCGGACCGCAAGGACGATCGTCATAATCAGCAGAAGGTACAGCAAAAAATCGAGCACGCGCCACGGCCTGCCGCCTTCCAGGTTTTCGTTCCGTTTTTCCGCCTGCCGTCTCAGCGCGGCGATCGGCTTTTGAATTGTCATGCGTCTGTCTCTTTCGTCAGGATCTGTTTTGCGGATTTCAGAAAATCGAGCCGGTCAAGCATCACGACGCGCCCGCAGCCGAGGCAGCGGATCTTGACGTCCGCGCCGACGCGGGTGATCGTCCACGTATCTGCGCCGCACGCGTGCGGCTTTTTCATGCGGACCGTGTCGCCGAGTGCAAACTGCCCGATCATTGCGCTTCTCCGAGGTATCGAATGTACTTGTCGGCGGCCTCTGCGATCTGTTCCGCCTTTTCCTCGTGCATCCAGTGTCCCGTATTGCGAATGCTGTGATACACGCTTTTCGGCAGCGCCTCGCGCAGCGCAAACAGCCGTTCCATCGGCTGGAGCTTGTCGGAATCGCCCCAGATGATAAAGAACTCGCGCTCGCGCTCTTTGATCCGCCCGATCGCATAGTCCTCGTCGAAGTTGCGGATCGCATACATGATCGCCTGCCGCGAAGCAAAGCTGTCGCAGGTCTTATAGTACTGCGTCACGACCTCGCTTGTGCAGACCGTGCCGTCATAATAGAACAGCGGCAAAAGCGCTTCGAAATCCTTTTTGCCGTACAGCTCGCGCCACAAAAACCCGAGCGGACGTTCGAGCCGCCGGATCTTCTTCGGCATTTTGTCGGTGATGCCGCCGGGCGTCAGCGCGATGACCTTCATGAACCGGTCCGGATATCTGACCGCGGCGAGCATCGCGTACAGCGCGCCCATCGTTACGCCGAGCACGTGCGTCGAACGGATCTCCAGCGCGTCGAGGCATTTGACGAGGATATCCGCCATCTCGTCCATCGAGTAGTTCAGCGAGAACGGACGGTCCGAATACCCGAACCCCGGCAGATCGATCGCGATCACGCAGTACCGTTCCGCAAGGATCGGCATCAGCTTGCGCCAGGTGTAGATCGACTGACCGACCGAATGCACCAAAAGCAGCGGCTCGCCTCTGCCCATCGTGAGATAATGCACGCGGCAGGGCTCCGGCTTCTGATTCGCGCCCGGAAAGCCCGGGAGCTCGATGGTAAAAAAGTCGCCGATCAATTCGGAATTGACGATCGGTTTGGATTTTTGTTTCATACAGACACCTCTTGCGTGAATTGATTATACCGCGGTGCCGCAGCGGATGCAAGGAAAGGGCAAAAAACTTTTCTTTTCGTACATATTTTTGTGACATATCCGCGATATCCTTTCTTTATCATGTGTATCAACGCAAAAACTTTTGCAGCGGCGTCACTTTTTTCCGGTTTCGTTCGCTTTCTTTACAGAACATGTTCCGGACAATGAAAAAAAGGAGGTGCGGCCTTGAAGAACTGGACGCAACGCATCCGCAGCGATCCCGACCGCGGCATCCGCGATCTTCTCCAAGCGCACGGAGGACTCGTTTACTACACCGTCCGGCGGATCCTGAAGGGTTGGCCGGAGGACGATATCGAGGAATGCGTGACCGACGTGTTCCTGTATCTCTACCGCAACCGCGACCGCCTCGATCTCGACGATGACGCGATGAAAGCGTACCTTGCCAAGACTGCGGCGCACCGCGCAACGGATCACCTGCGCAAGATCGCGCGCATCCCGGTCCCGACCGAGGACGTCGTTTTCGATGCGGACGCTTCGGCGCAGAGCGCCGAGGAGCTTGCGCTCTTGCACATCGAGCGCGCACAGCTCATCGATGCGATCGTTTCGCTCGGCGATCCGGACGCAACCATTCTGATCGCCAAATACTATCTCGGTCTCAAAGGCAAGGAGATCGCCGCGATGCTGCACATGAAGGAAAACACCGTCGTGTCGCGCGCTTCACGGGCTTTGAGACGACTTCGGATCATGCTGAAAGGAGTTGAAACGCATGTCTGACCTTTTGGAACAGAAACTGTCGAACGCAACGGAAGCCGAGGCGGAGATCCTTCTGGACCGCTTCGACCCCGAAGCCCATATGGACCCGCAGGCATTGAAACGCATCGACGTCCGCCTGCACAAAGCAATTCTGGAAGAATCCGCGTCGCAGAAACCGCGCGCACTGCGCTTTCCGTGGAAAAAGGCGCTGATCGCCGTCGCCGCGGCCGCCGCCGTGTATCTGGCGCTCGGCTTTACCGTGCCCCCATCCGGATTATCGGACCGGCGCGTATTTCTCCACCCCGCCCGAACAGCGGCAGGATCCGGCGGCGGATCTCGAAGCGTCGGTCGGTGAATTCCGGGCGAAGGACGCGGAAAGCAAGGTCGAACTGCTCGGCGAATACACGAACCTCACGCCGTATGACGAGGAATACAACGCGATGGCGAACGGCACGCCGACGCTGCGCGAGACCTACGGCTTTTCGCCGTACCGGCAGGAAGAGTACGCGTATCTGCGCGAGCTTCGCGCTTTCGTGCGCGAGCTCTATTATGACGGCGAGCGGCTGTTTGTCACCGCGTTCGTCGCGACGGAACACCCCGAATGGTTCCTCCGGGAAGGCGAACCGACCCAGCCGAATCTGGAGCTTTCGATCTTTGATTTTCAGCTGACGGTCAACGGCGAAGCGTTTCCGATGAAGTGGAATGTTTCCTCCGGCGGCGGCAGCGGCATCACCGAGCGCGACGGGGAAAAGGGGCTGTGGGTCTCGACCGAGATCGATCTGACGGAACCTTTGCCGGACGCGCACTGCGAGCTTCTGATGCTCTATTATGTCTACGACTGCGACGTCGACGACATGGGCGCGATCGGCAATGTCGGGCGGCTGATCCATCGCATCACGTTCGAATCCAAAGCCGGCAACCATTATGAACAGCAGAGCGTCGAGGCGGCGTTCTCCGGCTCCGCGCCGATGACGATCGCTTCCTATGACGAGATGGGCGACTGGAAGACCCTGCAAAACCGCACGGTTTGCTTTGACGGGCTTAAAATGCGCCTTGTCGCGCAGTATCTGCCGAGCGGACTCCGGATCATCGCATCGCTTTCGGAAACGCCGCAAACCTGGACGGACGGCGAGAAGGATGCGTTTCTGCAGGGATTTATCGAAACGCTGACCTTCGCCGTGCAGAGCAACGGCGAATCCGCCGTGCTTGAGCCGTACGAGATCTCGCGCCGCGACCGGAACTGGACGTTCGAACTGCCGGTCTTTCCGTCGGACTACGCGAACGTCGATTCGATCGTGCTGATCCCGCAGATCCGCTGTCTCGAACGCTTCATCGGCGTACCGGAGCAGACCGGGGAGGACGCCGATCCGACGGTCGCCGTGCCGACGTACGACGTGGTCCTTGCGATCGACGGCGATCCGGTCGCGCCGCCGCGTCAACACCGTTCGAGCGAAGTAAAGATCACGCCGCTGTCCGACACGCGCATTGTCATCCCGCTTCCGTAACGCATATGCGGATCCGAAAGGGTCCGCTTTTTTTATTCGCCGTTTTGATCGATTTTCTGCTTTTCAGTCCGGCATTCACGTGATATAATCAAACAAACGGGATCGTCCCGCGAACGGGGTGATCGGAGGAGGATCATATGAAAAGAGGAATCGGGATTGCGCTTGCCGTCTTGCTGCTGGCGGCGTCGATCGGATGCGTCGGAAGTCTGTTTCATCGGGACGGGGAGGTCGAGCAGATCTCGATCCCGGCGGACAGAGGCGCGCCCGACGAGGTGATCAGAAGCTTTCTCTGCCAGTTTGTCATCAGCAAGGACTGTCGTTCGTATACGTATGAGGCGCAGCACGACGTGTATTCGGTCATGCGCGACGGAGAAGAATACATCCTGGATTATCTGGATTTCGACGTCACGGAGACCCGGGATTCCGGTCTGTATGCCGTCGAGGGCAACGTGATCTTTGCGTGCAGACCGGACGGCTCGTGGGCATGGAACAACTGGGGCTTCACGGCGCCGCAGCCGATCGAAGCGGCGCAGACCGCGCCCGGAGAGGAACCGGCAACCGCGCCCGGAGAGGAACCGGCAACCGCGCCCGAAGAGAAACCGGCAGCCACGCCGACACCGGAACCGAGAGAGGAACCGGCAGCCACGCCGACGCCGGAACCGAGAGAGGAACCGACCGCAACGCCTTCTTCCTTCCTGTTCGGCGGCGTAGAGGTGCAGGCGGGACAAAGCGCCGTCAGGGTCAAGGGAAAAAAGGACGCGCTGATCCGCATTTCGCCCGAGGAAATGGATCTTCTGATCAAACTGTGTCCGGATCTCAGCAAGCTGGTTCTGGATTACTGCTGCATGGCGGATTACAGCCGCATCGGCGAACTGACCGGGCTGAAAGAGCTGGAGATCACCACGACGACGCACGAAAAGGACGTCGGCATCCCGCTTACGGACATCGACTGGATCGCTTCTCTGCATCGGCTGCGCTCGCTGACGCTGTGCTATAACGAGATCAGCGATATCCGTGCGCTCGCGGAGCTTGACGCGCTCGAGGAACTGAACCTTGCGTGGAACAAGCTGGAGGACAACGACCTCAGATGGCTCTCCGGTCTGAATCTCCAAAAGCTGTATCTGTACGGGAATTCATATCTGAAGGACGTTTCCGAGCTGGCGTCGATCCGTTCGCTCGAACTGCTGCATCTGGGCGGATGCAGAAAGATCACGAGGATCGATTCGCTCGCCGATCTGCCGTACCTGAAGGAGCTGGACGTCAGCTACTGTCCGCTGAAGGATCTGCTGTGCTTCAGTGATTTTAAGGCGCTGAAGACGCTTCGGCTCGAGCATTCCGATTACGTCGATTTCTACTATTATTATGATCTCGCAAGCTGCGAATCGCTCGAAACGATCGTGATCTCCGAGAAGGATACGGACATCGAGTCCGCGCTTTGGGGCATGATCACGGATACGGGACGCGGGGATATCGAGATCGTTTACTGGGAATCATATCACGAGTCATAAACTGCGGGAATAAAATACCGTCCGGCACAAATGCCGGGCGGTTTTTATTGTGATCGGATCAGCGCTGCGTCCATCCGAACAGGATGTAGTGCCGGATCCATTGCAGGAAGGTGTAGGAGACGGTGACGGTGCAGACCGCGCTTGCCGCGCCGTCCGCGCTTTTGCAGGTGATCACGGCCGTGCCGGGCGCGACCGCCGTCACGACGCCGTGTTCGGATACCGCGGCAACGGACGGATCGTCGCTTTCAAACGTGACGCCGGGTTCGGTCGCGGTCTGCGGAAAGACCGAAGCGGACAGTGTTTCGCTCTCGTCCGGATGCAGACGCAGTCCGGCTGCGGACAGCTCGATGCGTTCCGCCGCAATGCGTTCGGGTACGGGGATCGGGCGCGTTTCGAGCACTTCGCCGCAGACGGTGCAGACGCGCTGTTCCAGTCCTTCTTCGTTCGGCTGCGGCGCGCGGACCTCCGTCCATTCGCCGGGCGTATGTCCGCTTGCGGGAAGCGGCTCCGAATAACGGTGTCCGCAGCCGGTGCACGTATAGGTCACGCTTCCGTCCTCCGTGCAGGTGGGTTCGATCCGCGTCTCGGCATAGGTGTGCGCGGGCGGAACGTATGCATCCCGATAGGAATATCCGCATCCGGCGCAGGTACAGACGGTATAACCCCAGCTTTCGTCGGTCGGCGGCACGGTTTCGACGGTATACTGCGGCTGTTCGCACCGTTCGGGCGAGAGCCGCACCGGCTCCTTCGATTCCTCGAACGAAAACGAGACGACGGTATTCTTTACGGAGCGGCAGTCGCCGGCAAGGTTTTCGCCGATCAGCGGATCGCAGTAAGCACGGCGCGACGGCGTGATCTCAAAGAAGGAGATCTGCGCATCGACGGAGGTTTCCGCCAGGACGAACAGCTTGCCGTAGTGCAGCGGCAGCTTGATCATGCCGACCGCGCCCCCGTTGTGCGCATAGCCGTAGATCCCGGCAAACTCGCGCACGCGCACGGTGCAGCGGCGCGCGTTGGCACAGCCGCTTGCGTAGATCCCGCCGAGGAATTCCTCGCACAGCGCATCGGGATTCACGTCGGTAAAGACCAGCTCGGCGTCGACGGCGCAGTCGCTGATCTCGTTGATCAGCGAAAACCCGACGAGCCCGCCGATCCCCGCGTTGATCGAGGATACGGTCAGATGATGCCGCGCCTGCACGGAACATCCCGTGATCTCGGAATTCTGCGCAAAGCCCGCGAGCGTGCCGATAAAGCAGTGTCGGTCCGTTTCGATGTCCGCAACGGCGTTCACCAGGTGCAGATCGAGGATCTTTGCGTCCGACAGGACGGAAAACAGCCCGGCAAAGACGGTCTCGTATTTTTTGCGGTTGCCGTCGTACGTCGTTTCGACGTCGCCGCCCGGCGCGCGCACCGTGAGGTTATAGATCGTGTGACCGCTGCCGTCCAGCGTGCCGGAAAACGGGACGGGCGTCCAGTCGACGCCGCGCATATCGATGTCATCCGTCAGAACGAAGCTGCCGTTCGGATGCGCCGAAAGCAGCGCCATGTCATCGGCGCAGGAGATCGCAATGACGTCCGTCTCCGCAGCGACGGCGGCGGGGCAGACAAGCAGCAGCGATATGCATAATAAAATAGAAAGAAGTCGTTTCATGTGTTCAGTATAGCATCGTCGGAACGGGTTTGCAACGGCGACCGCGCAAGTTCCGTCGCGGGACCGTGTAGGAAACAGCCGGTTTTATCCGCGCATCCGGGACGGCGGAATTGACAAGCACGAACGAAAACGGTATCATATAAAATATGAAAATATGCACGCGCAAGCGTGTGTCGGAAGGGAGATCCAGAGAACGATGCGGTATCAGGGATTACGTCGTTTCCTTTGTCTGCTGATCTGTGCGATGATGATGATCGGACTGTTCGGCGCGGGCAGACCTGCGTCGGCGGACGCGGAGCACGGCAGCACGGTTCTGCGCGATATGACCGACGCAGAAGCACCGACAGAGGAGGAACCCGTCGCGGAGGAACCCGCGGAAGAGCCCGTTGAGGAACCCGTTGAGGAACCCGCAGAAGAACCCGCGGAGGAACCCGCGGAAGAACCGGTTGAGGAACCTGCGGAAGAACCCGCTGAGATCGATCCGGAGGCGGACACCGACGGCGACGGGCTGAAGGACGTCGATGAGATCGGACTGTTCGGCACCGATCCGCAAAACGCGGACACCGACGGCGACGGTCTTTCGGACAGCTTCGAGATCGACGGATCCCGCACGAGCCCGATCGACGCGGACACCGACGGCGACGGTCTTTCCGATTCCGAAGAACGGAACGAATACGGCACCGATCCGCTGCGTTCCGACACCGATAACGACGGCATGCCCGACGGCGATGAGCGTTCGCTCGGCACCGATCCGCTTTCTGCCGACACCGACGGCGACGGCATCCTTGACGGCGACGAGCTTTTGCTCGGCACCGATCCGACGCGTGCGGACGATCTGACGCGCGTATTCCAGTCGGTCGGACAGGGCACGCTCGACGGTACGCTGTATGCGGATAACGACGCACAGCCCGCCATCGAGGGCTATGCGCCGTACGTGCTGCTGCGCAGCGTAACGGTCACGCAGTTCGATTCCGAATCCTTCCGCAATCACCCGGCGCTGGTCGGCAAGGCGATCCGCATCGCGCTGCCCGAAGGCGGCGATCTGAAGCTGCTGTTTAGGGTGAATCGTGCGGCAGAGGAACTTGCGGTCTTTTACAGGAACGACGAAGGCGCTGCCGTGCGGCTCGACGCCGAACAGAACGGCGATACGCTTTGCGTGCCGATCGAGGGCAGCGGCGTATACTTTGTTGCCGATCTCAATAAGCTCGAAGTCCTTCTGGGGCTTTCGGGCGGCGCACCGCAGCAGATCGATCGCAACACGATCCTGCTCGACGACTTCCATTACGTCACGCTTGCTGCGCCGCTTTCCGCGGACAGCGACGTCGATACCGACGGCGACGGTCTTCTTGATCGCGAGGAGGTCGGCGACGCATACGAGATCGATCTCGGCGACGGCAAAACGGCAAAGGTCTATGCGTTCCGTTCCGACCCGACGCTTCCGGACACCGACTTCGACGGCATCCCGGACGATACGGACGGCGCGCCGAACAACAACGTATTCACGGGCACGTATAAGAGCGGAAACTATAACATTTCGCCGACGTATACGATGGACTACCGCAATTTCTTCTCGGACAGCACGGAATACAACACGGGGATCGCGGGATTTTCCGTCTGGGCGGCGCAGCTCTGCTATGAAAACGAAGACAACGATGTGACCTATACGCCCGCCGCGACGCTGTACAACGCCGACGGAAGCGCGATTTCAAAGGTTTATCGCATCAATACGCTGATGGAAGCGCACGGCATGCAGAACGTCATCGATTATCCGCTGAACAGCGGGTATTCCGGCGACGGGCTGTCGCTTGCGAAGTATACGGACGACGATATTTCGGAGGCGTTCTTCGGACACCGGAAGATTACCTATCAGGGCGAGACCGTCGAGGTCGTCTCGGTCTACGTGCGCGGCACCAACGGGACGTCGGAGGAATGGAGCAGCAACTTTGAGATCGGCGATCTGTATCGCTATAACAGCGACATCGACGTCGCGTCGGTCAAGCAGAAGCAGCAGTCCAACGCGGACTGGAACCGCAAAACGAATCACCGCGGCTTCGACGTCTGCGCCACGCGCATCATGAAAGCGCTCTCCCTGTATCTGGATAAGTACGTGGATGCGGACGCAACGCCGGTCTTCTGGTTCACCGGACACTCGCGCGGCGCCGCGATCGCGAACATTTTGAGCGCGTACAGCGTGGATGCGGGCAACAAGGTGTTCGGCTATACCTATGCATCCCCCTATACGACCGCAAACACCGAAGCGTCGGCGGCAAAATACGACTGCATCTTCAATCTTGTCAACGGCGATGACTTCGTGCCGCGTCTGCCGATGCCGGAGTGGGGATTCACCCGCTACGGCCGCACCGAGACCTACTTCGCATCAAGCATCGGCAGCGGCACGCGCAGCAGCGTGCTCGGCACCGACAGCTACAGCTATAAATCAGACAGCGATCTTCAGACGCTGGTCAATAAGTTCGCGAACATGACGGTCAACAACGCGGGCGGAAACGACGGCTGGATCGACGTGTATCGCTATCACTGCGGACATCAGCACGCGGACGAACAGCTCGGTGAAAACAGGACCGGCTGCATCCGCACGCGGCAATGGTCCGAGCTGATCGGCTGGGGCGAGTCCATGTTTACCGGCTGGTCGCAGCGCGTGCAGCGCTATGCCTACTGGAGCAGCGCAGAGAACGGCATCTGCGAGACGCCGGCATACGCCATGCAGGTCCTTGCGGAGCTCATGGGCAACCTTTCTTTGGGCGGCGCTTGGGATTACCTGACCACGAACAAGCTTGCGGACCGATACGATTTCGGAAAGACCAGTCTGATCAACTATGCGACCGGCATCACGGATCCGCATTACATGGAAAACTATTACCTGATCCAGTATACACTGCTGCAGGAAGGCAATCCGGACGATCTGTTCACCACGCTTGCGCCGTATACGACGACCGATGCAAACGGCGGACGTCCGGCGCACATGCATGAATATCAGATTGCGGAGATCATCACGCCCGCCACCTGCACCGAACCGGGGCTTGCGCATCTGGTCTGTCACTGCAGTCAGATCAACTCCGCGTGGTATGACGACGAGATCAAGGAAGCAAAGATCCCCGCAACCGGACACGACTGGGGCACGCCCGCATGGACGTGGGACGGTTACACCGCCGCGACCGCGACCTTCACCTGCGGAAACGACAGCACGCATGTCGAGACCCGCAGCACGACGGAGATCGTCCGCAGCGAAAACGAGGATCAGGTGATCTATACCGCGACGGTCGAATTTGAGGGCGAGACCTATACCGACGTCAAGACGGTCGAGATCGGCTATTATCTGGTCGGTTCCGTCACCGAATGGGCGGTCGATACGACCAAGAAGTTCGAAGTGAATTCCGACAACGCGTCCGAGTACCTGCTGCAGATCACCCTC
>ONMC01000042.1 GCA_900318745.1 uncultured Eubacteriales bacterium
CATGAAGATGATAAACACCATCGCGCCGCGTTCCTGCGGAACCGCCGCAACCGGCGCAACGGCAAACACTTTGCCCTTGCCCTGCGGGAAAAAAGAACCCGCAAAGAGCCCGATGCCGAGCAGCAGAAAGCCCGCCGCCTGAATGGGCAGAAACGCATCGTTCAGAAGATAGAGATCCGCGACGCCGAGCGTGTAGAACAGCTTCCATGTCGCCTTGTAGATCCCTGCCGCAAGCACCATGATGACGCCTGCCGCCATCAGCGCGAATGCGCCTTTGGAGAGCTTGTTGTACAGATCCCGCATCAGCAGAATGCCCGAAAAAGCAAAGAGGATCACGGGAATATAGTCAAATAATGCCAATCCGACCGTCACGTTTCTTTCCTCACTTCTTAAAACCTGACGATCTGACGCACGTCATAGCCGGCCTTCACAAAGTCGGTATCGTACATCTCATAGGCCTTGGGCGTGATGCGGATCAGCGCCACGTCGACCTTGGCGGCTTTCATCACGTCATAGGGGATTCCCTTGAACGCGAGCACCTTCTTGAACAGCTCGCAGCGCGGCGGATAGAGCGTCGCCTCGCCCATGACCTGCAGGCCGTGGGAATCGTTCTTGTCACCGTAATACTCAAAGATCGCCAGCGACACGTTCGGGTTCTTTTCGAGTCCGATGAACTTATCGCCGCCCTCGGAATAGAGATAGAATTCGCCGTCCATGTAGGTATACTCGATGGGCGTGCAGCGAACGAAATCGCCGATGCCGGTCGCGAGCGCGCAGGTGTTGTGGTTTTCAATGAATTTTACGATGTGTGCAAGCGCAGCGTCCCGCTCCATGTGCTTTGCGGTCTGCTGCTGGATCTTCCAGAAGTTTTGAAAATGCGCAATGTCCAGTTTTTCTTCCGTCATTTCAGGTTCCTCCTCTGTTGATGTGTCGGTTCCGAACAGCGTCTTTCGGAAAAAATCCGCCGTGGCGTCCGCGCCGAGCGCGGCTTTGACGGGATCCGTAGCGGGACCGCCGTGGATCAGCAGTCCTTCACTGTATGCCTTCGCCTTTTCCCGTTTGGCGGTCTGATCGCAGGCAGGCGCTTCCTTGCAGGCGTTCAGATATGCGTTGAGATAATCGGCCGGGATCTGTTCCATCCGGTCGCGTTCCGCCGCGCCGCCCTTCTTGATAACGGGCGTTCCGACGCGCATACTGTCGTACCAGTGCTCGCCGGGATCCTGATCGGGAATGTCCTTTGCCTGCTTTGCAAGGCGCTCAAGCTCCGCCGTTTCGAATCCCTTTTCAAGCGTGGTGTCGAACAGTTCCAGATACAGCATTTCCGCGCCCATTGCGGAGATCCGGTCGACGGAAAGCAGCGGCGCGTCCACCTCAAACGGGTTGACGATCAGGGTGGTCATGTTCATCTTGCCGCCCATGCCCTGCGCTTCCATCAGGCTCACGCTGCCGAGCCCCACGGCTTGATAACGCCGCGTGGCAAAGTCCATACCGGACGCCTGAAAGCAAACGGGCTCTGCGCCGGTTTCCGTCAGCGGATATGCGGCGGAAATCTGTTTCAGGAGTTTGTTTTCCATCTTACTGTCTCCAGTCGATCAGGTGATAGATGGGCAAAAACGGGATGATGATGGGCGTTTTGTTGGAGTATTCCACATATTCAGGCATCTTCCAGCAACGCTTGGTCTGACGGGTTTCCAGCCGTTTTGCACCGTTGAACATGATATAAACGATCGCGATGTAGCCGATGATCGCAACGACCCACTGCCAGCCGCGAAGAACGGGCAGACCGGAAACGAGCACGCCGGTCCAGACGAGGATCTCGCCGAAGTAGTTCGGGCAGCGGCAGAGCTTAAAGAGCCCCTTGGTCGCCACCATGTCCGGGTTCTCCTTTTTCTGCGCGGACTTCTGCGCGTCGGACACGGCTTCGATGATCAGACCGATGGCACTGATCGCCACGCCGATCCACAAAAAGACGGACTCATTCGCCGCAGTTTCACGGGCAACGTTCTGGATGCGGTAGTACATGGGGGACGTCTGCATCATGAACAGCGCGCCGTTCATCAGCCACATCGAAAAGAGAACGGGGAACTTCATTTTCTTATCGCCGCCTGCGGAAGCGAGCGTCTTGCGATAGGCCGCGTTTTTGGTTTCCCGGATCAGCAGGAAGAGACCGAGGCGCAGACCGTAGATGAAGATCACCGCGCACAGAAGGATAAAGGGCAGCGTTGCGGTTTTATACACCAGCGACAGAACCAGCAGCGCGGCGGCGATGCAGCTCATGGCAAGGCCGTAACCCACGGACATGAACCAGATGAATTTCTTGAAGCCGACGGAGCAGCCTAAGAGACCCGCTGCAAGAATGATCAGAATACAAACTTTCGACATAACCGTTTACCTTCCTTTCTTACTTGCGCATATCCGCAAAATAGTCGTTGATGTACGCCTTGAAGGAGTGCTCTCCGACGATCGTATCCCCGACGAGATCGTGGCTTAACGTCCACTGCGAGAAAAGGATGATGTCGTGCTTTCCCGCCTTCTTGATGAACGGCATGTTGGCGAGAATGCCGAACATCCGATAGGACGACCACTTGATGATGCAGGGCTTATCGCCTGCCGCCATGCACATCTTCGCCATTTCAAGATAGGTCCACGTTTCCTTGCCGCCCACGGAATAGGTCTTTTGGGAATCTTCCATGTGCGCAACGATGAACTCCGCAAATTCCGGGCAGTCCACGACGTTCGCCTTGACGTCGCCGTACTTCTTCAAAAGCTGCATCTCGCCCTTTTCCACGTAGGGACGGAAGACCTTTGCGATGTCGTAGAAATAGCCTGTGGGACGGTGGATCACGTAGTCGATGCCGCTCTTCTTCAGCTCGTTCTCGAACATATACTTGGCGTGCAGCATCGGCACCTTCTCCGCGCCCGGTTTGTCGCACGAAATGACGGAGATGTAGGTGAACTTTCTGACGTTCGCCTTCTTCGCCTCGTTCAAAAGATTCAGATTGCCCTGATAGTCGATATCATAGGCGGTGAATTTCGTGGATGCAGAGGTCAGGCCCATGGTTGTGATGACGATGTCCGCGCCGTCGCACAGACCCGTCAGCGTCTCCGGGTTGGTGGCGTCGATGGAGACAAAGCGATACTTGCCCTCCGTGCCCTCGACGGGACGCTCTTTCAGGTCCGCTGCTACGATTTCATGACCGGTGCCGCAGAGCACCCGCAGGATCTCGGCGCCCAGGTTGCCGAATGCGCCGGCTAAAACGATTTTCATATTCAGAACTCCTTTCCGGTTTTATTTTTTCTTTTCTTTATTGCGCTTGTCGTTGATGATGTCCATATGCTCGGCGGTGATCAGGGTCACGTTGTTTTCGCGCGCCCACTGCACGCAGCCCTTTAAGGCCGTGGGCAGGAAGATGCGGGGCACCTTCACCAGCTTTGCGCAAGCCTCATCGGTGAATTTGATCTTATCGTCGATGCGGTCCGCGGCGTAGCGAACGGACTGTACGCTGGTCTGCCGCATCGGCAGCAGCTCGGGGATCGGACGGCGGAATCTGGTGTACCAGAAATTCTTGCTGTCGCGATAGCCGTAATCTACGGGAACGCGCGGGAAATCGGAAGCCTTCACGCCGTTGACAATGCCGTCATACTGCTTCTGCTTCATCAGAATATGGTCGATGCGCAGAATAAAATGCGCGCCGAATTCGGACGTGATGCCGTTGAAATCGTGATACGGTCCGGGATAACCGTTGAGCTCGCCGGGCTTGTCGTCCTGCGCACCGTCCAGTTCGCGCATCCACGTGCATTCAAAAACCTGATAGCTTTCGGCGATCACCTTCGGGAAGCGCTCGCCGGGATGATCCTTTGCGCTGAGTCCTTCTTCCAGGGTGAACTTGCAGTCCTTCATCTTCTCTTCGGGCGTATCGCCGGGCCAGCCCATGCGAACCGCTTCTTTGAAATATTTGCGGTCATCCGGAATAAAGTTGATGGCGCACTTGCCTTCACGCAGCAGATGCTGTGCGGTGTTGGAAGAATTGCGGCAGTTCAGCAGCATGGCATAGTAGCCCTTGCCCGCCACGTAGTAAGGCGCGATGAGCGAGTAGGGCCCGAGGCTTGTCTTGCCGTCCTCCGTCAGCGTGGAGATCAGCACCGTGGGCATCGGATAGTAGGCGCTGGTCTGGTAGAAGTTATCTACGATCCGCAGATCTTTGAAACTGGACATGATTGATTGTTTCCTCCCTTTTTATAATTTGCAGTTATGCAATGATTTTCTCTATCACGGGAATCAGCCGTTCGACCGTTCCCTCCGCGCGCAAAGACGCGGCGAGCAGCAGCTCCGCCAATACGGTGCGTTCCGTCTCCGTGCAGCGCTTTTCCGCTCTGCGCAGCAAAAGATCCAGTATGCGGGAAAGCTGGCGGATCAGCACGGTATGATATTCCGGCAGCGGGGCAGGGTGATTATAGGTGCGCCAGACGGGCAGATACGGTTTCGAGAACGCGCGCAGCAGGGTTTCCAATTCCGAAAACCCCTTTGAAATGCTTTCCGCCCGCTCGGCAGCCCTCTCCATTCGGTTCAGGCTGATCTGCCAGTCCTCGAGCATGACGGCTGCCATCAAAGCTTCTTTGGTGGGAAAATAGTTGTATACGGTTCCCGCCGCCACACCGCAGTCCGCTGCAAGCTGACGCGTGGAAAAATCATGGGCTTCATCTTCCAAAAGCCGTTTGCGCGCGGCAAAAAGCAGCTTTTCCCGCAGCTCCGGTATGATTTTCGGCATGTTTTTTCCTCCTGTTTACCGTCGGTCGATTCCTTTATATGAGCGTGCTCATATAATAAGTATAAAGCGCTCTGACGCGAAAGTCAATACGCCGCCGTGACGGATTTCGGAGACAAAAGAAGACAAATACCGTTACAGGTTTCTTATGAAAAATGCACTTCAAAGAGTACTTAAACAGAAAAGATTTACAGAAGCAGCGACATCTGTTTATCATTCCCTGTTGTACTATTGCGTTGATTTTGGTATTATTGTATATGAAAATTTGTAACACCCGAACAATACACACGTAGAATAATTCGGATCCACAGCGTCTATATTGATAGAGAACGCCAAAGTGGAAGAATGAGGGGCTCGCTTGGCAAGCAAACTGCTGCAGTATTATGTTCATCACTATGATGAATTGATTCTGATCGCCGTCAGAATGACGAAAAGCTATGAAGATGCTGAGGATATTATGCAGAGCATAGCTGTTGTACTGTGCAAAAAAGAAAAGGAACTGGAGCATGTGCAAAACTGCGGGGCGTTTCTTGCCGTCTGTATTCGCAGAGCGGCAATCAACTTTTTTCGTCATAAAATACACGAAACGATAACCGATCCGTATTACCTGGAAATCTATCGGGAAAAGACAGACGCACAAGCCGAAAAAAAGAACAGCCCCGAATATGATTATCTGGAATGGGTGGAGTCTCTTGAAAGCCATCTTGGATCATACTCCCCGGATATGCGGAACGCTTTTATTGCCCACTACATTGACAATGTTCCGTTGAGCGAGATAGCTGCAAAACGCGGAATATCCGTAAAAGCGCTCTCCGGACGATTTGCAAGAATGAGAAAGTCGTTGAAGAACAATGCAAAACCCATGTTCGATCAATTCAACGTTTTGATTCTTCTTTAAGAAAGGGACGCTATGAGCAGGCAACGTAAACTCACATGGATTGAAAAAAAGCAAATCGAAAGAACAGCATTTGACCATCCCTTCTTTGATGCGCGCGGAAGAGTGCTTTCACGCAGGGAGGCAAACGCAATCATTCATTCTGCGGAAACGCGAAAAAGCGGTGTTGAGGTTGTTTTTGAAGCCTGTGACAGAATCGGCGCCCCTCGCCCCTCTTTTGATGACAATCATGAATCGGTCCTCGACAGATTCAAAGAACTCTTTTCTGTTCCCGCATTCCGGCGTGCCGGCATTATTGCCGTTGTTGTCATTCTTTTGGTCGTGTTCTTTGCCGCGACGCCCGTCGGCAGAGCCGTTGCAGAGAGCGTGATCCACTACATTGCAACATTGTTTAACAATGGCGCGGTGATGGTCAATCAAAGCGACAGTGACGAAAGGATCATTCCCGTGAATCAGGAGCCTTTTACCGGAGAAAGCGAAGTACAGGCAAACCCGGATCTTGAAATATATATAAACACGTTTGATGAATTCACGGCGATAACGGGCGTTCAACCGGCGATTCTGCCGTACCCGTACGAAGAGCTGAAGTATTGTTATGATATATCCGACGGTTTTCTGCGGTTGCACGTAGTATATGAAACGCTGAAGGGAAGGATCATTACGTACCAAATCTGGAATGCTGCAGAATTGGTATCAACTACGTCAACCGGGTTTATGCTCTATGATGCGGATCCATCTATTTACTATTCCGTCGATGAAGATGGAACAATAAGCGTCATGAAGATTTATGACGACTCTCTGTTTGGAATCATTGCTGAGGACAGCTATACTGTGGAAGAGATTCTGAGTCTGTTAACGGACGAATAAGATAAGGCGGACACGTATTGACGTGTCCGCCGTCATTTTCAGATTGAATAGGTTTTTTCAAAAGAATACGTTGAACCATCCGCCGTATAGGTAAGGATCAGATGGTATGTGCCGGAGGAAAGGGCTACCGTTCGGTTCAGACTGATGATTGTGTTAGTTGATGTGGTGCTGACGGAAGCAATTTGTGAATAAGAGACATTATACACGGTGAGCCTTGCGTTTACGGACACCCCGAGAGGATTGTCAATTTTTGCCCACATTTTGTATGTCGAGCCGGAAATGTTCTTCAGCCCAAAGGCGGCTGTTACAGTCGCTCTCTCTTCCGGCGTTTCTGTGATGCTATCCGCAAACGTCGGCAGGGTTACCATCATGCACATCAGCAGTGCAAGTACGATACAAATTGCTTTCTTTTTCATAAAAACTTCCATACTACTATATTTGAGTTACCTCATATATAACACAGTATCGCGCTGCATTTCAACGTTAATGCTAAAATATTTTGTAGAATGATATGTTTTTCAGCAAAGTACGCCGGATATGTCACGATATGCAGTTTCCGAATCGACGAAGAATCATTCGTATATCGAAGGATACCGATCAATGAATATGCTGCATGGGTAATGAAACATATCTTTGAAAAACTGTGTCTACTTTGTGTCCGGTTTGGTAAATGAGCACAAGACAGGATAGAAAAACCCCCAAAAACACTGAGGTTTTTGGGGCTTTCTTTGGAGGCGCTTCTCGCTGCGGCTCGGTCACGGTTCGGCTCTGAAGCCACACCGTGGCCTCATTCACCACCGAACCGGCCCTCATCGAACCGGACGCTTCGCGCCCGGTTCAATATGGAGGAGGCACAACAAAAAAATCAGCACTCCGGCTGGAGTGCTGTTTTTTGGAGGCGCCACCCGGAATCGAACCGGGGATAAGGGTTTTGCAGACCCGTGCCTTACCGCTTGGCCATGGCGCCGTATCCTGTATGAAAAAGCGGCTTTCGGCCGCCGGTATTGTCGTGGAGCGGGAAACGGGGCTCGAACCCGCCACCTCAGCCTTGGCAAGGCTGCGCTCTACCAAATGAGCTATTCCCGCAGATGGTGCCTCAGAGTGGACTTGAACCACCGACACAGGGATTTTCAGTCCCTTGCTCTACCAACTGAGCTACCGAGGCATAATGGCGACCCGAAGGGGGCTCGAACCCCTGACCTCCAGCGTGACAGGCTGGCATTCTAACCAACTGAACTACCGGGCCGTATTTTGGTGGGAACAACAGGGCTCGAACCTGTGACCCTTTGCTTGTAAGGCAAATGCTCTCCCAGCTGAGCTATGCTCCCTTACGCAACTTAACGCGCAAGCATTATTATAACGAAAGAAGTCGTATCTGTCAACGACTTTTTTTCAGAAATAGAAAAATATTTTTGCACGATTCTGCGGTTGATGCTTCGCGCGCGGTTTGCTATACTGAGGGCATCAAAGAAAGGGGGAGGATGAATATGGCAATGAATGTCAAATGCCCGCGCTGCGGCGGTACACGCGCAATGCTGACGAGCGAACATAAGCGGCACGGTTGTTTGTGGCTCGTGCTGTTCGGGATCTATTATGCGATCTGGACCGTGATCCGCTGGATCATCGGGCTGTTCGTTCTGATTCTGTTCGACTGGTGGATTGCGATCATCAAGGCGATCCTGGGGAAGGGCTATGCATGGCGCTGCAAGCGCTGGTTCTCGCCCTGGCGCAGAACGTATTACTGTCCGGACTGCGGAAACAATTTCAGAGCATGATCACATATCGGTTGATTCTCGGGCGGCGTTCGGAGCAGACGCCGCCTTTTCCGTGTACACCGAAACGGAAAAGGTTGTGACAGACTTCAGCATGCGCATCAGCGAGAGCAGTTCAAGCACGGACAGCGAGGAAGAAAACGCGCCTTTGGTGGCGGATTTGAACGCCGGGAGCTCCCACAGCGACACCTCGGATAAGCATTTGACGACGCCGACGCCGAGCGACGCGAATCGTGCGGCACGCGATCCGGAGGAATCATTCATGATCGCGGAAAACGCGTCGCGGTCGATCGCGCCGCTGTCCGTTTCCAGCGCGGGGACGAAGTCGAAAAACGCATCCATGCAGGAAAGGTCGACACACAGATAGTGCGGCGGCTGGACGCCGGTCAGATTCTTGACCGCCCACGCAAGGTTCCAGCAGCCCTCGCGCGGCGCAGCCGCCCGTGCGCACGCGGTTCCGATCGGAACAAGATCGAGTCCCGTCACCTCGGCATTCGGACCGAGGCGGTATACAGGCGCCGGCATTTCAGCCGGGATCGCGGTGATTTCGGCGTCCGGCGGCTGCACCGTAACGAACAAAACGGCGATCGCCTCGCCGTTTTGCGTCCCGATCGCCAGAAATTCCTTTCGTTGTGCGTCATATGTGCCGATGCGTGCGTCCGTTCTGATGTGCACGGCGTTTGCTTCCGGCTCCGGTGAGGGAGGAACGGTCTGCGCCGGCGCGCCCGTCCCGTCCGGCACCAGCGGGAGAATGTACGGCGTGGGGTCGGGGGAAGGCGAAGGAGAAGGCGCAGCGGTCGGACTCTCGGTCGGCGCTGCGGTAAACGAGGGGAGCGGCGGTTCCTGCGGCACGGGATCGCCCGAACCGTCGAGCACGATCCAAAGGATCAGTCCGACGATCAACAGCAATGCAGCGGCGGACAGTGCGCCGAGAAGGACCTTTTGTTTGCGCGTGAGTTCCATTCGAAACCTCCGGAATCGAAGTTTTCGTTAGTATATGGAACGCGGCGCGGTTTATCCGCGGGAAAAAACGATAAAAAAACAGCCGCCGACCGGTGAACGTCTCACGGCTGTTCTTTTTATGATATTGTTTGTTTCGTGTACGGAACGATCAGACCGTCGGAACGGCTTCTTCGTTTTCTGCTTCCGCCGGCTGTTCGGGTGCAGGAGCCGGTGCTTCTGCAACGGTCACCTGAGACGAAGCCGGAACCGCCGGCTTGCGGCTGAACATTCCGGTTTCGGAAAGCTTCACGAGGAAGTAGCAGATCAGCGCCAGACCGATCACAACAAGCAGAGCGCCGCCTGCAAAGCGCGCGATCTTGGACAGGTCTCTGAGATTCAATGCCGCGTAACGTGTCGCACGATACTGATACGTGTAGAAATCTGCGCCGAAGGATGCATAATCCGGTGAGCTTCCGACGCCCTTGCCGAATGTGATAAATCCGAAGATCATGGAAAGAATCCCCGCGGCGATACCGACAAAAGATGCGATTCTCTTCATAATGTATACCCCTTCCCTTAAAAAGCGTTTACAGATGGTTCTGTCCAAACAATATCATACCGTAACGTTGTCATCCCATTCGCGTTCGGATCGCGTCCAGCAGCGCGTCGGCTGCAGCGTCCTTGCTCATCAGCGGAAGCTCGGTCATGCCGTCCGGTGTGATCAGCGTCAGCACGTTCGTTTCTACGCCGAAGCCCGCGCCTTCGACCTTCAGATTGTTCGCCGCGACCATATCAAGATTCTTTTTCTCGAGTTTTTTGCGGCTGTTTTCGAGCAGATCCTCGGTTTCCATCGAAAACCCGCAGAGGAACTGCCCCGGACGCTTGTCCGCACCGAGCGTGCCGAGAATATCCCGGGTGCGTTCGAGCGGGATCGAAAGCGCACCGTCCGCTTTTTTGATCTTGTTGTCCGATACCGCCTCCGGACGATAGTCCGCAACTGCCGCGGCTTTTATGATGATGTCGGCGTCCGACGCGCGCGAGACGACGGCGTCGAACATGTCCTGCGCAGATATGACGTCGACCGTATCGACGTACGCGGGCTTTTTCAGAGCGGTCGGTCCGGAAACGAGCGTGACCTCCGCGCCTCTGCGGGACGCCGCCTTCGCGATCGCATAGCCCATGCGGCCGGAGGAATGATTGGTCAGATACCGAACCGGATCGATCGCCTCCTGCGTCGGTCCTGCGGTGACGAGCACGCGCTTTCCCGCAAGGTCCTTTTCGTGCGCGAGCGCATGCAGACATACCTCAAGAAGATCCTCCGGTTCCGGCAGGCGACCTTTGCCCGATGTGCCGCAGGCAAGCCGTCCGGTCGCGGGATCGACGATCTCCCAACCGTAACGCCGCAGCGCCGCAAGGTTGTCCTGCGTGACCGGGTTTTCGTACATGCCGGTGTTCATCGCGGGCGCAACGGCCTTCGGACAGCGGCAGGCGAGCACCGTCGTGGTGAGCATGTCGTCCGCAAGCCCGTGCGCGAACTTCGCGATGACGTTTGCCGTGGCGGGCGCGATCAGCACGAAATCCGCACGGTCCGCAACGGCGATATGCTCCACGGAATGTACGAAATTGCGGTCAAAGGTATCGACGAGCGCCTTATTGCCGGTAAGCTGCTCGAACGTCAGCGGCGTGACGAACTTCGTTGCGTTTTCGGTCATGATGACCTGCACGTCGGCATGCTGCTTTTTGAGCATCGAGGCGAGCGCCGCCGCCTTAAAGCAGGCGATGCCGCCGCTTACACCCAATACGATGGTTTTTCCGGAAAGCATAGTATCCCTCCAAATGCTTGGTATCTATAATATAACATACGCAAAGCGGAATTGCAACGCGCGAAACTATTGCATCCGACAAATCGATGCGTTATAATGCACTCGGTAAGACGCTGTCCGTTCGCCGTACCCGTCGGGACGACAGAACAGCAGGGCAGCGCCGAGCCGGGAATTCTACGCAGCATATCCGAAGGGAACGCAAGCAAGGAGGCAATTTCATATGGAACAGCAAGTCAATAAGCAGGTCAATGTCCGCTATATCGCGGAGCTCGGGATGTTCATCGGCATCATTCTGCTGATGGAACTGACAGGATTGAATAAGATCCCGCTGGGTCCCGGACTGAACATGACCTTTTCCATGGTCCCCATCGCGGTCGGCGCGATGCTTTTAGGCCCGCTGGCAGGCACGATCCTCGGCGCGGTGTACGGGCTGACCAGTCTGTACAACGCGATCACCGGCGCCGGCGGCATGACACACGCATTTTTCCAACTGAATCCGTTTATGACGGTTTTGCTCTGCGTCGGTACGCGCACGCTGGTCGGTCTCGCGGTCGGCTGGTTGTTCCGTCTGCTGCGCAAGCTCGACCGGCATCGCATCTGGTGTTATTTCGCGGGCGGTCTTTCGGCGCCGCTTCTCAACACCCTGCTTTTCATGGGCTTTATCGTGCTCTTCTTCTATCGGACCGAGGCCGTGCAACCATCGAGCCGACATTGGCAAACCCGCTGATGTTCGTGATCCTGCTCGTCGGCGTGCAGGGACTGATCGAAGCCGCGACAGGGCTTGTGATCGGCGGCGGCGTCGCAAAGGGCGTTGCAGCCGCGCTGAAGCGCGATAAACCGCTTCCGTTTTTCAAGACGGTCAAGGCAGCGGGGCAGACGGCGATCGAACAGAAGGTCGTTTCCGAACCGGAACACAGAGGGGAGTAAATCATGATCCTTGCCATCGACATCGGCAATACGAACATCGTTCTGGGATGCATCCAAGACGAAAAACAGCTTTTTTCCGCGCGCATTGCGAGCGACCGCAACAAGACTGCAGACCAGTACGCGCTCGATATCGACGGCATCCTCGCGCTGCACGGCGTCGAACCGAAGTCGATCGAGGGCGGCATCCTTTCTTCGGTTGTTCCGTATCTGCAGACCGTGATCCCGGCGGCGATCCGCCTGCTGTGCGGATTTGATCTGATGATCGTGGGACCCGGCATCAGGACCGGACTCAATATCCGCATGGATAACCCCGCGAGCGTGGGCAGCGACCTGATCGTCGCGGCCGTCGCCGCGCGCGCCAAGTATCCGACGCCGATCGCCATCGTCGATATGGGCACGGCAACCACGCTTTCGCTCGTCGTCAACGACAACGAGTATGTCGGCGGCATGATCATCCCCGGACTCTGGACTTCGATGAACGCGCTGTCCGCACACGCCGCGCAGCTGCCGTACATCGATCTGACCGGCCCGGCAAAGCTCATCGGCACGAACACGATCGACTGCATGCGATCCGGTGCAATCAACGGCACCGCCGCCATGCTTGACGGGCTGATCGACCGGCTGGAGGCGGAGCTTGAAAAGCCCGTGACGGCGATCATCACGGGCGGACTTTCGGAACTCATCGCGCCGTCCTGCCTGCACGCGTTTCATCTCGAACCGGACATTCTGATCGACGGGTTGAAGATCCTGTACGAGAAAAATCTCGCACAGTAAAAACTTTTTGCGGGAATTTGAAAAAAATGCTTGCATTCTGCACGCCTATTGGTTATAATGGGCGTTGCGAGCGCTGATGTAGCTCAGTAGGTAGAGCACGTCATTGGTAATGACGAGGTAGTCAGTTCGAATCTGATCATCAGCTCCATCGTCGTCGCGGGCTTCACTTGGCTCGCGACGATTTTTTTATTTCATGCTAAATCGTCGCTTTGCTCCTCAGGATGACAGCAGGGGAGCACGCCTCTTGTCATTCCATGCTGTTTCCTCTTGTCGTTTTGCACTGTTTCCTTTTTGTCATACCGCGCTGTTTTCTTTGTCATTTCGTGCTTTTCCTCTTGTTATTCCGTGCTGTTTCCTCTTGTTATTTCGTGCTTTTCCTCTTGTTATTCCGTGCTGTTTCCTTTTGTCATACCGAGCCGCATCCCTTTTTGTCATCCTGAGCCGACAGGCGAAGGATCTCCGAACGCAGCCGCGTTTTGCGGCAACAAAAAAGAAGCCGATCGCTCGGCTTCTTTTGTGTTTGGGTTCGATTACTCGATGATGCTCGCAACAACACCGGAAGCAACCGTACGGCCGCCTTCACGGATTGCGAAGCGGAGACCCTGCTCCATTGCGATCGGCGTGATCAGCTGGATTTCCATGCGAATGTTGTCG
>ONMC01000076.1 GCA_900318745.1 uncultured Eubacteriales bacterium
GAAACCTTTACGATAGTACCTTGCATACGTATTCTCCTGTTATGAATTGCTCAAAATATCCAGACCGACCGCCTTTTCGACGTTCTCCCTGATTGCTTTCATGCCGATTCCCTGCGTGCCGGACGCATCCGGGATCGGAATGATCGCAGGATATACTTCACCCTGAAACTCGCGGATCGTCTCCTCACAGCCGGGATACATCGCTTCCGTGACGTATACGACCGCATAGCCGTGCCGTGCGAGACGGTGCAGCGTCTTGTTCGCCTGCTCACCGTTCTCGACCGGATAGACTTCGATGCCGACCGCCTTGAAAAGCAGGATTGAATCGCGATCGCCGATGACTGCACACTTACCGTTCGCCATACAGCATCACCAACCTTTCGCGAATCACGCTGTCCGGCAAATGATTGCGCTTCGCCGTCATGATCAGACGGACCGCCTTACCCTCGCGTTCCTTCGCAAGATAATACCCGACGATCGGATAAATGGTTTCTGTTTCGTACTTATGAGAGGAAAGAAGCGACACCAGATAATTGTCGCGCGCCTTCTCCACCTCCGCAATGCTGCCGGTCCGCTGCATCGCGTTGAGTCCTTTCAGAAGTGCTTCCCTGCAGACGCTCTTTTCGAGCACACGATTCAGGGAATCGAATGAAAGCTCATACGCGCCGTACAGATCGCGATACGTGACGCCGCCTTCCGGCAGGATCACTTCGTCCAGCGTTTCGATCGACGCGCCCATTGCGCGAAGGCGCAGAAACGTCAGCACGTTGTCGAAATCCGCCATTGAACGAAAATAGTGCGAAAATACCGGCTGCTTTTCGGTTTCTTTCAGCGCATGCGCAAGGTATGCGCGATCGAGCGTGATGGAGATATTGCGCGGCTCGACCCGCATTTCAAGCTGTTTTTCCAGCTTGTTCAGCGCATCCGTAAAGATCGGCGGCAGCGCCTGATACTGGCGCGTCTGCACCATCTCCGTCAACGCTTCCTTATCGTACAGACCGCCCGGAGCAAACACCGGTTCCGATTGATTCAGAAGACGCGCTTTGATCAGAACCTTCAGGTTCTGCACATCCGCCTGCATCAGAAACAGATCCGTGATCGCCGGATTCGGAGAGATCTCACGGATCTCCTGCATCGCATCGGTCATTTCCCGCTCGATCATGCGTTCCGCATCCGCTTCCGTCGCGTCGGTCAGATTGCCGTAGCGAACGTCGGACAGCGCGCGCATCGCGTCCGAAAGGGAACCCTCCGCCATTCGCTGCACCGTCTGCGGTTCCAAAAGCCGCTTATTCAGCGCAGACAGCCGTGCGCAGGCGTATGCGTAACTCGGTTGCGGCATAGGCCTCTCCTCCCTTATCGGAACAAAATCTTCGCGACGTTCGATTCTTCCGCGTCGCGCAGTTCACGAAGAACCGACTTCATCGAGCAGTCCTTTTCGTAGCTTCCGCCGTACAGAATGAAACCGGCTTCCGTGTCCGCATCCTGCTCGGAGATCCGTACCGCAAACGGCAGCTGCGATGCAGCGCGCACGATCGCCTCCCGATCCGCCTTAGCCGGCGCGACGACGTCGTTCGCCTTCGCTTCGGTTTTCAGGATGGAAAGATACAGCTTTTCGCGTTTCTCCGTCGGAAGGTCGAGCAGGCGGCGATATGTTTTTTCGAACACATCGTCAAGCAGCGCGCGCTTATCGCGCAGCAGCTCCTTTTTTCCGTCAAGTTCCGCACGCGTCTGATAACCGTCGATCACAGCTTTTGTCTGCTGCGCGCGTTCCTTCTCGAACTGCTCCGCCTTGTTTGCGATCTGAGCGTCTGTCGCTTCACGGATGCTGTTGCAGGATGCCTCGGCGTCGGCAAGCACCTTCGCGGCCGCATCCTTTGCGTCCGCTATGATTCTGTCGATGAGGTTGACTGCACTCTCGTTTCCCATAGCGTGCCTCGCTCTTATTTGATGCCGATGACAAGCAGGAAGGAAATGAGCAGGGACAGAACGGCGTACGTTTCGACCATGATCGCCATGACCATGCCCTTACCGCTCTCGGTGGGTTTCTTTGCAACCATGTTGATGCCGGCAACGGCAACCTTGCCCTGATAGACCGCGGATACCAGACCGCCGATCGCAATGGGCAGACCTGCGACGAGATAACGGACGCCGAGCGTCGTGTTTGCCGCAAGCGCCGAAACATCGCCGCTCATCAGACCGGAGTTCAGTGCGATGACGACCGCGATCAGAAGGCCGTAGATGCCTTGCGTACCGGGAAGAAGCTGCAGAAGCAGGCACTTACCGGACAAATCCGGGTTCTCCGAAACGACGCCCGCAGACGCCTGACCGGTGATACCGACACCGATCGCGGAACCGATCCCTGCAAATAACGCTGCACATACCGCACCGGCGGTTGCCCAAATTGCTCCCCAATTCATCTTGTTTGTTTCTCCTTTGTCTTATTTGGATTTTGATTGTTTATTCAGAAACCTGAACGTGTTTTGTGTTGTAGGAAAGCGGTGTGAATTCCTTGCCGCCGGATTCGTAGAACTTGCCGTAGAACTCGACGTACTGCAGTCTTGCGCAATGCACGAACGCGCCGAGCGCATTGATCGCGACATTGAACGTATGCAGCAGAACGACGAGGACCACGCAGCCGATCGAACCGATCACTTTCATGACCGGATTCGACGCGCCGGTCAGCATGTTGCTCAGCATGTTGAACACCTGACCGATGACGCCCGTTGCGATACCGAGTGCAAACAGACGCGCGTAGGACAGGATATCGGACAGCACGCTTGTGATGTCATATAATCCGCCGAGTCCGCTCGTCAGCCGCTTCAAAGGATTGCGCTTTTCACGTCCCTTGAACAGCACCACGAGCAGCGCGCCGAGCGCCGCCGCACCCAATGCGATCCTGGTGACAAGTTCCGGCAGTGAGACCGGCGATCCCGCCATGCCCGTGATCGCGGGCAAAAAGCCGATGACCAGACCGAGCGTGATCAGCACCCATGAGATCTGATCAAAGATCGCGCCTTTCCAGTCGCCGCGGCTGAATTTGTCGATCGCGCCGACGATGTATCCCGCGACGATATGCAGGATACCGAGTCCGAAGCAAAGTCCCAGCATCAGCATGGAATCCTGCATCGGATCGATCCATGCCGGGAAGATCCCGAGCCGGTCGAAGAACCGACCGATCGCGGTGAACACGCCGCCGGAAGCGTCCGTGCGGGTGATACCGAAGAACGATCCGGTCAGAACGCCCCAGAAGACCGTGGAAATACCGCCCCAGAAGAGCACCTTTGCGATGCCCTTGCTCATGCCGGTCGGCTTTTTGAATTTCAGGTACACAAGCGATCCGAGCATCAGCATCAGACCGTATCCCGTATCCGACAGCATCAGTCCGAACAGCAGAATGTAGAACGGCGTCATGTACGGCGTTCCGTCGATCGTGCCGTAAGCGGGACGCGAATACAGCGTCTGCACTTCCTCGAACGGTTCGACGAATTTGTTGTTCTTGACCACGGACGGCGGTTCCTCGCCCTCGATCGGATCGCGGTATTCGAAGCTGTATGCATCGGTGACCGCGCGAATCGCCTGCTCCGTCTTTTCGACCTCGTCCTCGCGCATCCAGCCTTCCAGCACAAACGTGCTTGCCGTATACGCAAGGTCTGCACGTACGCTGAGACGATCTGCGTCGATCGTTTCCGCATCGAACGCGTTCTGCAGCACCGTGATCGTGTCGCCGTGTCCTTCGAGCTCCGCCTGCACGGTCTGCGCTTCGGCGTCGATCTCGGCAATGCGCCTGTCGAGCGTCTCGATCGCCTGACCGGGCGTGCCCTCCGTTTTCGGGAATACGAAATCCTGCCAGTCGATGGTCTTCAGGAAATTCTGCACCGTTTTCGCATCCTCTTCCTTGCAGGCGAGGATGGTCGGTATCGTCGCGGATTCGTTATAGTACTCCGCTTCGAGATATTCCTGTTCGTCGATCTTCGGCTGATCCTTTGACGCGCAAAGCCCGATAAAGTAATGCACGCGTGCGGTATTCTTCACGGACGACATCGGCACCGAAAGCCGCTGCCACGGCAAGAGCAGATCCCTCGTCGAGACCGCTTTCTCGCGCTCTGCAGCGAGACGCGACTGCGTATGCAGCAGTTCTTCGATCTCGCCTGCCGCGTGTTCCGCCTTCGGAACGTCTTCGCGAATCGCGTCGAGCGTCATCTCGCGCTTCTGCGGTGTCAGAAAACCGGGCTTCTTGGCAAACGGCTTGACCGCGCCGATCGATTCCGACAGACGTGCGATACGCGCGTTGATCGCGTCGGCGTCCGCATCCTGCACTTCGCCGTCCGCGATGTTCAGGATCTGCACCGTTCCGCATTCCTGCAGGGCTTTTAAGATTTTGTCCTGATCCGATTTCAGCGCGACCAAGGAGAGGCGCTTCATCGCTACGATCATATCGCTGCTTCGATCCTTTCCATCAGAGATGCGACCGCATCTTCGACATTTCGTACGGCGCTTTCATGCATCGCGTCCGTTTCCGATCTGGCTTTTGCGGTCACTTGCGCGGCGATCCTTTCGCCTTCTTCACGCGCACGTAAAAGCGCATCCGCGGTCTGCCGCCTCTCGGATTCATCCGCAGAGGCGAGCGCTTCTTCCGCATCATTTTTGGCTTGCGTCACGCGTTCTCTTGCCGTGCGGTTCGCTTCTTCCAGAATGGCGTCAGCCTGTTTTTCCGCATCGGCAATTCGTTCCATGATGCTTGTCATACTATGCTCTCCCGGGAATTATTTGGTGCCGAACAGGCGATCTCCCGCGTCGCCGAGACCCGGGACGATGTAACCGTGCTCGTTCAGTTTTTCATCGATGCACGCCACATACAGATCCACGTCGTCGTATGCTTTACGGATCGCTTCGATGCCTTCGGGCGCCGCAAGCAGGTTGACGAGACGGATGCTCTTCGCGCCGCCCTCTTTGAGCACACGGATGCCCTCGATCGCGGAATTGCCCGTTGCGAGCATCGGGTCGACGAGGATCGCATCGCGCTCTTCGATGTCGTCCGGCAGCTTGCAGTAATAGCTGGTGGGCTTCAGCGTGTCGGGATTGCGGTACATGCCGATGTGACCCATCTTTGCGCTCGGGATCATGTTCATCATGCCGTCCGCCATGCCGAGACCCGCTCTCAGGATCGGTACGATCGCGATCTTTTCGTTCGCGAGCACCTTGAACGTGCTCTTGCAGATCGGCGTTTCGATTTCCGCATCCACCAGCGGCAGATTGCGAGTGACCTCATAGCACATCAGCATGGCGAGTTCGCCGACGAGTTCACGGAACTGCTTGGTGTTCGTTTCCTTGTTGCGCAGCATTGACAGTTTGTGCTGTACCAGAGGGTGATCGATTACGGTTACTTTCATAATTGCTCCTTCCCCGCTTCATAAGCGGCAATCTTTCCGATTCTCCGTGCATGGCGTCCGCCTTCAAATTCGGTGTTGAGCCATACGTCGGTGATTTGCAATGCCAAAGAGAGCGGGATGATCCCCGCCCCCATTGCAAGCATATTGGCGTCGTTGTGACGTCTTGTCAGTTCGGCGGACTTCAGATCGCCGCAAAGCGCGCAGCGAATGCCGCGTACTTTGTTTGCGGAGATGGAAATGCCGATACCGGTCGTGCAGATGACGATGCCGCGATCGACCTTGCCGTCGCGCACGAGCTCCGCCGCCGCAATGCCGAAATCCGGATAATCAACGCTCTCCGCGCTGAAGCATCCGCAATCGACAACTTCGTGACCGAGTGAAATCAGGTGTTCTTTTACGGCTTCTTTGTAAGCATAGCCGCCGTGGTCCGATCCGAGTGACAGTTTCATAGGCTTCTCCTTTTCAGTTTACCAAAAGAAAGTATATCAAAAATAGTCGGGTTTGTACAGAGGCGAAATCAACTTTTCTGACAGGATGCGACGATCGTCATACCTGCTCGTGCGAAAAGCCCGCCGCACGCAGCAGACGGTTCATAAACGCAAGCCCCGTCTCTTTTGTATCGATCCCTTCCGCAAGGATCACGTCGTTTTGCGAACCGACGTCGCGCAGCAGCCGGAACAGATTCGCGCAAAGCGTTTCCGGTTCACTGCGATCGCCCATCGAATATGCGTTCAGATTGCGGTAGCTCGGCATCGTCTGCTCCGTACCGAGAATCGCGACGTGTTTTCCGTCGTCCTCCAATTCATGATACAGCGAGCGGATGCGCTTTGCCGCGGCTTTCGGTTCGCCTTCGATGACGCGTACTTCGGCGTCAGGTGCATAATGCTTGTATTTCATGCCGGGCGACGCCGCGACCTCGCTGTCCTTCAGCGGCTCCAGAATGCTCGGCGCAAGCCGCACCGGCCCGATGATCGCTTCGAGCATTTCGCGCGTGATCGCGCCCGGCCGCAGGATCGTCGGTTCGCCTGCCAGCGACAGCACGGTGGATTCGACCCCATATCGGCAGGGACCGCCGTCGAGGATCAGCGGGATCCGCCCGTCCATATCGTCGAGCACATGCTGTGCCGTCGTCGGGCTCGGTCTGCCGGACCGGTTGGCGGAGGGTGCCGCGATCGGTACGCCGGATTTCTGGATCAGCAGCCGTGCGGTCTTGTCGGACGGCATGCGCACCGCAACGGTCTCAAGGCCTGCGGTGACCTCATACGGGACCTGATCCGCTTTGCTAAAGATCATCGTCAAGGGACCCGGCCAGAACGTGTCCATCAGTACGTTGGCGATCTTCGGAACGTGCGCCCAAAGGTCCTTGATATCGCTCTTTTTTGCGATGTGCAGGATCAGCGGGTTGTCGTTCGGACGACCTTTTGCCTCAAAGATGCGGTTCACCGCATCGCCGTCAAGTCCGTTCGCGCCGAGCCCGTAAACCGTCTCCGTGGGGAACGCGACAAGTTCGCCGTTACGGATGAGCTCCGCGCCGAGCGTTGTGCCCGCGTCTTCGCGGCGCATTGTTGAAATCACTTCCGTTTTCATACCGTTTCCTTACTCTCCCGAAAGCATCGCCGTACGTTCCGCCAATGTGAGCGCATCGATCATTTCATCCATGTCGCCGTCGAGGAACGCTTCGAGTTTATACAGCGTCAGCCCGATACGGTGATCCGTTACGCGGCTTTGCGGGAAATTATACGTGCGGATGCGCTCGCTTCTGTCGCCGCTTCCGACCATGCTCTTTTTGCGGTCTGCAAGCTCCGCATGCTGCTGTGAGGCAAAATGCTCATACAGTCTGCTCTTCAGAAGGCGCATCGCCTGTTCTTTGTTCTGCAGCTGACTGCGCTCGTTCTGACAGGCGACGACGATACCGGTCGGAATGTGCGTGATGCGGATCGCGGAGGACGTTTTGTTGACGTGCTGTCCGCCCGCACCGCTGGAACGGTACGTGTCGATTCGCAGATCCGAATCCTTGATCTCGATCTTGATATCGTCGACTTCCGGCATAACGGCAACCGTCGCGGCGCTTGTGTGGATCCGCCCCTGCGATTCCGTTTCCGGTACGCGCTGCACGCGATGCACGCCGCCTTCGAATTTGAGCCGTGCGTATACGCCGCGTCTTCCCGCGATCGAAAGAATGATCTCCTTGACGCCGCCGAGCTCCGTCGTGTTTTCGGAAAGGATCTCGGTCTTGTAGCCGTGACGCTCCGCATATCGGAGATACATGCGCAAAAGGTCCGCACCGAACAGCGAAGCCTCATCGCCGCCCGTCCCCGCACGAATCTCAAGGATCACGTTGCGGTCGTCGTTTTCATCCTTCGGAAGCAGCAGCGTTTTGAGCTCGGTTTCCTGTTCGCCGAGCCTCTCCTGCAACGTCTGAATCTCGTCCTCCACCAGTGCTTTCATGTCCGCATCCGGATGATCTTCGAGCATCGCTCTCAAGTCATCGCACTCCCGTTGCGTCGCAAGGTAGGCGTCGAATGCCGTTACGATCGATTCCAGTTCCGCATG
>ONMC01000079.1 GCA_900318745.1 uncultured Eubacteriales bacterium
GATCGCGGTCCATTCCTTCGACGAGCTTGCCGATTGCTTTTAGATTTCCGTTGCAGCCGCCGGTAAAGACGACGTTGTATACCTTTCCGTCTACGAGATCAAAATCGATTTTTGTCGAGCAAACACTGCTCGTTTTACTTGTTACGTGCATTTCCCTTCCCCTTTCTCTCTTTCATAATCAACCGTGAAACCGGCTGTTCAAATCCGTAAGTAATGACGATCGCAGTCAAAAACGCGACGGTCAAGGCGATCAGCGTCAGCGTCCACTGCGTATTCGCGCCGCTCTCGGCGATATCAGCACCGCTTTTTGCGCCGAACGCGATGCGCAGGCGAACCATCAGCCACTGATGCCACAGATACAGGTTGTATGTGACCGCGGCGACCGACGCCGCGACACGGTTATCAAGGATCCTTCTGAACGGTTTCGGTGCGACCGCAAAGCCGAGTACAAGTGCCGTAAATGCAAACGACAGTACCGCGCGATACTTCATCTGCCAGATCTGCTGATCCTTTCCTGCGACGGCACAAAGGTCAAAGAGCCTGCAGATCACGATGCAGGCTCCGATCGCCGCAAGCATACCGATCACGGAAACGATCGCCTTTTTCTTTACACGGGACGCATACAACACATACAGATGCGCCGCCATCATGCCGTTTGCGAAGACCGGAAGAAACGTCAGAAACCGATTGACCATGATGCGCGGTTCCGAGATATGCAGCGCAACACCGAACGTAAACGCAAGACCCGCAAGCATCATAGCTGCATACACGAGCAGCGGCATCTTCTGGAATGCGCGCGCAAGCCACGGAAAGATCAGATAGAACATGACCTCGATGCATACGGTCCATACGACCGCCGTGATGCCGGCAAACAGATACGTGTCGTTGAACAGCATCTCCGTAAAGGTCAGATGGGTCAAAAGGTCCTTCCACGCAAATACAGGCTTTCCCGCATAGAATCCCTGTGCAAGCGCAACGAAAAACGTTACAAGTACCACCAAGAGATAACTCGGAACGATGCGCGCAACGCGTTTTCGGAAGAATCGCCCGATCGAATCGACCGGAGTGCCGTAAACATGCTGTCGTGCGTACGGCAGGTACAGCACGAATGCGGATAAAAGCAGCATCAGGTCGACACAAAGATAGCCGCAGCGCCGGAATCCGTTCGGATAAATCTGTGAAACACCGAGCCATTTCAGAAACGGTGTTCGGTAAGCCGGCATCAACCAGGTCTGCTGCCAAAAATGAAACCACAGCACGATCAGCACGCCGAGCGAACGAATGCCGTCCAGTACACCGACATGCTGTGTATCGACCGAAAAGATCGATTCCTTATCCGGTTTTTCCGCCGTGTTCTGCGGCAGAGCCTGCTTTGTTTCCATTGAGATTGTGCGTCCGTCACATGCACGTGCCGGCTGCTTCGCGCAAAACCGCTGCAATGCCCGGATCGATCGTACGCGCCAGTTTTTGCGGATCCTCCTGCGCTCGCGGATGCAGAAGATCGAACACCGCATCGAAATCGAGCGTCTCGTCCGCAAGATTTGACAAATCGCGCTTCTGTGTCAGCAGCGCGGCAAACGTCGCCGCGATCAGATATGTGCCGTATACGGAGGCATGCGAACCGTCCTTCCAGTACAGGTCGATCTCCGGATGCGTTTTGCGCAGCGAATCGAACAGTTCGCCGACCGGCGCAAGCATCGTATCATACCGTTCGAAAAGGGTCCGGTATGCGGAAGCGATCTCCGCGATCCGTTCCGGCTCATCCTTCTTTGCCCACGTCATGTAAAGCACGGGCCGCGTTTTGCATGTGCGGCACAGCGAAACAAGCGTCTGCACCTCCGTTTCCGTCGCCTCAAGTCCCGGAAACGGATGACCCATCTGCTGAATCACACAGTAATCGTATGCGCCGTACAGCAGCGCGTAGCGAATCGAAAAGTACTCCTTTGTATGCCAGCGCAGCGCACGTCCGGAAAACGCAAGCATATCCGCCGTCGTTTGTTCCCCGGTGAGCGCATGGCTCATTTCGGAAAACAAATGCGGCATGTCGTTGAAATATGTATGGCTGTTGCCGATAAAGAGCACCCTCATGCGTATCGAGTGCGTTCGCTGCGATCCGTATCGTTTAATCCCACTCGATCGCGCCGATGCTCTCGAGATACGCTTCGCTGTAGTCCATATAGTCCTCGGTAAAGCGCATGCAGTACATCTTCTGCTCTTCGAAATCCTTCTGCAGACCTTCAAACATGTAATCGAACGCCTTATCGTCGTCGTAGACTTCGCCGTCGTTGACGCCGCTGTTCTCCATGAATTCTTCATCGAGCGCGACGATGCGATCCAGCATGCGGTCAAATACTTCTTCTTTGAGGATCAGAAAATCGCCCTGCTCGACAAAGCGCTGCTTGATGTATTTCTTTGCATTTTCTACGCTGTATTCCTGTTCCATACTGCCCTCCGAACTTATTCTTCGGATATTGTAGCACACTTCTCTTTACATTTCCATACGTTGCGGGACATTTTTTACGGCATCGACAAACCAGCGCGGATCTTCGAAAAACAGGAATGCTGTTTTTCCGTTGATGAGGCAGGTGTAGCGAATGCCGTTCCCGCCCGCCTTCAGACTTGCTGCGCGGCGTTCGTCGAGCACCTTCTGGATTTCGAACCGTCTGCCGTCCGCCCAATGCACAACGCGCGGCAGCATGTGCCCGATCTCATCCGTGTACGTATCCACTCCGACATATACCTTCATTTTCGATAACCGACCGGATGCGAAACATGTTCCTCGCGCGGGTTCATCACGCCGATCGTCCGATCGGTCAAAAGACGTCCGCGCAGGACTGCATGATAGCCGAACCGGCTGCGGATCCCGTCAATCGCGCGTTCCGCCGTTTCAAGCCGCTTCCGGTGTTCCTCCTCTCCGAACAAATTCAATTGGATCGGCCGATCGATCGGCCAGAGTTCCGATGCCGAGACCGTCAGCGAACGGATCGGACGCTGCCAGTCATAGTTCTCCGAAAACAGTCCCATAGCCGCGTCCGCGAGATCGTCTGTCAAAAACGTCGGCGCACGCAGATGCTTCTGCCGCGTGAACGAGAACAGCCCGCAATCGCGCACGGACAGCGTTACGACATTTGCGCGAAAGCCGTGCTCGCGCAAGCGCCTTGAAACGCTTTCCGACAGCATCAGCACCGTCAGACGCACATCGCTGTCGTTGATCAGATCGCGGGGCGCGGTGATCCCGTTTCCGATGCTTTTGACCGGTGATTCATAACCGTACGGCATGACGGGCGAATCGTCGAGCCCATTGGCGAAGCGATGCAGCGTGAGTCCCGCTTTGCCGAACTGTGCCTGCAAAAAAGCAGGATCGGTCTTCGCAAGATCACCGATCGTCCGGATCCCGTACTGATCCAGACGACGCTTCGTCGCAGGTCCGACCATCAAAAGATCCTCTGCCGGAAGCCGCCATGCGACCTCACGGAAATTCTCCGGTAAAATCGCGCTGACCGCATCCGGTTTCTTGAGATCGCTGCCGAGTTTTGCAAAGATCTTGTTGTCCGCAATGCCGACGGAGACCGTGATGCCGATCTCCGCATGCACACGTTCGCGGATCTCGTCTGCAAGATCGATCGCCTCGGAAAAATCGCGCGTGCGCCCCGTAACGTCCACCCAGTTCTCGTCGAGCCCGAACGGTTCGATCAAATCCGAATACTCGTGATACAGCGCTCTGCCGAGATTGGAAAAGCGCACGTATTGGTCGTAGTGCGGCGGTACACAGACGAGTTTCGGACACTTCTCCTTTGCCTCCCAGATCGCTTCTCCCGTCCTGACGCCGTATTTCTTGGCGAGCTGATTCTTTGCCAGCACGATTCCGTGACGCTTTTCCGGGTCGCCTGTAACCGCAACCGGGAGCGCGCGGATCTCCGGATGATAGAAGCATTCGACCGAGGCAAAGAAGCCGTTAAAGTCGATATGCAGGATTCGTCTGCCCATATTCTTTCTCTGATTTCGTTATATTCGAACATATGTTCGTATTTATTATAGCAGAAAAAGGAGGGTTGTCAAGAGACGTTTTTTTTCGTATACTGATCATATGAAACGTATTTTGATTTTGTTGATTTGCCTTGCTCTGCTGCTTGGCTGTGCATACGATCCGACCGAGTCCGAGGAAACGAAGAAGCTGGAAGTATTCGCGTTTTCCGTCGGCAAAGCGGACGCGCTTTTGGTACGCACGTCCGACGTCGCGATCATGATCGATACCGGAGAGAACGGCGACGGAGACGATCTTTTAAAGATGCTTTCCGCGCTCGGTGTGGAGAAGCTCGATCTGTTGATCCTGACGCACTTCGACAAGGATCACATCGGCGGTGCGGATACGCTGATCCGGAATCTTCCGGTAGATCGCATCCTTCTTCCGAGCTATGAAAAGGAAGAAACGAAACAATATCAGCAGCTGCGCGAATCGCTGGATACAACGAGCGCCGTTGTTTCATGGCTTGATGCCGACGAAACGATCACCTTCGGCGAGATGATGGTCAGCGTATGGGTCTCCCCCGTTCCGTTCGACGGAAAGAGCGACAACGAGCAATCGCTGATCACAAAGCTTCTCTATGACGGCCGCACCTATCTGTTTATGGGCGATGCGGAAGGCGAGGAACTGAAAAAGCTGGTTTACAGCGGAAGAAATCTGACCTGCGATGTTCTGAAGCTGCCGCATCACGGCGTATATGACGATCAGCTCCCTGCGCTTCTGACCGTAACGATGCCGCAGTACGTGATCATCTGCGATTCGGAAAAGAATCCTGCGGGCAGCGAAACCATGAAGACGCTTGCATTCTTCGATGCGACCGTTCTGCAGACAAAGGACGGCGACATTCACCTGATCGCCGCACAGAATGTTTTAAAAATCGCAGACGAATAAAACAGCGATCCCGCTCATGCAGAGCGGGATCTTTTATGATTCTACAGGATATAATCGGTGATGCAATCGTACCAGTGTACGTAGGTTTCACCGTCTACCGTAATCCTTTCATTTTCGGGAAGCAATTCGGTCCACGGGCGTTTATAGTTTTCCAGCATCCAATCGCTGCGGTTGAAGCGTCTCCACAGGACCGTTCTTCCGTTTCCGTCGAGATACTGTTCGCTGACGACGCCTTCGTTGTACGCACCGGCATCGATGATGCGAATCGTGTCATACGTCTTTCCGTTGATCAGGACCTCACAGCGCCCGACGACGTCCAGCATGAACGGCTGTTTTGCGGTGGTTATGACGCTTCCGTTCTTTCGGATCAACCCTTTCGGCACAATATGCGTTTCGTTTCCGCAGTTATCCTTGCCGAACCCCCAGTTTTGCAAAAACCCTTCGCCGTCCAGAAATGTGTACAGTTTTTGCACGCCGTCTTCCTTATGGCATTCCGCAAGGTATCTGCAGTGCGTATCCGTCAGCTGTGCAACAAACCGGCGTCTCGTTTCGTCCGTTCCGTCCGTACGATTGCAATCCGCCGGATCGTATTCGATCGCTTCGATCTCGATTCCTTCGACTCCGTGAATCTCCGCGCGTCCGATCGCTTCCATCTCGCATTGTTCGGTGCGGTTGCGTTTCGGAAAATCATACATTGCCCAGGTTCTTTTTTCGCCGAGCTTCGGTACGATGAACCAGCCCATCAGTTCTTCCCAACATACTTCGAACGGTGCATCGTCGATTTCTCTGATCCGATAGTCCGGCATGATTTCCGGCATATAGTTTCGATTGCTCTTCATGGCATTTTCTCCCTTCGATTTTTCCGGGTACAGTTCTCTGAATTGCTGCTTGGCGCGGAACAGTCGGCTCTTGACCGTGCCGACGGGAATGCCGAGCCGACTTGCGATCTCTGCCTGCGGCAGGTCCTTGAAATAGCTGAGATACAGGATCTGCCTGTCCGTATCGCCGAGCCGTTCCAGCGTTTCATGTACGACCATTCGGGTTGTGACGCCGTGGATCCCGACGGACATTGCTGCCTCATCCAGCGATTCCAGCGGAATTTCCATTCGCTTTGCTTTCGCGCGAAAGTAATCCTTGCACTTGTTTCGGGCAATGCCGAGGATCCACGGTTTAAACAGATCC
Organism: uncultured Eubacteriales bacterium; assembly: GCA_900318745.1. Classification (GTDB taxonomy): domain Bacteria; phylum Bacillota; class Clostridia; order Christensenellales; family CAG-138; genus UBA3792. The sequence goes on from ONMC01000079.1 coordinate 6,098, forward strand.
GGGTTCTGCAGCGTTTCTGCGTTGCGGTACGCCGCGATCTGCACTTCCTGCAGGATGTCTTCCGCATCCGTGAGATTACCGATGCGGAACTTGACGAACCGCTCCAGCGGCGCGAGATTTTCTGCAAGAAGCGTTTCGAATCCGATCATGTTCTCACCTCTATTTCTTTGCATCAAGACGTCTTCACCGATAAAGTCGAAAACGGGAATCGAAAGGTTCGCAAAAACAAAAATATATGATTTGAGCCGGTCACGGCTCGATCCTGTCGATGCGGATAAACGCGTTTTGAATCCATTCAAAAGCGAAGCGGAACATACGGTCAAAATCGAATTCGTCCGGAAGATCCGTCATCGAAAGCATGATCCTGTCTTCCTCCGAGAGAAGTGTGCGCAATTCCTTCTTCGTTACGGCAAAAATCCCGCTTTCAAGGTAAATAAGGTTCTGCAGCAGAAAAAACATGCCCTTACAGGTGTCGCGGAACTTGATCCGGTTCTTCTCTCCGTCGGCATGAATATAACGGTGACACAGTTCATGGCAGAGATTGCCGAGGCTCAGCTTGACGTAATTGATCTCGTCTGTTCTCGTTGCGTGCGGAAGGTAATCGGACAGCTTGCCGAACAGGTCCTTTGTCGTATGCAAAAGCTGACAGACTTCCAAAGGATTCCAGTGGATCAGTTCCTCTTTTCCGCAGATGAAACCGCAGGATTTTTCGAAATACCCGATTCTCCCGAGGATGCCCCGATAAGCCTTCATGTCTTCCATCGTAAGGCAATCGATGACAAGCATCACGTCAATGTCGCTGTTCTCGTTCGCTTCGCCGCGAAGATAGCTTCCCTGAAGACCGACATACAGCAATCTTTCTTCGAAAGCGGTGCGGCATTCTTTGACCAGCCGGTCCAGATACAAATCGAGCTGAAACATCTTGTTCTCCTTTTGCGATTTCGAATACACAAAAGGCAAGTCTTTCGACTTGCCTTTGCTTGGAGCAGGTAACGGGACTCGAACCCGTGATCTCAGCTTGGAAGGCTAATGTGTTACCGCTACACTATACCTGCATGTGGTGCGGACGAAGAGACTTGAACTCATACGCCTATGGCACCGGAACCTAAATCCGGCGCGTCTGCCAATTCCGCCACGTCCGCCCGGAAAAAGATGGTGACCCGTCGGGGATTCGAACCCCGGACACCTTGATTAAAAGTCAAGTGCTCTACCGACTGAGCTAACGGGTCATGGCTGGGGTGGCGCGATTTGAACGCACGAATGACGGAGTCAAAGTCCGTTGCCTTACCGCTTGGCTACACCCCAGTGATGCTATAGAGCCGGGTTTTAAACCCGGCTCTTGAGCCAATGGGGTGGATAGTGGGACTCGAACCCACGACCTCCAGAGCCACAATCTGGCATTCTAGCCAACTGAACTATATCCACCACGTACGCTCAATTCGGATCGTGCATCCCCGAGGCGTGTCCCTCGGGGATGCGCCGTTGGCGCGCCTGCAGGGATTCGAACCCGGGACCTACGGCTTAGAAGGCCGTTGCTCTATCCTGCTGAGCTACAGACGCATCGCAGTTCCGAATTCATATTTTATTTTTATATTTTTTGCCGCTGCCGCAGGGGCACGGATCGTTTCTGCCGACCGTCGGCGGTGCGACGAACACTTTTTCCGCGCGATACTGCTTTGTCAGTTCTCTGCGCTGTTCCGCCGTGCGGACGCCTTCCCATTCGGGCAGATCATACAGCCAGTTTGCCTTTGCGTTGTGCATATTGATATACAGACGATCAAAGTCGAACTCCAATGCGATCTCGCTGTCTTCCGTGAGCGAATCAAGATCCAGCTCGCCGTTTTTGAAGCTGGTGTTCGCGCCGTCCAAAAAGCCCGTGAACGTTACGGGATCCATATCGAACTGCTTTGCAACGTCGCGAAGCGTTCCGGAAAAGACGGTTTCGTGATTCTCGAGAATCTTTTTATAGTTCTGCTTCTCCGCTTCAAAATATGTTCCCCAGAACGCATCGTATTCCTCACGCGTGCGCTGTGACTGTGCAACCTGCTGCCATGTTTCGTATAAGCTCATCCCTCATTCTCCTTTCAAAGCGGTTTCGATTGTAACAGATATGTTTCCTTAAGGCAAGCATTATTTTCGACCGTTTCCAGTATATTTCGGTTCCAGAGAAGCAATGCGCCTTCCCCGGTATCCGAATAATACCGTTTTCGAAATCCCTGCTGCAGAAATCCGAGCTGCGCATACATGTTTTGTGCGACGGTGTTCGTTTCGCGCACTTCCAGAGTCATCATCTCGGCTCCGAAGGACGCCGCATGTTCCATCGCCGCAACCAGCAGCTGTTTGCCGTATCCGTTCCCGCGATGATCGGGGCGGATCGCGATGTTCGTAATATGCGCCTCTTCGAACAGCACCCACATGCCGCAATATCCGATGACTTCTCCGTCGCGCTCCATAACCACGTAATGCGCTACGCGGTTCTTGAGCTCGCCTGCAAGCGAGTGCTTCGACCACGGTGAGCGGAACGACTGCGTTTCGATGAGATAGACCGCGTCAACGTCGGCTTTTGTCATGGGTCGAACGATGTTCATGCGTTCCACATCCGTTCCGCCTGCGACAGCTTCAGATACATCGGTGCGATTTCTTTTTCACCGCTTCGCTGCGCAGCGATTTGTGCGATATGCTTCGCCGAAGGCAGCTGTGCGTTCTGTGTGCCGGTTCCCACCATGCGGCAGCATGCGGGAAGATCCGCCGTGAATTCATCGATCACACACGCGCAGGGCGCTTTTACGGTTTCTCCGTTCTGATAGACCGCGCCGTAGCCGTTGCCGTTTCGCGCGTCGATCAGCGTGCAGACCGCCTCGTCGGCGTACGGATATGCAAGTGCTTCCAAGGCATTGACCGCAACGACCGGTTTATGATGCGCCGCACCCAGTGCGTTCGCCATACATACGCCGATGCGAACGCCCGTGAACGACCCGGGTCCTACATCCGCCGCAAACGCATCCATGTCCGCAGTCTGAAGTCCGTGCGCATTGAGCAGCGCTTCCGCGGCAGGCAATACCGACTCCGCATGACGCCTGCTGTTGTCGATCACGGTTTCATATACCGTCCCGTCGTCCAGCCGCACCGCAACGGATGCAACGGCGTCCGTCGTTTCAAATGCAAGAATCTTCACTGAACAATTCCTCCGTTCGTGCCCCGTGCGGTTCGATCACGACCGTGCGGCAATCTGCTCCGCTTCCTTCGATCGAGATTGCATAAAGTTCATCCGCATCGCTCAGCCGATATACATCGAAGTGATACAGTTTCGGTTCCGTCGGATACTCGCACACGATCATGAATGTCGGGCTTGATACGTGACCGATCCCGAACGCTTCGGCGACGCCTCGCGCAAACACGGTCTTTCCCGCGCCGAGGTCTCCGCACAGTGCAATAAAACCGTGCCGTTCCATCTTCTGCGCAACGCGTTTGCCGAGCGCCAGCATGTCGGCTTCCGTTTTGATCATACGTCTGATCGTCATCAAAACAGCCTCCGTTCCAAAAGCTCTGCGGCGAAATCGGCATAGCAGTCGTTTTCGATCGCCGTGCGCGCATCCTCCATCAGACGCAGCGAGAAGCGCAGATTGTGCATTGATACGAGCTGTGCCGACAGGATCTCATCCGCTTTGATTAAATGGCGGATATACGCTCTGGTGAAGTTTCTGCAGGCATAGCAGTCGCACCCTTCCTCGATCGGTGAAAAATCGTGTTCGAATGTCTTGTTGCGCAGCATCAACCGGCCGTTACGGGTCAATGCAAGCCCGTTTCTCGCCGAACGCGTCTGCAGGACGCAGTCAAACAGGTCGATCCCGCGAAGAACGCCCTCGAGCAGGCAATCGGGACTCCCGACGCCCATCAGAT
>ONMC01000033.1 GCA_900318745.1 uncultured Eubacteriales bacterium
GCGAAAAAGCAAGAAAAAAGGCGCCGCAGCGCCTTTCGATTATCCGAGCTGTTTGGTGACGGCAAGATAGATGCCGGTGAGAATGTCGGAACCGTTGCCCGATTCCGCGGTCGCTACCTTGTTGGCATAGGCGACCATGGTCTGATAGGACGCATCGGAGAAGATGCAGCGCAGCAGTTGGAAGGTGTCTTCCGAAACCAGACCTTCGCCGCTTTGCAGCAGCAGCGCCGCCGCGGACTCCGTCGTTTGTGCCGCCGCCGCACCCGTCAGCGCGCGCGTGATCGACAGGACGCGCTGTCTGCTTCTTCCGAGCGCCGCGCTCCATGCCGCATACCCTGCAACGTAACCGCAAAGGAGCATGTCGGACGACGGGATCTCTCCGTTTCCGATACCGGCAAGCTTCTCTGCCGCGCGTGCGCAGGCATCGAGCTCCTGCTCCCGCACCGCTTCGTGCAGACCGGCAAGCATCGGACGGATCGCATCGCACGCGGCATTTGTTTTACCGTCCGTAATCAGCGAACTCATGTCTTCGGACGTACCGTACGATTCGATGACGCGCATCACATGGCGCATGCGGATATCAAGATCGGTCGGCAGAAACAGTGACTGCATGATTTCAACAGACAGGTCGAGATCGGTCGCCTGCGACAAATCCACCGTGAACTCGCATGCGGGGATCTCGATCCGTTCATCGCCGATCACAACGTCCTGCCCTTCTTCGATTTCGAATCCGGGAAATTTCTTGGTCGAATTGACGACAACGGAGAACGGCTTTAAACAATGCGCGTTCGTTAAAATCGAAATCATACCGATCGGCGTCTTTAACGTAACAGCGTTCGAACGGACGTCATGAACGACGCCTTCGTAACGCCCCATATGAACATATGCGTGTAATCTTTTACAAATCTTTCTTGCTGTTTCTACCATGATAAAAACGTATAAATTCCTTATTCTGTATTGATATGCGTTGCATTTTTTCAATTCAAGTTTACTGCGAATCCTTGATTTTGTAAACCGTTTTCGCCTTGCATTCTCCGGATAAGTTGTGAATATACTGTAAACTTATGCATTCTGTCCAAAAAAGGAAAAGCGGGAAGCGTTCGCCTCCCGCAATCGATTGCAGCTTATGCCTCCGGGTCGGATTCCGGAATATGCAGTTCGATCGGTTCGTTGCAGTTCGGGCAGATCAATCCGTCCGGACGGTCGAGCATGTCCTGATCGAAGTAGATGGTTTCACCGCAATTCGGGCATACGATCTCGAAAAAGTCGTCCTCATCGAAATCGTCCTCTTCCTCGTCGTCCTCATCCTCGTCGCCATACAGAAGATCATCATATTCGTCGAGGTTCTCGAAAATCTCTTCCACGCTGTCATCCAGATCCGCAAGCGTATCCTCATGATCCGCCATTTCTTCTGCGATCAGATCCAATGCGTCGACGATGGCGGTAAACACTTTCGCGTACTTGTCATCCTGAATATTCAGGCCTTCCATCAGTCCGTCAAGATATGCAACCTTTTCAGAAATTCTGCTCATACTGCACCTCCGATTCTATTTGGGTTATGGGAATGTGATTACAGACGAGACATATACTCGCCGGTTCTGGTGTCGATACGGATCGTGTCGCCTTCATTGACAAACAGCGGGACCGCGATGTGATAGCCGGTCTCCAAAACTGCGGGCTTCGTCGTACCGGTTGCGGTATCGCCTTTGAAGCCGGGTTCGGTTTCCGTGACTTTCAGTTCAACAAAGTTCGGTGCTTCAACAGAGAACGCGCTGCCCTTGTAAAAACGCATTTTGACCTGATCGTTTTCCTTGATGAAATCGATCGCATCTTCTACCTGCTCGAAGTTCAGCGGAATCTGTTCGTACGTTTCGGTATCCATGAAGTAGTACAGCTCGCCGTCAGAATACAGATATTCCATATCCTTCGTTTCGATGTGTGCCAGCGGATACTTGTCCGTCGGGCTGAAGGTGCGCTCCAGCACTGCGCCGGTCATTACGTTCTTGAGCTTCGTGCGCACAAATGCCGCGCCCTTGCCCGGTTTTACATGCTGAAAGTCGGAAATCGACCAAACTACGCCGTCAATCTCAACCGTCACGCCTTTACGGAAATCGCCTGCCATGATCATAAGTGTGTCCTCCCAATTATTCGTTTCTTGTATGGTTAAATGTGCTGAAGTTCTTTCGTTGCATGTGCAAAGTTCCGCTTGCCGTCCTTCGTCACGACACAGCAGTCCTCGATGCGCACACCGAACTTGTCTTCGATATAGATGCCGGGTTCAACGGTAATCGTCATGCCTTCTTCGAATACCGTATCGCCGGTGACGGAAGCTCTCGGTTCCTCATGGATCAGAAGACCGAAGCCGTGACCGAGCGAATGACCGAAGCAGTCGCCGTATCCCTTCTCGGTGATATAGTCGCGTGCGATCGCATCCAGTTCTTTTCCGGTGATACCCGGTTTCAGTGCATCGAGTGCGCGCGTCTGCGCTTCGAGAACGATGTTGTAGATCTCCTCCGCGAACGGATCTACCTTGCCGACCGCGAATGTTCTGGTCATGTCGGAATGATAGCCGTTGTACAGGCATCCGAAGTCGACGACGACGAGATCGCCTTCCCGAAGCTGTCTCTCTCCCGGGACTGCATGACACATCGCACCGTTCGGACCGGAACCGACGATCGTTTCGAACGAAGGTCCTTCACTGCCGAGCTTTGCGCAGATGTATTCGAGTTCTGCCGCGACGCGGCGCTCCGTCATGCCGGGACGAACCACTTTCAAAAGTTCTGCGAACGCAGCGTCCGCCATCGACTGTGCTTTCTGCAGATTCTCGATCTCATCCTGCGTTTTGACGATGCGCAGTTGATGCAGTTCTTTCGCAAACGGAACAAGCTCAACGCCGAACTTTTCGTATGTCTGATAGCTCGCAAAGCTTACGTAATCCTCTTCAAAGCCGAGGCGTCTGACATTCTCCTCCTTCAGGATTTCGCCGATCCGTTCGTTGTGCTTTGCGCCGATCTCGATGATCTCGCAGCAATCGCCGGATTGCGCTTTTGCCTGAATCGTGTATCGGAAGTCTGTCAGCAGCACGCTGCGGTTCTTCGTGATCACAACGGATGCGTCCACACTGGTGAATCCCGAAAAGTAGCGGATCGCCGTGACGGATTTCAGAATCACGGCATCCAGGTCGTTTTGTTCCATTGCGGAGCGAAGCCGCAAGATACGATCGTTCATTCTATGCCTCCATATTGCACAATAACAGATGTATTATACCGAATACACGGGCGTTTTGCAAGCCCTCACGGAAAAATCTTGCTTAAATTGAAAGAACGCTCCGTTTTGCGGAGCGTTCGGTCTTATGATTGCATGCGTCTCGTCAGGGTCTCGAATGTTTGTTCCAGTGCCGGCACGTCCTGCCATGCACAGCCGACCGTTACGCCGGGTCTGTTTTCACCGTGGAAATCGCTGCCGCAGGTCACCATCAGGTGATACTGCCTTGCGATCGACACATACATCTCCGTCTGTCGAACGGTCGACGAAGGATAGTATGCTTCCAGTCCCATCAGTCCGAGATCATACAGATATCGGATCAATCCGTGCGGATTGTCGCGGATATGGCAGGGATGCGCGAGGATCGGCAAGCCATCCGCGATATGGATGATATCGATCACCTGCTGCGGCGTAAACCGCGGTTCGGTATAATACCCGACCTTGCCGGGGCGCAGGTACTTTGCGAAAGCGTCTCTGACGTCGTTCGCAAAACCGGCCTTGATCAGAGCATGCGCGATATGCAGCTTCGTCGTCGTGGATTCCGGACGCTCGACCAAATGACGGATATCATATCCCGCTTCCTTTAAGCGGCTGTAAATGATCTTGTTTCTGCGTTCGCGGCGTTCTCTCGCGATTTCGAGCGCACGAAGCAAAGTCGGATTGTTCGGATCGACATCGAGACCGATGATGTGCAGCTCGTGATGCCATTCGTTGTCCATCTCCACCGCGGGCAGAACCGGAATGCCGAAACGTTCTCCGGCATCGATCGCTTCTTTGACGCCCATGATGTTGTCATGATCGGTCAGAGCTACCAGTTTCAAACCTGCACGCGCTGCATTTTCGACGACTTCCGTAGGCGTCGCCGTTCCGTCGGAAACGATGCTGTGCGTATGCAGGTCAAACCGGTTTTCACTCATGTTCTTCTACCTTGGTATCCTTTTCTTCTGCGGCTTCGCCGTTCGCATTCGATGCGTTGTTTTCAGACACATTTTCCGCTGTGTCGGTGTGTCGCATGACTTCATCCATGTCCCGGCCTTCGTAAACCGCAACAAATTCTTCGCCCGTCACGCGCTCGTATTTCAGAAGAAGCTTTGCGCATGCTTCGAGACCGTCGCGATGTTCGGTCAGAATCTTTTCGGCGCGTTCAAACTGGGACTCCAGAATCGAGCGGATCTCCGCATCGATCTTTGCAGACAGCTCTTCGGAATAATTCTTCGAGTGTCCCCAATCCTTTGCGATGAAGACCTCGGTGTCTCCGCCGAGAAACACAGGACCGACCGCATCGGACATGCCGTATTCTTCGACCATCTTTCTCGCCGTTTGCGTCGCCTGCTTCAGATCCTGCACCGCACCGGTCGAAACATCCGTAAAGACAATCTTCTCCGCAACTCTGCCGCCCATCGACATGCAGATTTCGTCGAGCATATGAGACTTGAGCGTATAATGAATATCTTCTTTCGGAAGCATCATGGTGTAACCGCCCGCCCAGCCGCGCGATATGATGGAGATCTCATGCAGGTCGTCGCAGTTTTCGAGTTCGTGTGCGAGGATCGCATGTCCACATTCGTGATATGCCGTCAGACGATTGTCCTTTTCCGTGACGACACGGCTCTTCTTCTCCGGACCGAGCTGTACACGCGTAACCGCCTCTTCGAGATCCTTCTGCGTGATCTCGCTGCGCTTGTCGCGCGTACAAAGGATCGCAGCTTCGTTCAAAATATTCTCAAGGTCCGCACCGGTAAAGTACGGTGTTCGTCTGGCAAGCGTCTTTAAGCTGACGTTTTTTGCAAACCGCTTATTTCGCGCATGCACCTTCAGGATCTCTTCTCTGCCGCGCACGTCCGGATAGCTGACCGTGATCTGCCTGTCAAACCGACCGGGTCTCAACAGCGCCGGATCGAGAATGTCGGCACGGTTCGTTGCCGCCATGACAATGACGCCCTCGTTTGCCGCAAAACCGTCCATCTCCACGAGCAGCTGATTCAGCGTTTGTTCGCGCTCATCATGTCCTCCGCCGAGACCCGCGCCGCGCTGACGGCCGACTGCGTCAATTTCATCGATGAAAACGATGGCGGGTGCGCTGCGCTTTGCCGTTTCGAACAGGTCTCTGACGCGCGATGCGCCGACGCCGACGTACAGTTCGAGGAAATCCGAACCGGAAATCGAGAAGAACGGTACCCCTGCTTCGCCCGCGACAGCTTTCGCCATCAGCGTTTTACCGGTACCCGGAGGTCCCACAAGAAGGACTCCCTTCGGGATCCTTGCGCCGTTGTCCGTATAGCGCTTATGATCGCGCAGAAAATCGACGACTTCCTTCAGTTCTTCTTTTTCTTCGACAAGCCCCGCAACATCTTTGAACGTGACTCGTCCCTTCGACGGGTCATTCAGCTTTGCCCGTGACTTTGTGAAGTTCATCATTTGTCTGCCGCCGCCCTGCTGACGGTAGAAGAAAACCATCAGCAATATCATCAGAGCGATGGGTACGACGAGTTGAATGAGATACAGCCACCAGGTATTGCTCGCCGGATGCGCGCTCTCCATGACAAAGTCATAATCGCTGGGCGTAACTTTTTCCGCCTCTATCCCCTTCTTTGCGGAGACGAGGACGCGCATGTTCTCATAGAACTGATCGTTATCGATATACAGAACAAAATCCGCCTTATCGGGGAGATTCTTCGCTTCTGCTTCGCTCTCCTGATACAGGCCGTAGAACGTGCTGCTTTCCAGAACTTCATAGACCGCTTTGATCTTATTGTCCTGATAGCTTTTTTCAAACTCCGCGAATTTGATCTCTTGCGGATCTTTCGAAGAGCATCCGTTCGTGACCATGAAAATCAGAACGACCAGAATCAGACCCCAGAAAAGGAACGGGATCAGTCTGCGCGGATTAAATCCTCTGTTGTTGTCCTGTATGTTTTGGTTTGGGTTGTTTTCCAAATTATCCTCCGTTCACGGGCAGGACGCCCGAATTGTACGAATCTCAGCTGTATACCTCGGGTTTCAATACGCCGACATACGGCAGATTGCGATACAGCTGCTTATAATCGAGACCGTAGCCGACCACGAATTTGTTCGGAATGACAAATCCGCAGTAATCCGGCGTGATCTCACATTCTCTGCGTTCCGGCTTATCGAGGAAGCAGCAGGAACGAATCGACGCAGGTTTGCGCTCCTCAAGCATGCGCGTCAGATATGACAGCGTAAGCCCGCTGTCCATGATGTCCTCCGCGATCAGAACATGCTTGCCGGTGATGCTGTTGTCCATGTCCTTCGTGATGCGAACGATCCCGCTCGTCTTCTGCGCATCGCCGTAGCTGGAAATCGACATAAAGTCCATCTTCATGTGTACCGTGATCGCGCGGCAGAGGTCCGCAAAGAATACGCTTGCGCCTTTCAGAACGCATAAAACGATCAATTCTTCTCCGTCATAGTCCTTGGAAATCTGATCGCCGAGTTCCTGTACGCGTTTTCTGATTTGTTCTTCCGACAGAAGTACTTCTTCAATGCCCTGTGCCATGAACGCTTTTCCCCACATGGTTAGTCCTCCTCATAATGATAGTGTCGAATATGGTTTGTGCGCGCAGTGACGCGCACCCGTTCATCGATCGTATAGCCCGTTACAAAAAGGATGCCCTTTTCGTCACAGATAATCGGTACGTTCCGCTGAAATCTCGGAACTTTTCGATCCGTAAAGCAATCGCTCAGCAGCCGTTCTCCCTTCATGCCGAGCGGCGTAAACCGATCTCCGTCCTTCGGCGTTCTTACGAACGTGCATCCTTCGATGCGATCTGCATCAACATATGCATCAAACGGTCCGCACGGGATCACCGCGTCCGGAACGGATTCGACCGTAAGTGTTCCGTTCTGCAGTTCAACCGTGCCGTTTTCCAAAACCGGGAGACAGTATTCTCTCATTTTCGGAATCCCGATTCGGACACGTTTCGCGTCCAGCCAGACGGTCTTGCCGTTGCCGAGCGTTTCCGTGTCGCCCGTTTGTCCGTTGATCAATCGATCCATTCGGAGCAGATCGGATGCGATATAGTCCGGATCGTTTAGGATGCGTTTGAACACGCGCAGCCTAATTGGGCGATCCAACGCCAGCAGCTTTTCACGGTCCGTTCCGCAGGTCTCATATGCCGCATCGGCAAGCCGTTCGAGGTATTCTGCATCTTCCGCTACCCGTTCCGCAGCGCCGGCGATCGCTCGCTTTGCAGCGGGATTCACGGTTTCCAGCGCCGGCATGACGCAAAGACGGATCCGGTTTCTCGTTGCGTCCGGAATGAGGTTTGTGGAATCCGTTCGAAACGTCTGTCCGCGCTCGCGAAGATATGCAAGTATCTCATCCTTTCCGGTTCTCAGAAGAGGACGAATCCGGTTTCCGGATCGCACGCGCATTCCCGCAAGTCCATCCGTTCCGCTGCCGCGCAGCAGATGCATCAGCAGTGTTTCCGCCTGATCATCGCGATGATGACCGAGCGCGATCACGTCGAGCGATTCTTCCCGTCTGACACGTTCCAAAAACGCATAGCGCGTTTCTCTCGCCGCAAGCTCGACGGAGATGCCGCGCTCACGCGAAAGCTTCGGAACATCCGCGTGTCCTTCGCGATACGGTACGCACAGCGACTTGCAAAGCGCGCGCACAAACGACGCGTCCTCATCCGCCTCTGCACCGCGGATCCCGTGATGCAGATGCGCAGCGGCGACCCGCCCGATCTTACCGTTCTTTTGAAGCGAATGTAGCTCCAGCAGCAACGCCACAGAGTCTGCACCACCCGACAGAGCAACCAATACACCGTCCGTGCAGGAGACGCTGCATTCCGTCCACGTCGAATCGGTCCAAAGAGACATGATACACAACTCCGAGAATAGATGTATCAAGTTTACCGCGAAACTGCGGTTTTTGCAAGTAGCAATTGCAAAATCAGCGTGTCAATTCCGTAAATGAAATGAAAAAGCTCCTTTCGGAGCTTGTGATTCAGGAAACGACGTTTTTCGGTTTGCCCGACAGGAACGCCGCAAGGTTATCTGCGGAAACATCGATGATCGTTTGCCGCATCGGCTTCGGCGTCCATGCATAATGCGAGGTGATCAGACAGTTCGGCGCTTTCAGCAGCGGATTGCTCTTGGAAATCGGTTCTTCCGACGCAACATCCGTGCCGTAACAGGCGATCTTGCCGCTTTTCAGCGCATCGCAAATATCCTGTTCCGATACGAGGCTTCCGCGTGCCGTGTTCAAAAGAATCACGCCGTTCTTCATTTTTGCGATCGTATCTTTACGAATCAGTCCAACCGTATCCGCCTTTGACGGGCAGTGCAGACTGATCACGTCGGACTCGCGAAACAGCGTGTCAAGCGGAACGTATTCTCCGACAAAACCGTTCTTTTTGTGCGGATTCGCACCGATGACGCGCATACCGAGCGCTTCGGCGATCTTCGCAACGCGGCATCCGATCCTCCCGCAGCCGATCACGCCCATCGTTTTTCCGGAAAGCAGGATCGGCGCGATCTGAAACCAGGAGAAGTCCGGCTGTGCCGTCCATGCGCCGTTCTTCACAAGAGATGCGTGCAGTTCGACGTGTTGACAGGCGGCAAGCAGCAATGCGATCGCATGCTGCGCTACGGCTTCCGTGCTGTATGCCGGGACGTTCGTCACCGTGATCCCCCGTTCTCTTGCCGCAGCAAGATCAACAACGTCGTAACCCGTCGCCAGAACGCCGATGAACTTCAGGTTCCTTGCGCTGAGCAGCACGTCCCGATTCAGTTTGACTTTGTTGACGAACGCAACGTCTGCTCCGCGCAGGCGCTGCGCAACCATATCGGGATGCGTGCGGTCATACACCGAAAGAGTACCGAACGCTTTCAGCGGACTCCAATCGACGTCCCCCGGATTGACACAATATCCGTCCAAAACAACAATTTGCATTTCCATCCCTCCGTCTCCATTGTACGGCGCGTCGATGGGAAATGCAAATGAACAAAGTATGAAACCGATTACCCGATCAGTGTCCGCAGCTTTCTGCCGACCAAATACCCGATCGCGAGTTTGATGCAGTCCGGAAGAATGAACGGAACCACGCAGATCATCAACGATGCGGCAAACGTGTTTTTTCCGTTCACGATTGTAAACCATATCGTTCCGAATGCATAGCAAATCAGAAGACCGAGCAGGAACGCGCCGATCTCAGCCGGAATCTTTTTGCCGAACAGTTTCGTCGTCAGCCAATAAATGAAACCGATCGGCAGCATTCCGACAAGGTATCCTCCCGTCATGCCGAAAAGGATTCCGGGGCCGCCGGAAAAGCCGGCAAAGACCGGAACGCCGACTGCTCCGAGAAGAAGATATACGGCAACTGCGATCGTACCGTTTCTTCCGCCGAGCACGGTCAGAACGAAGAAGACGGCAAACAACTGCATCGTAAACGGAACGGTTGTCGGTATCGTGATCCACGCACAGATCGCGATCAATGCGGCGCCGAGTGCTATATATGCCAGTTCGATCGGCTTGAATGCGGATTTCTTTGATACGGTTTTCATGAAAGCCCCCGAAAAGATCGGAAAAATAAGAAAGACGATCCGAAAACCGTCTTTCATGTGGCGCAGAGAAAGGGATTCGAACCCTTGATACGGTTCCCCGTATACACGATTTCCAGTCGTGCGCCTTAGACCAGCTCAGCCATCTCTGCACGGCGTTTTTGCTGCACCTTTGCTATATTACAACAAACGCTTCCAAAATGCAAGCACTATTTTTCTGGCTTTCTGAAAAAAGATAAAAAAATTTCAAAATACCTCTTGCATTTTTTCTGAAACCGTGTATAATGATTTCTGTTCGCGGGGCATTAGCACAGTTGGTAGCGCGCAACGTTCGCAATGTTGAGGTCAGGAGTTCGAATCTCCTATGCTCCACCAGTAAGGACTTGTTAATGGCAAGTCCTTTTCTTTTTATCAGGTTCGAAGAGCAGTCAATCAAAAAAGGACGTCATATGACGTCCTTGTATTGTATTCCGGTTTCAGAAGATTTCCTTCAGGATCAGATCGACCAGTGCGGCAAATTTCACTGCCGCTGCCGCCGCCGTCTCGGTGACTTCCGCATGGGACAGCGGTTGATCGAGCACGCCTGCCGCCATATTTGTGATCAGGCTGATGCCGAGCACCTTGATGCCGCAATGCGCTGCGCACATGGTTTCCGGAATCGTTGACATACCGACTGCGTCCGCTCCGATGATGCGCGCCATGCGGATCTCCGCAGGCGTTTCATAGCAGGGACCGGACATCATCAGATACACGCCCTCCTGCATCGGTATACCGTGGCGTACCGAAAGGTCTGTCAGCTTTGCGCGAAGATCCTTGTCGTATACGTTGCTCTGGTCCGGAAAACGCGGGCCGAATTCATCGAGGTTTTTACCGATCAGCGGATTGCTGCCGGACAGATTGATGTGGTCCGTGATCATCATCAGATCGCCGGCATGAAAATTCATGTTGACGCCGCCCGCCGCATTGGTGACGAGCAGCTTTTCAACGCCGAGCTTTTTCATCGTACGCACGCCGAGCGTGAGCATTGACTGCGGATAGCCTTCATAGTAATGAAAGCGTCCTTGCATCGCGATAACTGTTTTTCCGTACTTCTCTCCGATGACAAAGCGATTCTTGTGTCCGATCACGCCCGAAACCGGATAGTCTGGAATATCTGCATAATTGACAAACCGCTTGTTTTCGAGCGTCTCCGCATAATCGCCCAGACCGGATCCGAGGATCAGACCGATCTTTGCCTTGTCCGCGCCCTGTTCCTTCAACAATGCTGCCGCATGATTGATGATTTCAATGATGTTTTCCATTTATGCCTCCCAGATTTCCTTTAAGAACGATTTACCTTCCCTCCATGTTTCGCCGGTCAGATACTCATAGATCGTTGCGCCGATGTCGGAAAACTGGCTGCGTACACCGAGATTCACGCCGTGTCTGATATGCGGTCCGCAGATCAGAAGCGGAATATACTCGCGCGTATGATCCGTTCCGGGCGTCGTGGGGTCGCATCCGTGATCCGCCGTGACCATCAGAATATCGCCTTCGTTCAGCGCGTCGATCATCTTCGGAAGGTGTGCGTCGAAGTATTCAAGTGCTTTGATGAAGTCTCCGGTTCCCGCTTCGAGAAATCGCTGCGTTGCTTCGATGCCGTCCGGATTGTTTTTCGTATGGTCGACGGTCGTGATGCCTCTGTGGCAAAAGATATCCTCGATCTTGCCGATTGCAACGACATCCATTCCCTTCCCGCTGATCCCGTCGAGGATCGTATCCTTGAACGGTTCAACCGCGTAATCTTTGCGGTTCTCGGTACGCTTATAGTTGCCGTCCTTGCCGACAAACGGGCGCGCGATGACGCGTCCGACGAGATATTCGCCGACCAGCATTTCTCTCGCGATCTCGCAGATGCGATACAACTCTTCGAGCGGGATCACCTCTTCGTGCGCCGCGATCTGAAAGACGCTGTCCGCGCTCGTATAGATGATCGGTTTGCCTGTGCGCACGTGTTCATCGCCGAGTTCCTGAATGATCTGCGTGCCGCTTGCCACGACATTGCCGAGTGTACCGCGACCGATACGTGCTTCAAACGCGTCCATCAGTTCCTTCGGGAATCCGTTCGGATACGTCTTGAACGCTTCGTCCAGCGCGAGTCCCGCCATCTCCCAATGTCCGCAGGTCGTATCCTTTGCATGCGTTTGCTCCGCACACTTGCCGTAACAGCCCGTCAGGGGTTCGTCTTCCTTCGGAAGAAGACAGCCGTCGATATGCGCAAGTCCGAGTTTTTTCATGTTCGGAACGTCGAGCGTTCCGCGTTTTTTCCAGATGTTGCAGATCGTGTTTGCACCCGTGTCGCCGAAATCCGCGGCATCCGGAAGCTCGCCGATCCCGGCGCTGTCAAGTACGATCAGAATTGCTCTTTTCTTCATACCGTTACCTCTATGCTGAATTTAAATAATTTTAGCATAGAAACGGTGTGCTCGTCAATGGCAAACGATACCGAAACGGCGTTCCGCTTCCCGTCGCATCCTTTGAAACCGTTCCTCTCCCTCCGGATCTCCTGCAATCAGTCGTACGCGTTCTGCGACCAGATACAGGAACTCGATATTCGTCGGAGAATTGCGAAGGTCCTTTCCTCGAAGCCCCAGATATGAATACAGCACGTCCGGATCCGCACGTTTCCACGCGCAGTCGACGGCATATCGCATCGCACGTTCCGCCATCACGCGGTTCGTATGCGCCTGTTCCGAAATATACGGATAGATGTCGCGCAGCATCTTCGGATGCTCGTTCGACGGTTTCGAAAGAATGAACCGTACGCCCAAGAACAAATACCGGTATCCCAGCAGCTTGACCGGAACGCGCAGCGCGTGCAGCGTCGCATCGGTCAGCGCATCCAGGAACGCTTCGCGGTTGTCGCTGAGCCATTCATACTTTGCATAGATTTCTTCCCACTGTTCAGTTGTCATAGTTCCCCCTCCTGTATTCCGATCTGATCCGATCCGCCAGCAAAAACAGAAATCCGGCATTGGACGGTGCTGCGCGATCCGAACTGACGGTGTAACCGAACATGGTTTCCAAATCATGAACATCCGCGCGCAGGAATGCTGTTTCGATCGCATGTCGCATGGCATGCTCCGCTGTGGAAGCATTGAGCTGCATGGTATCGGAGAGCAATTCATATACATCTTCCATCATCCGCACCTGCGTCGGTCTGTCGATCGCAAGCAGCAGACGGATCGATTCCTTTAATAGGCAGAACCCTTTCATATGCATCGGAACGCCCGTTTGCTGCAGCCGCTTTGAAATCACGGTTTCGGGATCGGGCATCGAGCGTTTCGAAAGCTCAAACGACTCTATTCGGCGCAGCACGTCGATCGGCTGTCGATCCTGATAAAACCCGAATGTAACGCTTTCGGGCAGCAGGTCGATCGATTCTGCATTTCGGAACAGGAGTATGATCGATTTGCAGTACGGCTTGTCCTTCATATGCAGCCAGCATGCGTTATGTTCCGCATCGTCGACGATCAATGTTTCGAACGGATCGCGAAACAACCGTTCCAGCACCTGCGCATCATGATGCAGCGAACAAAACTGCTGAACTCCGAGTTTTTCCGCTGCGGAACGATACCGTTTTTCCCGATCCGGATCGCTTGTCTCAAGCAAAATTCTCATACCGTTTGTTTCCTTTCGCGTTCATTGTACCGCCGAAATACGACGAAAAACAACGGTGAAACTTTTTCAGATAACGGTTCATTTGTGAACAAATCATGCGAAAGGCAGCAGTTTTTCCGCCATCCATGCCGCATAAAGGCAATATCCGCGTGTCGGATGGCTGAGAAAGACATGCGTTACGACGCCGATCAGTTTTCCATCCTGGATCAGCGGACTGCCGCTCATGCCCTGTACGATCCCTCCGGTCTGTCCGAGCAGCGCGGGATCGACGATCTCGATCATCATCCCCTGTGTATTCGGAGAGGACTGCACGTCCACGCGAATGACTCGCACGCGATACGTATGCGGCGTCTGACCCGACGTCGTTGTGATGATCGACGCATCTCCGAGATGCGCTGCGTCAGGCGGTGCAACAGAGCGCAAGGACCGTTCGATACGGAACGAGCTGCCGAGTTTGCCGGAGATGCCGAATTCCGTATTTTGCGTGATCGTCGCGATCGCATCCGCTTCACGGACGGAAAACGTACCGATCAATTCTCCTGCCCGGTCCTGTGTTCCGACTCTCACACTCGAAATCACAGTCTCCGTCAGATATCCCGACGACGGAGCAATCAGTTTGCCTGTGTCTACATCCGTGACGCCGTGCCCGAGCGCGGCATAGAAACGGGTATTCGGATCGTAAAATGACATGGTACCGATACCGGACGTGCTGTCACGCACCCATGCGCCGATCCTTGCAACGCCGTCTTTATCGCGTTCCGGTCTGACCGTGACGGTAAATGTGCTGCCGTCCCTCTGAAAGGACAGTGAAAGATCGCCGGCTGAACTTCTGCACAGCGACGTGAACGACGCCGTATCGGCAACGGAATGATTGTTGACTGCAAGGATCACATCTCCCTGACGAAGACCCGCGTCTGCTGCCGGGCTTCTTCTGCCTTCTTCGGTTTCGATTTCCCCGAGCCCGACGATCTGAACACCGTTCGTTTTCAATACTACGCCGACCGCTTCTCCGCCGACTGCAACGGTTCTTCCGCCGATCTGCTGCTGAAATGTACGCAGCGGAAGCAAGCCGAACAGCCGAAGCGTTCTTTCGGTCGTTTGCCGATCGGAAAGCCGCTCGTCGATGCCGCTGCGAACAAACTGTGTGCTTGCGGAAGTAATTCGCAGTGCAGGCGCGGAGGGCAGGATACCGAAATCCACGACCTTCGGCGCATGGAGAATTTGATAAACGGACGGAAGCGAATACCATATCAGGATCAATACTGCACAAAATGCGCATGCGAGACGAAAAAAGCGTTTCATGTTTCTCTCCTTTTTCGTATCGTGCGCACAAAATGAAAAAGCATACAAAAAGAACCTCTGTCCGAGGTTCTTTTGATTCATTCCTTTGCCGATCTCAAAAGGGTCTTTGCATGCTCCATCGCCGTCAGATCGGTTTCTTCGCCGCCCATGATCCGCGCAAGCTCCTTCGGTCGTTCGCTTTCCGTGAGACGTCTTGTGATGCTGTGCGTTTTTTCCGAGTCGGAATACTTATATGCAACGTACTGTGCATCCGCATATGCGGCGATCTGCGGCAAATGCGTTACGCACAGGACCTGATGCTTTCTGCCGAGCGCGCGCATTTTCCCCGCGACCGTATTGGCAACCATACCGGAGATGCCCGTATCGATCTCGTCGAATATCAATGTCTCAATGCGGTCCGCATCCGACAGCGCGGCTTTCATTGCCAGCATGATACGCGACATTTCGCCGCCGCTTGCGACCTTCGTCAGCGGCTTTTCCGGTTCTCCGCGGTTTGCGGAAAGCAAGAACTCTACCGAATCGACGCCTGTTTCCGAAAGCTGTTCTATGGGGATCGATTGAAACGCTGCTTCCAGCTTTGCGTCCGCCATGCCCATTTCACGCAAATGCCCTACCGCTTCTCTGCACAGAACTTTTGCATGTTCTTTACGGCGTTCGGATAGCTGTTCCGCGAGCCTGCCGAATTCGGATACCGCTTTTTGATATGAAGCTTCCATCGATTCGATCTGATTGTCGCTGTCCGTCAGAAGCTGCAGCTCCGATTCGAGCCGGCCCCGATACTCGATTACCTCCCGAAGTGTTGCACCGTATTTGCGCCTCAGATTCTGCAGAGACGCGAGGCGGCTTTCCGTTTGTTCCAGCAGGTCCGGATCGAAGCGAAATGCATCCCTGCCGTCCCTGAGTTCATATGCCACATCCTCGATTGCATAATATGCGTCGTCGGTCCTGTGATACATATCACGATAGGAACTGTCGTATTCGCCGATGCGGTCCAACGCATCCCGTGCTTCACTGAGCGAAGCAAGCGCGCCGCTGTCGGAGAACAATGCTTCGTATGCAGCATTCAATCCTTCCATGATCGTTTCCGCATTGCGCATTTTCATGCGATCCGACTCCAGCTTTTCTTCTTCGCCGTCGATCGGAGACACCGCGTCGATTTCTTTCAGCTGATAGCGGATGGTATCGATGCGGCGTTCTCTTTCGCGCAGGCTGTTTTTCAATACGCTCAGATCGTGCGAAATCCGCAAAGCTTCTTCGCGGGATTGCATGACACGATCATACAGTCCGTCCGCATTGCTTTTTGCATAGGAATCGATCAATTGCAGATGCGTTTCCGTGTTCAGCAGGGATTGATGCGCATGTTGTCCGTGCAGATCGACCAAAAGGTCCCCGAGTTCTTTCAGCTCTGTCGTATTGACAAGGGTTCCGTTGACGCGGCAGACGTTGCGTCCGCCGGTCGAAAGCTCGCGATACAGAACGAGTTCTTCGCCGTTGTCAAGCTGATGCGCATTCAAAAACGATCTCGCAGGCGATTGTTCAGACAGCAAAAACGTTGCTTCGACAGCTGCTTTGTCAGCTCCGGTCCGAATGCTTTCGCGGCTGGCGCGTTCGCCGAGCACGAATGCGACCGATTCGATCAGAATCGATTTGCCTGCACCGGTTTCGCCGGTCAATGCAGAAAAGCCCGCATCGAAAACAATGTCGGACTTATCTATTAAAGCAATATTTGAAATTTTCAGACGTGTGAGCACGAGCCCTCCGCTTACTTCATCATTTTCTGGAACTTTTTAATCATATCGGAGACATTCTTGCCTTCGCGAACTGCGACAAAGATCGTATTGTCGCCCGCGATCGATCCGGCGATCTCCGGCCATTTCAGAGAATCGATCGCCTCTGCCGCGACGGATGCGCTGCCCGCCATTGTTTTGAGAACGATCAGATTACCGGATGAGGTGATCGAAACGACGCAGTTGCTGAACAGGCGAATAAAGCGTTCCTGAAGATCGGTTTCCGCCTTTTCCACCGTCGCATACTTATAGTGACCTTCGCCGGTCAGAACTTTGATCAGACGAAGTTCCTTGATGTCGCGGGATACCGTCGCCTGCGTGACGGTAAATCCCTGTGCGGACAAAAGCCGCGCAAGCTCCTCCTGCGTATCGATATCCTCAGAAGCGATGAGCTTTAAAATCATTGCATGTCTCTTGGTTTTCATGTTTTTATACCCCTAAATTCATAATCAGCCCAGTTTTTCCGAAATCAGCCGGAACAGATTTCGTTTGCGGAAGGTCATCAGCCTGACCGTGTGCTCCGAACGTGTCACGGTGATGCGATCCCCTTTTTGAAGCGTGCAGAAGCGATCACCGTCCGATGCAAGAAACCCCTCGTCCTCCATCGTCATCGTCAGCGTTGAACCGGACGACGCAACGATCGGACGCAGATTCAGCGTATGTGCGCAGATCGGCGTAATCACCATCGCATCCGTGCCGTCCGCAAGGATCGGTCCGCCTGCGGAAAGCGAATATCCGGTCGCACCGACCGTTGTCGCCGCGATGATCCCGTCGCCTCTCAGCGTGCCGACCGTTTCTCCGTCGAGGTCCATCGAAATCCGTGTCACACCGGAAAACGATTGTTTATAGACCAGAAGATCGTTGAAGCAATCGCAACTTTTTGCGTCGTTGACGTTTGCACGGAGCATCGGAATATTGCGGATGCTGTATGCGCCGTGTTTCAGCGCCGAAAGCGCATCGCAAAAATCTTGTTCGGTCCACTCCGTCAGAAAACCGACATGTCCGCAGTTGACGCCGAATATCGGCAGATCCCGTTCGCACGCAAGATGCGCGGTTCGAATAAAGTTTCCGTCGCCGCCGACCGCAACGATGACGGAGTCATCCTGCGAATCGTGCGTATCCGGATTCCCCATCATCACGCTCGTGAATCCGGATTCCTCCGCAAGCTTCATCAATCGTCGGCAGGCTGCTTTCGGCTCTGCTTTTTCGGCATGCGCCGCAAAGACAAGGTGCATAACGCAACCTCCCACTCTTGAATATTACGCAATCATTATACATGCGGTTCCGTAAACTTGCAAGTAAATTATGAATAAATTTTAACTTAACTTGCCCAATAAATGGGCATTTTTGACGATTTCGGGAATTGAATCCGTAATTTTATGCAATTCTGCGTCATTTTTGGTACATCCCTTTTGGATGTATAAAAGAAACTCAACGTTCCCTTTCGGACCGGTGATCGGCGAAAACGAAAGCCCTTTTACGGAGAATCCGATCGATTCGGAAAACGAAACGATCTCCGAAATAACGCGTTCGTGAACGGCTGCGTCGCGTACAACGCCGTTTTTGCCAATCTCGCTTCTGCCAGCTTCAAACTGCGGTTTGATTAGCGCGACCGTCTCTCCGCCTTCCGGAAGGCATTGATACAGCGGCGGGAGAATGAGACGCAGTGAGATAAAGGATACGTCGATCGACGCAAACGAGATCGGATCCGAAAACCAGTCCGGTTCCATGAAACGCGCATTGGTGCGTTCCATCACCGTAACACGCGGATCGTTGCGAAGCGACCAATCCAGCTGCCCGTATCCGACGTCGATCGAATAGACATGCGCAGCGCCGTTTTTCAGCATGACGTCCGTAAAGCCGCCGGTCGACGCGCCGATATCCGCACAGGTCCTTCCGTTCAGATCGATCGGAAACGTACGGATCGCTTTATCGAGTTTCAGTCCGCCGCGGCTGACGAACGGCACCGCATCCTGCACGACAACGATCTCGGCATCCTCTGCGACGTCCTGACCCGCTTTTTCTGCGCGCGTTCCGTTGACACGTACTTCCCCCGCAAGGATCAATGCGCGTGCTTTCTCACGCGAAACACACAGACCGCGGTTTACCATTTCCACATCCAGTCGAACCTTCGTCATACTTCCTCCGCCATCTCGTTCAACAACTGTGTGATCCGCTCTTCCGTGATTCCGTTTTGCTCGCGCTGACGTTCCACCGAAGCATGCGGGATCGGTTTCGTCGGCAATGCGATCGAGCGTACCCGGCACGGGTTTGCCGCAAGCGCAAGCTTTTCCCCGAGCGAGACCGTGTTTTCTTCGACAACGAGAAGTCTCGTGCCGTTCGATTTGAATTGTTCGATCAGTTCCTCATCCATCGGCTGAAGAAAACGTGCGTTGACAAGTCCTGCTCCGCTTTTCTTTGCGATGCGCCGTGCAAGAGGGATCAGCGTGCCGAAGGTAACGATCACGGTCTTTTGCAGCGGTTCGACGATCTCCCACTTTCCGAATAAAACCGGAGAGCGCAGGGGCGCATCCGACATAGAGCCGCGCGGATACCGCACGACCGCCGGTTCTTCGCGCGATACGGCCATTTCCAGCATGTCGATCAGCTCCTGCTGCGTGGAAGGCGCATAGACCGAAAGGTACGGCATTGTGGAAAGATACGCCGGATCAAAGATCCCCTGATGCGTTTCTCCGTCCGCGCCGACAAGGCCTGCACGGTCCAGAGCGATCACGACGGGAAGTTTCTGCAAACATACATCATGCAGCAGCGAATCGTATCCGCGCTGCAGGAACGAAGAGTATAATGCGACGACGGGTCTCAATCCGCCTCTTGCAAGGCCTGCCGCCATCGTGACCGCGTGTGCTTCCGCAATTCCGACGTCGTAAAACCGGTCGGGAAACGCTTTTTGAAACGTCTGCAGCCCGGTGCCGGCCGACATTGCAGCGGTGATCGCAACGATGCGCGGATCCTTTTGCGCAAGACGAACGATCGTTTCACTTCGCGGCATCGACGCAGGTATTTGATGATCTTTCGAACATCATGTCCGTCGATCGGACCGAGATACAGAATCCCGAACTCTTCGAACGGCAGATTCGGCGCAAAGAACTGCTTGACGCGATTCTTGAACCGTTCCATGCGTCGGCCCAACGCTTTTCCGAAATTGCTCGTTTCGAGAATGCCGTTCAGCCAACGTTTGAACGCATTGTATGCGCGGTTAGTACGCATCATCGTCAGCGAATTGTTGATACCGCCGACATTCTTGCTGATCGACATCTGATTGTCGTTCAGGATCACGAGCAGCGGAATCCGCTCCTGTCCGGCGTCGTCAAGCGCTTCGAACGACAACCCGCCCGTCATCGCACCGTCTCCGACCAAAGCGACCGCCATGCCCTGTTCGCCGCGCTGTTTCATGGCGCGTGCAAGACCGAGCGCCGCGGAAATCGCGGTACTTGCGTGCCCGGTGTTGAATACATCGTGTTCGCTTTCCGAAAACTTCGGAAAACCGGATATGCCGTTTTCCTGACGAAGCGTATCGAATGCGTCCTTGCGTCCCGTCAGAATCTTATGTACGTATGCCTGATGCCCCACGTCGAACACCAGCTTGTCCTTCGGGCTGTCAAACACATAGTGCATTGCGACGATCAGTTCGACCGCGCCGAGACTCGACGCGAGATGCCCTCCCGTTTTGGAAACCTTTTCGATCAGAAATAACCGAAGCTCCTCGCAAAGCGCCGGAAGCTGTTCTTCTTTCAGCGCTTTGAAATCCTTTATACTGTTGATCGTATCCAGAATCGGATATGCCATGTTATCTTGTTCTTCTCCGTAATGCCAGAATCAATTCGCGAAGTTCCTCCGCGGCTTTTCCGTGATACGGCTTGATCACGTCGAGCGCGTGCTGCGCCGTATCGTCGATGAATTGTTTCGTATCCGTTTCGCCGTATAGCGTCACATACGTCAGCTTTCCTTCTTCGCGGTCCTTTTGTGCGTCGAGCACATCGTCCGTCATCTGAAACAACAAGCCGATCGCGTCTCCGAATATGCTCATCTGTTCCGCTTTGGACGGATCGGACAGAAGCGCGCCGGCGCGGCATGCCGCACGAAACAGCGCGCCTGTTTTGCGGCGATGGATCTGTTCAAGCGTTTCGCTGTTCCGTTCCTTCAGATTCAGGTCGTCGCTTTGTCCGCTGACCATTGCATAAGCGCCTTCAAAGATCGCTGTCTTTGCATCATCATAGCCGGTCTGCCGCATCAAAAGAAGCGCGGCCTTTGTCAGCAATCCGTCGCCTGCAAGGATCGCATTGCCTTCGCCGTAACGAACATGACTGCTCGGTTTGCCTCTGCGCATGGAATCGTCGTCCATTGCGGGCAGATCGTCATGGATCAACGAATAGCAATGAACCATCTCAAGTGCACATGCAAACGGCAGGACATCCGATTCTTTCCCGCCCAGCATGTCGGCGATCAACAGCATCAGGCAGGGACGAATCCGCTTGCCGCCGTCGAGCAGGCTGTATTCCATGCTCTCCTTGAGAAGCTGCGCGGAATCATCGTCCTGCATATACGCCTGCAATGCCGTTTCAATACGTTTCAGCTTTTGTTCCGGCATCACGCATTCTCCTTTTTTTCACAGGCGCGAAGCCGCGCTTCGTATGCATCGAGCGTTTCGGCGCATTCGCGATACAGCGCTTCTCCCTGCTCATAGAGCGTGATCATTTCATCGAGCGGTACGTTTCCGCTTTCTAGCTTCGAAACGATCGCTTCCAGTTCTTCCTGCTTTTGTTCGTATGTTTTCTGCCCGTTCATGATAATTCCTTTCCGGTCACCGTTGCGCCGATCGCACCGTCGCGGAAGCGGATCGTGATCATATCGTCCGTTTGCACATCGGTGCTGTTCGTGACGATCTCTTTTGAACCTTTTGTAATCAATGCAAAGCCGCGCTCCAAAACATTTTGAGGATTGTATGCGCGCAATCTCTCGCCTTCACGTTCCAGAACGTGTCTTTGCCGTTCCATGGCCCGTTCCGAAAGACGTTCCATCATGCTGCGGCGTTCATCGATCTTTGAAGAGGATATGCATCCGATCGCGCTTTTTGTCGATACCGTTGTGCATCGCGTTTCTCAGCCGATCCAGGTCCGATTGCAGCGATGCGATCAACGATGCCCACTCCGGAACGGCAAGTTCTGCTGCGGCGGACGGCGTCGGTGCGCGAAGATCTGCAACAAAATCGCTGATGGAAACGTCCGTTTCGTGCCCGACGGCCGAAATAACGGGAATGCTGCTGTTATGGATCGCTTCGGCAACAGCCGGTTCATTGAACGCCCAAAGGTCTTCCATGCTCCCGCCGCCGCGTCCGACGATCAGCACGTCGCATCTCTGTTCCTCGTTTGCACGGTCGATCGCCGCTGCGATCTCCTTTGATGCGCCCTCTCCCTGTACCGCTGCCGGATACAGAATGATCGGCATCGACGGGAACCGACGTGAGATCACGTTCTGCACATCGCGCCATGCCGCGCCGTTTCCGCTCGTTACCATGCCGACGGATTTCGGAAGGAACGGGATCGGTCTCTTTTGGGATTCGTCGAACCATCCGCGATTCTTTAATTCTTCTTTATATGCGGCAAATTCGGCATACAGCGATCCGTCGCCCTTCGGCATCAATCCGGTCGCCATCAGCTGAAACCGTCCGTCACGCTGAAACAGCGATGCCCGTCCGGTGAGACGGACGCGCTGTCCGTCCTTCGGCAAAAACCGCAGACCCATGACATACTGTCTGAACATCACGCAGCTGACGGACGCCGATTCATCCTTCAGGGTAAAATACAGATGTCCGGAGGAATGCCGTTTGACTGCCTCGAGTTCCCCTTCCACCGCAAGTTCCTTCAGGTTCGGATCGAGTCCGAGCAAGAGATCGATATATTCGTTTAATTCGTGTACCGAAAATACCGGTTTTAATTCGCTCATGAAAGCCCCCGATCCGCGCCGAGAAGCGCGACGCCCGCCGCATTGTCCGAGGAGTATTTCGGTTCTCCGAAATACAGTTTTGCGTCGCAGCGGTCGCGAAGCATCGATCGAAGCAGATTGGATGATGCGACGCCTCCGCAGATCAAGATCGGAAGATTACCGTGCTCGGATCTTGCTGCAGCGAACATTTTGGCAAGCGTCCGTGCGAGGCAATCGTATACGCCGTATGCAAGTTCCTCATCCTCAACGGTGTGCAGCAATCGCTGTGCCGCCGACTCCGCGCCGGAGAATGAGCAGCTGCCGTCTTTGACCGCGCTCGCAAGTTTTACTGTTTTTTTCTTTGCGGTAACTGCAAGCGCTTCGAGATGCTTTCCCGCCGGGAAAGGAAGATCGAGCGCGACGCCGATCCGATCGACAAACTGACCGGCATGCAGATCCGTCGATGTACCGATCGGCTCGATTCGATATGATCTGTCAGGATGCGGTTCCACAAGCAGCACGTCCGTCGTGCCGCCGCTGATATGTGCCGCAAGAAAGCGGTCACGCTTCAATAATCCTTCGTTGCCGTACAGCGCCGCGCGGATATGCCCGCTCTGGTGATCCGTGCGGATCAGCGGCACCTTCAGCGCCGCCGCGAGCGTTTCCGCCTGCCTGAGTCCTGCAAGGAACACCGGCATATAGCTGTTTTGCTGCGATGTCGGACATGCGCTGACACAGATCGCGGCGATCCTCGAAGGTTCGACCTCGTTGAACAGATCGCACAGAAGCGGTGAAAGCTGTTTGACATGCTGAAACAGCCCGTCCGACTGCCTTAGCCCCCGATTGCCAAAAGGCACCGAAAGCATCGCCCTTTTTTCAAAGACGATGCTTTGTGTATCCGCACATGCAACCGAGGTGGTATAACAGCTCGTATCGATTCCCAGGGATACGCGCGTCTGCATTCAGTGTTCCTTGGCGATTGCGCCGAGAATACCGTTGACAAAGCCTGCGGACTTTTCACCGCCGAACAGCTTTGCAAGCTCCACCGCCTCGTTCACGGTTGCGCCTTCCGGAACGGCGGTTTCGTACAGGAGCTCGTATACTGCGATGCGAAGGATCGACAGGTCAACCTTTGCAATGCGCTGGATCGACCAGTCCTTTGCGTGCGCTTCTATGGTTTCGTCGATCTCGGTCAGATGCGCGTGCACGCCGTCGTAAAGACGGTCGGAAAAAAGCTTGTTTTCCTCCGACATATCGCGCTCGGTCTGCTCAAGCGCTTCCTCGATCGAATCCGTTCCGCCGACCGTCTCAGCGTAGAGACGCTTCATGGCGATTTCTCTTGATAATGTGTGTTTCATGCGTTTTTTCCTTTAAAAAGACGGGCAAAGAAGTCCTTGACGGCTTCCGTACCGCCCTTGTCGAGCAGTCTGCCGATGAAGATCGCCGCCGCTACGAAAACAGCGGCAAGCAGAGTCCACCAGCCGATCAGGTAGATCAAAAGAACCGTGATGATCGCGACGACGCTCAAAAGGATCGCCCACTTGTGATTCAGAAAAAAGTCCTTCATACCTCGTGCCTCCCATTCAGATACGCGAACGCGTATCGGGTTCTTCCGTTTGATCGATCGTAATGTCGACCTTTCCGACGGAAATGCCGCAAATCGCCTGTATACGGGCTGCGATCTCATCCTGCAGTGCATGCGTCATCGCAAGCAGCGATACTGTCGGCGACGTGACGGCACAAACCGTGATCTTTACGCTGTCGCCGATCGCCGTAACTTTTGTTTTGCTTGATCTGACGTCTGCATGCTTCTGCACGACTGAATTGACAAGATGCTCCAGTGCGGAAAACGAAATACCTGTCTCGCCGAGCGCATTGCGCTCGATCGTAGCTGCGGTTTTGCGCGTGAAATGCTCCGCAAACAGCCCGTACAGCAAAAACACGCCGATTGCTCCGATCACAAAAGCAACCGCGAGTGTGAGAAAAACCGTCGGAAACCGGCGGATCTTCAAAAGCAGTTCCTGCATGCGCGGTTCTCCGACCGGCCAGCCGATCACCGTCAGAAGGATTCCGACGCATAATGCAATCGCCAGCACGGCAAGCACACCGCTGAGGATCTTGACGGCTCGATTCATCCTGATCTCCTGCATTCAATAAGCTTGTCCGGCAACAACCGTCGAAGGAATTTCCTTCGACGATCGTATTTTATTTGACGCGCGCTTCGGGCTTGGACGGTTCGGGCGCCGGCTCCTTTTCGAATGCGATCGAATTGACCGCGATGTTGACCTGAACGACCTTCAGACCCGTCATCGTTTCAATCGCGTTCTTGACCGCTTCCTGCACGCTGCGGCAGACATCCTGGATCTTGAAACCGTACTTGACGACGATGCTCATATCGACTGCGCATTCCACCATGCCGACTTCAACCTTGATGCCTTTGGTATAATTCTTTTTACCGAGCTTTTCGCCGAGTCCTTCGAACGCGGTTCCGCTCATGCCATATACGCCTTCCACTTCCGAAGCGGCCAGCGTGGCGATCGTAGCAACGACGTCTTCCGCAAATACGATCTTACCGCCGTTGTCTTCGCTTTCAATGGTAATGTCCTTATATTCGCTCATATGTGTTCCTCCTTCGCGACGGGAATATTCGAATACAAGGGTAGTATATCATCAACCTCGGAAAAAGTAAACCCTTCCTTGCAAACTGCATGTCAAAGTGTCGTGCTGATCTTGACGTTTTCCGCCGTCTTTCCCGTCTCCCGCAGCACGATGTCCAGAATCTGTGCGACCTGCTCGTCGTTCAGCCGATCCGCACCGACAACGACGTTCACGTTCCCGTCATGGATCGAAACGATCACATCGGAGAATCCCTTTGCGCGTACCAGATTCTCGACAGTCAGCTCCGTTTCCATCGCATCGACAAGGTCAAGCTTCTGCTTTTGCGCATCAGACAACGTATCCCGATCGGCTCCCTGCGCGACGATCGCGTCGAGATATGCAAGTTCCTGCGTCCGCACATTGTCCCGTTCCGTGCGGTACGCTGCAAAGAAATCGCCCGTCTGTGTACTGCGCTGTGTCGAAACGGCCGCCACTTCTTCGGAACTGTTTGCCGATGTTTCCGCCGTGTCGGATCGATTCAGCAGCAGATTGGTCACAACCGCCGCCGCAACCAGCACGCACAGACCGACTGCCGTCAGCACCCGCTTGTTCAGAAACTTCCTGTATTGATTCATCTTTTCCTTCAGCATCCTTTCTACCTCCTCTTTCAGCTTATGACCCGAATGACATTTCAAATACTTCGATCTGTGTGATCGCAACGCCCGTTACCGCCCGCACAGCTGCCTGCAGTTTTTCCCGTACGGAGAAATCCGCCGCGCCCTCCGCAACGACGATCACGCCGCGAACGGTCGGTTCGATCTCATAAAGCACGATCGGCGCATGTCCGTTCTGCGTTTCGATCGTCGCGGGTTCGGTGACCTCGCGCACGGTGCGCGAGGTCTGATTGCCGCTCGATCCGTTTGCATCCTTTACGTCCTCATCGGTCTGCCGTACGGTTGCCGTGACGATTTCCCCGTTCGTCTCATACGTCACGAGCACATCCACCTTTCCCGCTCCGCGGATTTCGGAAAGCACATTGATCAGTCTTCGCTCCAGCGCGTCGCGCGACGCCGTCGAAGCAGCCGGAGCGACCGTTTCCGTTTGTTCCGATTTCGTACAATCGATGCGGCTTCCCGACAGATACAGAAGAACGGCGAGTATCCCGACGGCGGCATACAGCAGATAAGCGATTCCGGGGTTCTTTTTGATATACGCCTTCCAGCGCGCCGAAAGCGGTTCGCCGCTCTTCTTCTGCATCATAGTCCCTCCGTCAGTAAAATATGCCGAGAATCTCTCCGGTCAAAAGCTCCAGGAAAAGCAATCCGAAGGCAATCACGGCGGATCTTTTGATTTGGGAGCGCGGGATCAGAAGCTCCGCAAGCGTCAGTAAAAGCCCGCCGGCTGCTGCCGTCAGAACACTCTTTGTCAGCGTGCTCATGAATGTCCGAATATCCCGATCACCGGCGTGATCATCAGGATCGCAGAAGCCGCCGCCGTCAGCTCGCAAAGCATCAGGATCTGCAGAAGTTCGGATAATCCGTGCAGCAGATCCGCATACGGACGTCCCGAAAGCGGTTCCGACACCGCAGCCGCGGCACGGAACGAACAGCGCAGAAAAAAAGCGCGCAGTATCGGTCCGATACAAACAAGCAGCAGCATTGCCGCACAGCCGACGCCGAGCGTTCTGCGAACGAACACCATGCATTGATATGCCGTTTCGACCGAATCGGAAACGATGCCGCCGACCGCCGGCAGGCTGCCCGCCGCAAGTTTCGCCGTCCGGAACATCAGGCCGTCCGCGCTCGATGCCGTGATCCCCCTGAAAACACCGAATGTGCCGTACGCCGTGCCGAGTCCTGCCAGGATCAGTTTCGCCGTTCGCAGCAGCAGCCGACCGACGGAGGTCAGCCGCCCGTTTGCATATGCGTCGAACGTCAGAAGCATGCCTCCGATGCATCCGATCGGAAGGACCGTCGATTCGATCACGCGGATCATCATTCCGTTAAACAGTTCGGACAACTGCGGCAGCGCAGCGGCGGTATGTTCCGTGCCGCAGAGCGTCAGATACGCGATCAGGATGGGAAGCACGCGATCCGACGCGCCGGAAATAACCGAAAGCATCCGGTATGTTTCCCGGATCGCCGGCACGATCATGACCAGCACATTGCATGCAGCGCCGATGCGGAACGCGATCCTTGCCGCTTCCGAAACAGATCCGCTCGTTTGGATCGATTGCAGCGCCGCAGACAGGATCCCGATACCGATCAGCAAAATCAGTTTTGTACAGGCCGTCTTTGCAGGCGATAACAGCATACCGCCGATGCGCTCGGACAGCTGCTTGCCGCCGTTTGAATCGGCGTCGTCCGCGATTCCGTAAACAAAGTCCGAAGGTTTGAATGATATATCCGGCGCCTCCTCCGAAAACCATGCGTCCCATTCCGAAAGATCGACCGTCCCGAGAAGCGCATCCGTCGCTTCCTGCACATCATCCGCTTCCTGCAGCAGGCACAGCGGCAAAAACACCAGGATCGCTTTGATCAGGATGCATTTCACGGGATCACCTCCTTAAGAAGCGAAGCGCCGGTTTCGAGCAGCGCGATCGAGGACGGGATCGTGCAGGAGAGCACCATGATCCTGCCGCACAATTCCAGATTCGCGGCGATCGCGGTCTGTCCGGCGTCACGCGAAAGCGATGCTCCGAACTCCGTCAGATAAGAGATGCCGAGGATCTTCAGCACGGCGGAAAGGAGCGTCGTCGGCACGCCGTAGGACGAGCAGATCTTTTCCATCGTTTTACCGACGTCCGTAAATGCGTCGACGCTGAGAATCAGCAGTGTCACCGCGGTGACCGCACCGACTGCGATCGCGAATCCGCGCTGCTCGCTGCGAAAGAGCAGAGCCGTCACAGAACCGACGACGGCGATCAGCAGCATCCGTTCCATGTCAGTACAGAGAGAACGTCCTGCGGACCGTCTCAAACAGCGAAGAAATCATGGACAGTACCAGCATCGTCGCAAGGATCAGTCCCGCCACGGCTGCGATTGTCGCCAGCTCTTCCCTGCCGTTCTGCCGCAGAAGCTGTACGATCACAGCGACGAGGATCCCGATTCCCGCGATCTTGAATAACAGATCAATATCCATAAGACTCCTAAAGCAATAGAATACAGACGCCTGCACCGATCAGAACACCGATCGCACGGAATGTTTTTGCCTGCTTTGCCGTTTCATCGGCTTCTTTCTGCGCTTTCCGCAATGCGTCCCGAAGCGAATCGATCCGCTGTCGGATCGCGTCGGATGACGCCGACGACAGTCCGCAAAGGAATGCGCACAGCGGCTCTGCTTCCGTTCTGCATGCGTGGTTTTCGATCGCAAGCCTCGCTGCATCCGATTCCGAATACGAATCGCTTCTCAGTGACAGATACCGATGCAGCAGATCGAACAGTTCTCCGCTTTCTTCTTCGGATATCCGCATCAGAGAGCGCTGTCCCGAAGTGATTTGATCGGAAAGCGTTTGCAGATCCCGGATCAGACCGTTGACACGATGCAGACGCGCGCTTTTTTCCGTCGCGATATGCATACCGATCGCGGTGCAGAGTCCGAACAACAGAAGCAATCCGATCGTTTTCATGAGCTTATGGGGATCCGGCTTCCTTCCGCATCGAATACGCCGACGATCCTGCCGATCTGTCCGATCATCACGATCCGGTCGAAGACACGTTCTCGCAGAAGCATCCGTATCATCGGTCGCCGTCTCAGGTCCTCCCAGGTTCGTCCGTGCGCAGTTGCAAATACCGCAACGCCCTTCCCGCCGGCGTCGAGGACCGCCTCGGCATCCCTTGCCGTATTCAGCTCATCGAGTGCAAGGATCTGGGGAGAAAGTGCCGCAACGATCCGCATTGCTGCGTCCGCCTTGGAGATGCCGGAAATCACGTCTGTTCGAGTGCCGAGGTCGAACGGGATCGAACCGTCCGATGCGCCGCAGATCTCAAACCGCTCGTCTGCAACGCCGACGCGCCGCGGACGAATGCCGTGCAGCCCGTTCGAGAAGATCCGTATAAGGTCGCGCATCATCGTCGTTTTTCCGCATCCGGGCGGCGAGATCAGAAGCGCAGAGAGGACCGAATCGTCGCTTGTCAGCACGGGCAGGAGCGTCTTTGCGCAGTCATGCACCTCGCGGACGACACGAATGCACAGCCCGGATACGGACGCAAATCCGAGCACGCCGCGTTCCGTTCGAACCATGCGGCCTGACAATCCGATGCGGCAGCCGTTGACCGTGAGAAACCCGTCTTTCTGCTCGTTCTCCCAGGCATACGCCGAGTATTCCGTGAGACGCGCACAGATTTCTTTCAGATCCTCCGCTGTCGTCATCGGCGCCGCTCGGTTTCCGTAAATGATGCGGTCCGTTCCGTCGAACACCAGTTCCATCGGCGCGTCGCGACGCAGTCGTATCTCGGTCAGCGGCGCGCGATCGTCGATTTCCTTTAAGACAGCAACGATGTTCTGCGGCAGCAATGCGTACCAGGTCTCCTTCCAATGTTGCATGCTCGTCCCTCCGTTCATACTCTATGCATGCCTGCATGTGCATATGAAAAAAGCCGTTCGACGCAATGCGCCGTACGGCTGAAAGAGTATGATGGTCAGAGCAGATTGCGGAACGTCAGTCCGGTCGTATGCGATTCGCGTATCGGTTCTCGGCTGACGGCAGAGCGGATCATCTCGCGCGCCGTATCCGGCGTTTCCAAGGTCAGATACACCGCATAAAAGTCCAGCGGCGGAAGCTGCTTGTCTGCAACATAGAGCGGGACGCTGTTCAGCATCGTCGAGTAGGCGCGGTTGTTGCAGACGAGCGGAAACACGGCGTTCTTTCGGTCGGTCAGCACAGGTCTTCCGCTGCAGGCCCCGCAGCCGCGATCCGACCTTGCCGGGCAGGAACGAAGCTGCATCAGCGGAAGACGTCCCGCCGTGATCATGCCGAGCGGGATCGTGCATGAAAGGTCGCGGATCTTTGCCGCGGAAAGCTCAAACGACACGAACAGTGCCGCAACGCCCATGCTGCGATATGCTTCGATCGCGTCGCTGTTCGTAACATTCAGTCCGTACCCGCCGATCGGGATCAATTCGGCATTCTTTGCCATATGAATCGCCCCGATGTTCTCGCAAAGCGCATACCTGAGCCCGGTTTTGCGAAGCGACGTGAGCTGTTCCTGCACGTTCGCTTCATCTTTCGGGTATACAAGCGCAGGGATTTCGGCAGCCGTGCGATCCGAGATCGCTTCCGGATGCCGGAGAAGCTCATGCATCGGCAGGCTGAAATAGGCAATGTCCGGATCGTCCTGCCACTGTGCATACGAAGCATAGCGCACACAGATACGCGGCGTCTCACGGCGTTTTTTTCCGGGCAGATCGAGTATCGGTTCGTGTACCGTATAGGACACGGCATCTGCCCGCGCGCGATACAGCGCGTCGAGTGCATCGCGGCGCATTGTGTTGACTTCCGATGCGGAAAGCATCAGACCATCGTCAAGTATGTATTCCGTCTGTGTGACTGCAAACGGCGTTCCTCCGGTCTTTTTAAGATTTCTCCCGAGCGATTCTTCACTGAGCGCAACATGAACGGCGGTCTCCGGAACCGGTCCGGTTATGTGCACACAATGTGTTCCGTCGCTTGCCGAAAGCGTTGCGGGACGATCTTTTTGTACGGAGATCGAAAGCGAAACCGGCACGCTGTTTCTCGGCGTACGGTACCGTTCGCGGATCGCTGCAAGCACGTTCTGTGCGCGCTTGGCGTCCTCCTGCGTGCGAACGCCGAACATCGTATGATTCCGCTGTCCCGTGTAGTAACCGTCGGTAAAGCCGCTTCGCGAAAACACATCCTTCAGCATATCTTCCGAATACGGTTCCCCGTCTCTCACGCGGCGGACCGCATCGACCGCTGCCGCAACATACTCCGGTGATTTCAGACGTCCTTCGATCTTCAGCGATGCGACACCCGCGTCGCGGTAATCCGCATAATGCGCGATATGCGACATGTCCTTCAGCGACAGAGCATACTCTGCGCCGTTGCAGATGAACGGCAGACGGCACGGCTGCGCGCACAGTCCGCGATTGCCGCTTCGTTCGCCGAGCATGGCGGACAGATAGCACATGCCGGATGCGCTCATGCAAAGCGCACCGTGAACGA
This sequence comes from uncultured Eubacteriales bacterium, assembly GCA_900318745.1. Lineage (GTDB taxonomy): Bacteria > Bacillota > Clostridia > Christensenellales > CAG-138 > UBA3792. Next base: position 31,270 of record ONMC01000033.1, read on the forward strand.
AGCATTCGAGCTCCGCATGCGTCCGCTCACGGATCAGCCGGATCTCTTCGATGGAAAGCTCTCTTGCGAGCACAACGCGTGAAAATCCGAGATCTTCGAGCGCAAGAACGCCGGATGCATTATGGACCGCCATTTGCGTTGAGCCGTGCAGTGCAAGTTCCGGGCAGATCGCTTTTGCAAGCCGCATCACCGTCAGATCCTGCACGATGATCGCATCCGCTCCCGCCTCTGCGATATCCGTCAGCGTATCTGCAACGGCTCTCCGCTCCTCATCGCGCACGAGCGTATTGACGGTCACGTGGACCCTGACGCCGTGTGCATGGCAGAAGCGGACCGCTTCCTTCAGCGCTTCGCCGGTATATTGCCCTGCGTTTCTACGCGCATTGCATGCACCGGAGCCGAAATAGACCGCATCCGCGCCTGCATAAACAGCGGCTTTCAGCGATCCTTCCGTTCCGACCGGTGCGAGAATCTCCGGATTCTGTTTTTCTCTCATTTCATTCATGATTTCATTATACAAAGCGCTTCGTTCTTTTGCAACCGCAAATTCCTCTTGTCAACGAAGTACTTTTTTGATATGATAAGCAGAGATTTTTCCGGGGGACAATTCTATGTCAAGTGAAGCAGAAAACAAACCGATTGAGCGTGTTGAACCGACCGAAGCAACCGTTTCGGCGCCGAAACGGAAGCGTCGCTTCGGCGACCGTCCGGACGGTTACCGACTCCGTTCGCTTCAGCCGATGTCGAAGGTTTCTCCTTATATCATGCCGGATCGTTCCGGCGCGAGCGTATATTTTCATGATTCCTTTGACGTCACCGAGGTTGAAAACTACATTCGAAAAAAACGCAATCAGGGTCTGAAAGGCTTCGGCGTGATGCATGTTCTGATCGCCGCCTATGTGCGGATCATTTCGCAGCGTCCCGCGATCAACCGCTTCCTGTCGGGTCAGCGCGTGTACTCTCACGACAACGATATCGTGATCAACCTGACGATTAAGCGCGAAATGACGCTGGAAGCGGAAGAGACCATCGTCAAGATGCATTTCGTTCCCACCGATACGGCGGACGATGTATATCAAAAGATCACCAAACTGATCAGTGAGAACCGGGAAGCGAATCCGGACAGTGATTTCGACAACACGGCAAGGATCATCAACTATATCCCCGGCGTTCTTCTGAAGAACACGGTCTGGTTTTTGAAGCTGCTCGATTATTTCGGTCTGCTTCCGAAATCGCTCATTGAGGTCAGCCCGTTCCACGGCTCCATGTTCATCACCTCCATGGGATCGCTCGGTGTACCGCCCGTTTATCATCATCTGTACAATTTCGGAAACATTCCGGTATTTCTGTCCTTCGGTGCGAAATACAAAAAGAACGAGCTCAAGGATGACGGCACAGTCGTGCAGAAAAAATACATCGACTATAAGGTCGTTTGCGACGAACGCATCTGTGACGGGTTCAACCTTGCTTCCGGATTTAAACTGATGAAATCGTATCTCAAGAATCCGCACGTTCTGGATGAGAAACCCGAAACCGTACATCACGATGTCGACTGACCGCAAGACAAAACGCAAACGCGCGATCCTGCGCATCGAACGCATCAAAATCATCGAGTACGCCAGCATCGGACTCGTGATTTTGTTGTTTTTGGGATTGGCGATCCGATACGGTACCGCAAAATCCGCCGTCGATGATGCAGCGCCCGATCCGACGGTTTCTCCCGTTCCGACCGAGGATACGTCCATCCGCGGCATGAACGTGTTCCGTGCGTTGGAAGCAGCCGGCTTCACCGTTGAAAGCAGCGAAAACGGGTATACCGTCACGTCCGGGGACGGGATCGTCTTTTCCATGACTATGCTGTCGGACGATAACGGCATTCTTTCACTGACGCTCGAAACGCCTCTCTGCCCCGATCCCGAGGAAGAAGGCGCGGTCTATGACGCATTGCGAACCGAAAACCGCCGGACCGTCGGGGCGATCCGCACGTTGTTCGACGCCGTTATGCCGGTTTTTCATCGTTCGGTCAGCGACAGCGAAACGATCGTAAAGCAATCTCAGAAGGTTGTATCTGACGGAGAATCCTACGCAAAGGATCTCGGCAAGTATTCACTGCGGATCCTCTCCGATCCGGATACGCTCGTGCAGACCGTGCAGATTTCTTTGATCCGCGATGCATAGCAGTATGAAACATATCATCATAAACGGACGCAACGGCGTCGGCAAATCTACGCTGATCCGCTCCGTTCTCGAACGGATCCAATCTCCCGTTTACGGCGTCATTACAAAAAAGGAATCCGAAAAGGCAAACGGCTTCCAACCTGTTTATATTCATCTATACGGAAAAGAACGGCAGTATTCCGAAGAGAATCGCATCGGCATGTGCAAGCCCGGTGAAAGCATCTGCTTTCCGGATGTATTCGACCGGTTTTGCGATCGTATGCGTTTTCCGAAAAACTGCGTGATCGTGTTTGATGAGCTCGGCTTCATGGAAAGCGACGCGCACCGCTTTACGGCAAAGGTCCTGCATACGCTCGACGAGGCGCCGCTGTGCATCTGCGCCGTGCGCGATAAGCCGACGCCGTTTCTGGACGCCGTGCGCTCGCATCCGCGCGCAGAAGTTTATGAGATCACGGAAGAGAACCGGAATGAACTGCGTGCGCGGATCCTTGCCGCGCTTTCGGATCGGACCGGCGATTAATCCTCTTCCGGTTCCGCGCTTTCGCCGCGCGACTGTTTCAGCCGCATGCGATCCCAAAGACCGTATTTATCCGTATTCGTGATCGCGTGCATCATCTTGACGTCCGCATCCGGCACGATCGTGCACAGATACTTGATCAGCTCCTTCGCTTCCTCACGCTTTGTGTTGCCCGCAATATCGCAGTTCGCAGGCAGGACCGGCAATTCAAGCTGTTTTGCAACGGACAGGCAGTACTTTTCCGGCACATAGATCATCGGACGGATGACCGTGATATCGCTTCTCGACAGATATGTGATCGGTGCAAACGTGTTCATTCTGCCCTCATACAGAATCGACATCAGCAGTGTTTCAAGCACATCCTCGCGATTGTGTCCGAGCGCTACTTTGTTGCACCCGCGCTGTTTTGCTGCGTTGTTCAGCGCTCCGCGACGCAGCTTCGCGCACAGCGCACAGGGTGAACGCTCGGCGCGGTACTCGAACACGACCTTTCCGATTTCCGTCGGAATGACTTCGAACGGAACGCCGACGCGTTCCGCATATTCGCGGATCGGCGCCGTGTTCTGATACTTCAGGCCGAGATCGAGCATCACGGCGATCACATCGAATTTTGTGTATGAAAAACGCTGATACAGCTTTAATGCCTGCATCAGCAAAAGCGAATCTTTTCCTCCGGAAACGCCGACGCAGATCTTGTCCCCGTCTTCGATCATCCGGTACTTTTCATCCGCCCTGCGGATGGAACCCAATACCCGTTTCATATCGATACCTCTCGGACAGTATACCTTTTTCAGGCGGATCTGTAAAGAACGGATTCGTATAAAATGTAAAAGAACGATAAAATAATCCGGAAAGCGTTGCGATGAAAAATGTTCTTTGTTATAATACACTCGTTTATTTGAGCGGAGGCATTTCATGACTTTCATCGATATCTTTTTCATCGGCGTCGGGCTTTCCATGGACGCTCTTGCCGTTGCAATGTGTCAGGGCGTTATCATGCAAAAGCTCAATCTGTCAAAAGCATTGCTGATTGCGCTCTTTTTCGGCGGATTTCAGCTGCTGATGC
>ONMC01000031.1 GCA_900318745.1 uncultured Eubacteriales bacterium
GCTCGCCTTCACGCCCGACGAAGAGGTCGGGGGCTTAGCGAAGGATCTCGATCTTTCCCGCTTCGGCGCGAGCGTCGCCTATACGCTCGACGGCGATCATCTCGGCTTCTACATGGACGAGACGTTCCACGCTTCGCAGGCGACGCTGACGTTCACCGGTCTTTCCGTGCATCCCGCCACCGCAAAGGGCGTCATGATCAACGCGAGCGATCTGCTCGGCGAGTTTCTTTCGATGCTGCCGCGGTTTGAAAAGCCGCAGTACACGGAAGGCCGCGAGGGCTTCTTCCACGTGATCGCGGTGCAGGGTTCCTGCGAGCGCGCATCGGTCGAGCTCATCGTGCGCGACCACGACCGCACGCAGTTTGAAAACCGCGAGCACTATCTCCGGCTTTGCGCCGACGCGCTGAACGCACGGTATCCCGGCGCAGCCGCACTGTCGATCTCCGAGACCTACCGCAACATGAAGGAGGTCGTGGACCGGCACCCGTATCTGATCGAAGCGCTGACGGCGGCGATCGGGGATGCGGGGCTTGTTCCGCAGTCGGAACCGTTCCGCGGCGGCACGGACGGCTCGGCGCTTTCGCACCGCGGGCTGCCGTGTCCGAACCTTTCGGCGGGCTATGAAAACGCGCACGGACGCTTTGAGTATGTCCCGATCCGGTCGATGGAGAAAAACGTGGAGATCCTGCTGCATCTCGCGGCGCGCTTCGCTGCGATGCAAAACTGAAAGGAGCACCAAATGGAAAGCACCGAACAGACCGCACGGTTTACCTGCACATGCGGACCGAGCGAGGAGACGTTCAGACAGATCTACCTTACGGCGCACAAAAGCTGGCGCATTTTCTGGTTCATTTTCGCAGGCGCGTTCCTGATTTATATCGGATATCACATGACGAACCGGATCCTATGGAGCCTTTATGCCGGCGAACCGCTCCTTACGGAGCCGATGTTCTGGCTGTTCATCGGGGAACTTGCGCTGGTGGGATTTCTGACCGCTTGGGAGTTGACCGGACCGAAGCGGTACGCAAAGAAGCAGCTTCGGCGGATCGCGGAAACGTACGGCGGCAAGGACCCGATCGTTCGCGTTTCGTTCTGCGACGATGAGATGCGGATATACAACGAAGCGTCGGACAGCCGTATGCAGATGTCTTATGCGACGATCGCAAGATGCGTCGAAACAAAAACCGCGTTTTTGCTGATCACGCAGGAAAAGCAGTTCCTGTCCTTCCCCAAGGATTGCTTTGAAGGGATCGACATCCCCGGCGTCCGCGCATTTTTCGATGCGAAATGCCCGAACGCCAAACGGAATCTGAAAAAGGCGGACGCCTGAAAACGGAGGGACCCATATGGAACAAATGACGCAGAGCGCAGGCGCGCGGGCGCAGTTCGTCCTGACCGACGCGTATGCGCGGGAAATGTACCGCAGCATACGTCCGCGCGTGCTGATCATCCTCGGCATCGTGTTTTTCGTGCCGGTACTGGTCTATTGCATCACAAAGATCGCGTGGCGCGCGCTGTTTTCCTACGTGACCGGCGCGGCATTTTTGGAGGGCGTCAGCATGTGGCTCGCCGTTGCGCTGCTGCTTGCATACCTCGTGGGCTTTATCTGGCTGCTGTTTGCGCCGCGCCGCAGGGCAAAGCACCTTGTGCGGCGCATGCATGAGCTGTACGGCGCGCCCGCACAAATACGCGTTTCCTTTCTGCCGGACGCGATGAAGGTGCAGATGACCGCCGAAAGCCCCGGCATTTCTCTCGCCTATCCGGTCTTTGTCAGATGCCTGGAGACGTCGAACCTGTTTCTGTTCGTCACCCGGGAAAAGCAGTTGTTCCCGGTGGCAAAGCAGGGACTTCTGGACGTCGATGAGGAAACGTTCAAAAAGAGTATCGCATTGAAATGTCCGGACATCAAACGAAACTGGAGGATTGCGGAATGAAAACGATTTATCTTGCAGGCGGCTGCTTTTGGGGCATGCAGAAGTTTCTCGATCAGTTCGACGGCGTTGTGAAAACCGAGGTCGGCTACGCGAACGGACCCGACAAAGCGCCGAGCTATCGCGACGTATGCAACAATTCGGGACACGCCGAAACGGTGCGCGTGGACTACGACGAAGCGGTCCTGCCGCTGAACGAACTGCTGGATTTCTATTTCACGGTCATCGATCCGCTGTCGGTCAACCGGCAGGGCGCGGACTGCGGCGTGCAGTACCGCACCGGCGTGTATTATACCGACGACAGCCAGCTCCCGGCGATCGACGCCGCGTTCAAAGCGGTCAGCGAGAAGGTCGGCGCGCCGCTCGCGGTCGAAAAGAAGCCGATCGAAAACTTCTTCTCCGCAGAGGAATACCATCAGAAATACCTCGATAAGAACCCGGCCGGCTACTGCCACATCCCCACGCATTATTTTTCGATCGCGAAGAGCAAAAAGGAGTAACGTATGTTTCAGAAAATCGGCGTCATCGGCACCGGCGCAATGGGCAGCGCGATCGCGCGGCTCGCGGCCGGCAAGGTCGAACCGGTCCTTTCCAATCGCACGGCGGCAAAGGCGCAGGCGCTTGCGGATGAACTGCATGCGCAGGTCTCCGACAACGTCGGGGTCGCCCGGACCTGCGATCTCATCGTGCTCGGTGTCAAGCCGCAGATCATGCCGGAGGTTCTGTGCGAGATCGCGCCGACGCTCTCGACGCGCTCCGACCGCTTTGTGCTCGTCACGCCGGCGGCGGGTCTGACGATCGAAACGATCCGGACGCTTGCGGGCGGTCCGTACCCGGTGATCCGCATCATGCCGAACACCCCGATCGCCGTCGGCGCAGGCATCATCGCATACTGCGGCGAGGGCGTGACGGACGGCGAGCTTGCGGCGTTTTGCACGCTGATGCAGGATGCCGGCACGGTGGAACCGCTTCCGGAACGGCTGATGGATGCGGGCAGCGCGCTGTTCGGCTGCGGTCCGGCGTTTGTCGATCTGTTCATCGAGGCGCTTGCGGACGGCGGCGTGGCATGCGGACTGCCGCGGCAGACGGCGCTTCGCTTTGCGGCACAGACCGTGGAAGGCGCAGCAAAAACGGCGCGGCTCACGGGCGAGCATCCGGGCGTGCTGAAGGACGTCGTGTGTTCGCCGGCGGGCAGCACGATCCAGGGCGTGCGCGCGCTGGAAAAGGGCGGGTTCCGCTCCGCGGCGATCGAAGCGGTGATCGCGGCGTACGAACGGAATCTTGCGCTCAAAGAAGGAAACTAAAAGCAAACGGAAAACAGGGAGAAAGGCCGGACCTTTCTCCCTGTTTTGTTTCGGTTACTTTGCCGGGAACAGCCGCTGCAGCTGTTCGTACACCGGTCGTCCGAGACCGTTCAGAAGCTCCGCGTTCTGCTGCGCATAACTGCCTCTGCCCGCGTACAGATCGGCGCGCTGCGAGGCGGACATCCGCGCAAGCAGGTTTGCCGCCGTCTTGTAATCGACGGACGCGCTCTGCTGCGTTTCGCTGCCGGTCGGTCGGATCCGGTCGAGGATCGACTGCACAAGCGGACCGTACTTTGCGGGCTTGCCCGCGTCGGTCTCCTGCGCCGCCGTTGCGGACAAAGCGGAACCACCGCCGCCCGTCTGCGCATTCTGCAAGCTTGCAAGGTACGTGTTGTACAGCGCCAGCGCCGTTTCCGACGCATGCTCGCGCGCCGCGTTGACCTGCTGCGCATTGAATTCGTCGACCGCGACCTTCTGCTCCTGCTGTGCGCGCATCGCGTCGTACAGATGCCCCGCGAGCGTCGATGCATAGTCGCTTTCGAGATCGGATACGTCGCGCGATTCGTTCTCATACGCGCGTGATTTCACGTCCGTCACATAGGTGCTTTCGCCCATGCCGCGCGCCCACGCGTCCGCGTCGAGCTCCGCGTTCTGCTGCTGTGTGCGCTCCCTGCGGTCGCGGATCGCCTGCTCGTAAGCGGGACGGATCCAGTTTTGGATCGTTGCGCGCAGCACATCCTCTCCGAGCGGCGTATACGCCACCGTCTCCGGCAGGTATCGCGCCAGCACCTCGGAAAACAGAGATTCAAACGACAGCGCTTCGCTCTGCGGCGCCGTGCCGCCGGATGCGGGCTTTGCCGGACTTGTGCCGCCGGACGCGGGCTTGCCCGGCGTCGCGGGTTTGACCGGAACGGCAAGATCCGACGGTTTGGCGGGCGATGCCGCCGTCGCCGGTTTGCCGCCCGTTTTGCCTGCGCCGGATGCGTTCGTTTTCGGGGGTTGAAACGCCGAAAGCCGGATCGGCGGCGTCAGGATCCTGATGGGTGGAATTTTGATCATGTTCTTTCTCCTTCCGTAAGCTCGGCCAAAGCCGATTCGAGTTCCGAGAGCTTGCCGAACAGCAGCTCCAGGTTCTGATTCAGATTGTTCTCGTTCTGCGCGACGCTGCTGTCGTATGCGTCCCGATCCTCGCCGTCCTGCGGCATCCTGCCGAGATAGATCGGGAACATCGCCTGCATGCCGGTCGGAATGTATGCCATCGCGATCCCTCCTTACACCGGTCTGCGCTGCAGATCAAAGAGCAGCGCTGCCTTCGCGCCGAGGCGCATCGGACGCCCGTTGACGGTTTCGAACCGCAGCCGGAACACGCGCCCGACGCCGCGCAGCGGAATCTCCGTCACGGACAGCGGCGTATCGCCGAACGCGGCCTGCGTTTCGTACACGCCGCCGTTTGATTCCGCGCGGATGCGGACCGCGCCCTCGCCGCACGCCGTCAGCGAAAGCAGGATCTTGTCCGCTTCTTTGTGTCCGAAATCCATGATCGGCATCTGCCACCACGCTTCGATCGGATCGCCGTCGTAATCGGCGCTGCCGTCAAAGCAGACCGCTTTGCCGTCGCCGGTCAGCGCAAACAGCCTTCCGCCGCGCGACTGCAGATCGATCAGCGAGAAGCCGCTTCGCAGCATGCAGCAATCGCGCAGCAGATCGTATTCGATCATCCGGTCGAGCGCTTCCGCCTGCTCGTCGGACCGGTATGCAAAGTACAGCATATCGTCGCACGCGGCGGACATCATGCCGGACAGATCCGCGCGCTCGAGCAGCGCCTGCACCGCCGTGCCGCCCTGCGGACGGCGGACCGTTTGTCCGTCATAGAAATACAGACCGGAATCGGTCAGAAAATACACGCGGTCCGCATACCGCACGCACCCGGTGTGCGTCGGCATCGAAAACGCCGCGTCGATCGCCGTAACGCGGAAGTTCGAGGGACGGTCGCCGAGCAGGCGATACATGCCGTTTCGCGTGATGATCAGCAGCTGGTTCGACAGCGCGACCAGTCCCGTGATCGGATCGTCGCCGATGCCGATATCCACGAATCCGCCGGACACGTTCTCGCTTGCCGCGTCGGTGCGCCAGTCGTCGATCGTGCGGGTGCCGCCCGGCGCCTTGCTCCAGTAGAGCCGGCACGGTTCCAGCATATTGCCGGACGCAAACAGCCGCCCGAAATACAGCTGCGCGAAGCTCACCGGCACATCCGACAGCTTCGCCGCGGAACCGAACGGCGTTACTTCGTTCGTTACGGCGTTATACAGCACCGCCTGCCCGCCGCCGTGCGTGATCAGAAGGCGGTTGTCGCTGCCGATGCGGATCGGCAGAAAATCCATGCGCTTCGGGTCGAGCGTGTCCGTAAACCGGTAGATCTCGCGCCATACGCGCTGCGCGCTGTGATAGAAGAACAGCGCGTCCTGTGACGTTGCAAGATAGCGCGTGCCCCGTTCGGTCGTGTACAGATACAGGCGCGTCAGCGGCGTCTGCGCCGAAAGCACGCCCGACGCCGCCCGCGAAAACCCGCCCGCGCTTTTCAGGTCGCCCGAACGCGTATCCATGTTGCACGCGTCCGGCGTCTGGTCCGCGCGCAGAAGCGATTCGGACAGATCCGTGCGGATCCCGGAAAACGCGGTCAGCGCGCCGTAGGTATATGCCATGCGATCCCCTCCTTAATACCGGTTCAGGATCGCGCAGCCGTACGGCTCGTCCAGATCCATGCGCAGGCGGCGCTTGCGCCGCTCATACAGCGACATCAGAAGGTTCGACTGGCTGAGTCCCGACGCGTCGCTGTGCATCTGAAACCGCGCGACCATATAGAGCACGATCAGCGGATGGCATGCGGCGGGCAGCTGCGGAACGTCGTTCGGGTTCTCCAGCGCGGCGGGCAGATACCGGTATACCACGTCGACCGGTCCGTCCTCAACGCCCTTGACGTGCACGCGCGTCACATCCGTTCCGTAATAGAACGGAATCCGAAGCCCCTTGCGCTCCACGCCGAGCGCCTTCGAAACGGGGTACGGAAGCGTCGAAAGATCGACCGTGCCGTTCGACAGCACCGCGGGATCGCGCCGCCACGGGCGCAGCGATCGCGTGAGATCATCGATCGCATCGTTAGCGAACAGCTTCAGCTTTTCGCGCCACAGATCGAGCGCCGCCGTATCCGACGGATGATCGAGCTCGGCAAGCGCAAGCTCCAAAAGCTCCGACAGCTTCACGGCGCTCACCCGATCCTTCTGCCGCCCGCGTTCCGGTATGCCGAAACCGCGTCCGCGCCTTCCTCGAGCGCACTGCGGCTTTCGCGGATCAATGCGGCGATCCGCTTCGGAACGTCGACGACCTTTCCGGTGGGAATGCGGAAGACGACGCCGTTGATCGCGCCTTCCAGAAACGGTCCGATCCCGTCGGCGGACAGGCAGATCGAAACGGTCTCTTCCTTTGCTTCGTTTGCGGCTGTATTCTGATTCTCTTTCTTCATCGTGCTTCTCCTTTCCTGCGGGGCGCTCCTGCGAGCGCCCCCCGATGAACCGTTCTTATGCGCTGACGCCGTGCTCGATGCGCACGATCCACAGCGGATTCAGCACCTTTGCGGCATACGCCGCGACCTTTGCGCCGACCGTCGAACGCTGGTTGAGCGGATCCGCGCTGCCCTCGGAGCCGCACGGCTTGATGATCGTCTCGACCGCACCGGAGCCGTCGACGTCGATCACGCCGTATGCATCCGCGCCGAATACGAGCGTGGCATGCACGTCCGCACGGCGGTGTGCGCTGCCCTCCGCTCCGCCGTCCTCGGTGTAGATCGGGGTGTTCGTCTGGAACGACACCTGCGAGGTCATCGTGATGATGTGCGACGCGGGGTTATAGGACTCGATCTCGCACTCCGTATCGCCGACGAGGAGCACGTTGCCCGGCTTGAGATACGCCGCTTCCGTCTCGTTCGGCACGCGGCTCAGCGGCACGCTTCTGGTGTTGGTTCCGACCGTTCTTGCCGTATTGTAGAAGGACTGACGATAGACCTTCGCCTCGGTCGCCTCCACGAATACGACGCCGAACAGACGGCCGATCTCGCCGGAATAGATCTGCTCCGCGTTGCTGTACTTGGATACGTCCTGCCACAGCGGATCGTTCTGCAGATCGTAAGTGGCGTCCGGCGAGCAGATGCACACGAAGTGCGGACGGCGCATGCTGCCGTCCTGCGCGGTGTTGAACATGCGCGCCTTGTTCTTCTTGAGCGTGCGGACCGCCTTGCGGATTTCGGCGACCGTCAGCTTGTCGTCCGCGCCGATCTCCTCGCGCTCCGTCTTGCCGTTCACGAACTGCACGTTGGTCGTGGCGCACATTGCATCGCGCGTGACCCACTCGATGACGGTGCCCAGCTGTTCGCCCAGAAGCTCCGCGGAGTCCGCGATGACTTCGTCGTACGCGGTCATGTCCAGCAGATCGGAGATCTCCACGTACGCGCCGTACTGCGTGACCTCCGCCTCGACCTTGGACTGCGACAGCGTCTGACCGGTCGGCGTGATGCCCTCCTCCAGCGTCAGGTTTTCGACGTCGGGCGTGAACAGGTCGTATTTTCGGAACTCCACGCGCTTGCCGCCGTGACGCGGGATGCTGCGCTTCTGCCCGAACGATGCGTGCACAAGGCGCGTCTTCGCCGTTTCGAGCAGCTTTTTGTCATAGAATTGCTTGTTGAAAAACGCCGTATCGGTCGTATTGATGGTTGTGTTCATAAATCCGGTTTCTCCTTTCCGTTGTTCAGATCTGTACCCGTCTGCCGCTTCTTGCGGCGCTGCGATACTGCTGTTCCAGCGCGCGGAACGCTTCCTTCGACATGGACATATAGTCCGGACGTGCCGAAACGCCCCGGTCGGTACGCTGGCTCTTGGGCAGCGCCTTGCGCGCCATCAGCTGTTCGCTCATACGCGCCTTTGCCTGCTCCTCCGCATCCTCTGCGCGGCGCTCCGCGGCATAGATGCGCACGGCCGCTTTCGGCTCGAACTCGCCGAGCAGCTCCGCAAACACGCGGTCCTGCACCGCGCTTTTGAGATCAAAGCCCTCGGGCAGTCCGCCTTCCCGCTCCATCTCGACCAGCGCGTACGCGGCCTCCGTAAACGGGTTTTCCTGCACTGCGTCCGGTTCGGGCGCAGGGTTCTGTTGTTTTCCGAAGATCATGCGATACCTCCAAACCACTTCGTTTTCTGTTTGCGCGGCGGAAACAGCGCTTCCTCCGCCGGCTCCGTCTCGCGAATGTGTTTCAACACCTGATCCTTTCCTTCAAAGACCATGAGTTCGATCGCCTGTTCGCGATCGATCGCGCCCATGGAAAGCAGCCGCAGCATCAGCTCGTTCTGCGATTCCGAGGCGAACCGGCTGCGCTTGACAGCCTTGATCGAAACCGCAAACTCGATCGGCAGCTCGACGCCGCCGGGCGCGCGCTTCTGCATCAGCGCGCTGTCGAAGTACACGTTTTCGGTCTGACCGTCCGTGAGGATCGTCACCGGCCGCAAAAAACAATTGAATTCGCGCTCGGTTTCGATCTCCATCCGCACCGCCTGACGGAACGCTTCGTGCATCTGCTCGGTCGCCATGCGCGCACGCTTCGTGCTCATTTCCTGCAGCGCTTCGATCGCGCGCGCCGCGGTGACGCCGCTCGAAACGGTCCCGCGCGAGGACTCGTTCGCGCCGCTCTCTTCCTTGATGTCCTCGCGGATCGCGCGGATGTAGGAGAGCAGATAGTTCGGCAGCGGCGGCGTGGCAAACCACGTCACGCCGTTCAGACTCTCTCCGGTGTGCACGTCCTTCGACCAATCGCGCAAATCGTCCGGGTCGAAGCCGGATGCGTCGGTGACGAGCAGCTTGTTGCGCGAGGCGAGGAACGCGTTTTTCAGCACGAGCTGGTCAAGCTTGTCCGCATAGCGCTGCTGCGTTCCGAACAGGTCGATGATGCCGAAGCCGAGGGCGCTCCCCTTCCGCGGGTACAGCGTTGTCAGCACGAACGGGTACTGACCGTGTGCAAAATAGCCCTCCGGCTTGACGTCCCGGCTGTCCTCGAGCACCGTCGTGCCCGAAAGCAGCGCCATGTGTACGCGGTACGTCTCGGTTTTCGCGTCGTATTCGCGCCACCAGTATTCCAGCAGCAGCCGCGCGTTCTTCGGATCCGGCGAAAGCACCCCGTCGGTCATCAGCTGCGCCGCGTCGACCGGATGTTCGTCGATCCGCGCTGCAGCGTCGGGATAATGCGCCTCGATCCACTCCTTGGAGCGCAGCGCGAGCTTAAAGACCGCGCGCCCGTCCATAACGTCCGTCACCATCGGATCGAACAGGATGTTCCGGATGTCGACGCGCCGGATAAACGCGCCGCCCAGCCCGCCGTTTTGCGCGCTGTCATAGCCGACCTCCTGCACGCAGTAGCCGCCGACCAGCAGATCATGGATCAGCTTGCGGTACTCCACGGGATAGGACGCGGCGTCGTGATTGCGCTTCACCACCGCCTCGACCACGCGCGCGATGTAGCCGTCCGCCGCGTTCTCGGGCGTTACGACCGCTTCCGGCACCTGATCCATCAGGTCCGCGGTGATGTTCTCGATCGTCGACTGCAGGATCGGTGTCACGGGACGCGGCTCGTTCGGATCGGTCAGCGGCACGTCGTACCAGTGGTCGCCCCGGTACATGCGCTCGTTGTGCTCCTGCCGCCGCCATTCTCCGGCATAGGCGTTGCGGAACTCGTTGAACAGCGCGACCGCCCGCTCCGCCAGAAGCCGTTTGGATTCGGATTGACTCTCTTTCATTTTGCTTCCTTTCTTTACATGTGATCGTCCGCGCGTCCCCGATCGCCGATCAGAGCCCGCAGTATCCGGACGGTACGGGGATCTCGTTCGACAGCGGATCGTAATGCCGCTTCCGCTTCTGCGGCGCCGGCTCGTTCGCCCGCGGACGCGACATCAATCCGTATCGCAGCGCTTCCGGCGCGTGATCCTCGCACGTATCGGAGACGTCCTCGAGATCGTGCGCGTCATAGGTCAGCGCGGGCAGGGTGCGGATCAGGTTTCTGCACGTCTCGAAGATGCGGAGGTTCGGCGTGCCGTCGGCGCCGCGCGCAAGGTTCTCGCGCACGCGCTGCCAGCCGGGGATGCGCGCATTGTCCGCCGGCAGAAGCGGCACGCCGTTTTTTGCAAACACCTCCGCGATGCAGGTGCCCTCCGCGCCTTTCAGCCCCCGCTGCTGCCACGCGTCCGGCGAGGCGACGGTATAGGCGATGCGTTCGTTTTCGGACAGCGTTCTGACGCGCTTTGCGATCTCGCTCGACAGCGTGCGCCGCAGATACAGTTCCCGGTACACGAACAGCTTCCCTTCCGGCGCGATCGCAAACCACAGCACACAGCACGGGTCGTTGTAGCCCCAATCCATTGCGCGAAAGCGCTTCCACTCTCTCGGGAGTTCCGTCGGCTTCACGACGTGGATGCTGCGGTCGAATTCCTGAAAATACTGTCCCTCGAGCACGTCCCAGTTTCCGTCGAGATATGCCTTGCGCAGCGTTTCCGGAAGGTTTTTGAGCGTTTCGAGATACTGCGGGTTCCGTTCGAGCAGCACCGGATTGTCGGTGACGCGCGCCGGAATAAAGACGTAATCCTCGCTTCGCTCGCTGTTGCGATAGTCGCGGTCGATAAACAGCCGCTTGACCCATGCATGTCCCACCCCGCCGGGGTTGCAGGTGTAGTACATGCGCGGAGAAAAGTCGTCGCGCACCGACCGGCTGCAGGTGGTCAGAAACTGCATCTGCGATTCGGTGAAGTGCGTCGCTTCCTCCAGACCGATCACATCGTATTCCTGTCCCTGATACTGAAACACGTCCGTCTCGCGGTCGCAGTAGCCGAGCTTGATGCGGCTGCCGTTCGGAAAAAGAAACGCCCGCTGCGTGCTCTGATACTCCGCCGCGCCGTGCAGCTCCGCCGTCAGCGGCAGCACATGGTTCTCATAGAGCTCCGGCAGCGTGCGCCGCAAAAGCAAAAGCTTCAGCCCCGCATAACGAAAGGCAAGGAGCACGAACTTTCTGCGCATCGCCCACGACTTGCCGCCGCCGCGCGCGCCGCCGTAGGCAATGTGCTTTGCCTCCGCAAGGAAGAACGCTTCCTGCTTCGGGTTCGGCGTGCCCGAAAGCTTCAGCGTCATTTCGCGTAGCGCTCCGCCGCCGCATCCAGCACGACCTTCAGCGCCGGGCCGTCGCCCTGTTCCTGCGCCGCAAGCGCACGCAGCGTTTCGAGCGCCACCTGATACGCCAGCTCGCCGAGCAGCGCATGCTCCTGCGTATAGGCGGCGACGCGCATCACCGCGTCGAACAGCAGCCGGTCTTTCACCGTCCGACGCGGTCCGCGCCCGATCTTCAGCAGCGCTTCGGGCGTCATGCCGACCGCCCGCGCCAGTCCGAACAGGGTGTAGGGGATCTGTCTCTCTTCGAATCCGCCGTTTTTCAGCGGGATGCGTTCGCGCGTTGCATCGCATGCCGCAAAGTACGCCCCGATCGCCTGCTCCGTTTCTTTTGTTCGCATGGGTTTGCCTCCTTGCCTTTCGCTGCCCGCAGCATAGCAGAAGACCGAACGCACGGATTATCCCTTTTTTCACAATTTCTAAAAGAAAAAAACGCCCTGTATCGGGGCGTTTTCAAACCGTTGGATCCAATCTGTCACAATTCTGCCCGAAACGGGCGCAAACGGCACGGCACATCCGGTCACGGCAGCAAAAAAGAAGAACGAACAAGCATCGCACGTAAAAAGGCCGCATAAATGCTTCCTTACACCGCGCGGTTTGTCCATACGTCTGCCTTGCGTTCGTTTCTGCATTATGTTAAAATGATCTAAAATGCACTGTCTTGTATCCCGCAGACTCCGAATGGCATGCTCGCTCCGTCGGTTCGGCACAGCCTGCAGACGCACCGCGAACGCTCCTGTCGGGATCAGCTGCAAGACGGTGCGGCACAAACAGGCATTTTTACCTGCACGTTCCATGATGTAATTGAAAATCACGGAGGAAAAGAGAATGAAAAGATCGTTGAAGACGCTGTCGCTGGTTCTGATTGCATTTTTGATGCTTGTATTTACACAGGCAGCAACGGCAGAAACCGCATCCGGCAAATGCGGCGACAATCTTTATTGGGAGTTTGACGATGCGACCGGCACGCTGACCATCACCGGCAGCGGTGCGATGTACGATTATAACAGAAGCTCAGACCGTGATTGGGATACTTTTAAGGACAATATCCGAAGTATTGATATTTCATATGGTGTAACAACGATTGGCGTCTATGCGTTTGATGAATGCAGCGGGATAACAGAAGTTATAATTCCGGACAGTATCACGAGTATCGGTGATTATGCATTCTTCGCTTGTACGGGGTTGACATCGATCACCATTCCAGATAGCGTAACAAGTATCGGAAATCTTGTTTTTTACGAATGCACGGGGCTGTCGTCGGTTGTCATTCCAAACAGTGTAACAAGCATAGGCGAATCCGCATTTGAAAGGTGCCATGGGTTGTCGTCGGTTACAATCTCAGACAGTGTGACAAAAATTAGTCGCGGATTATTCTATTTTTGCTCGAATCTGACGTCGGTCATCATCCCGGACAGCGTGAAAAGCATTGACGACTATGCATTTCGGGAGTGTTCGGGTCTGACGTCGATTATGATCCCGGAAAGTGTGACAAGCATCGGTATCGGGTCGTTTTACGACTGCAGAAAGCTGGCACAGATTAATCTCCCGAGCGGTCTAACATGCATCTCTGAGCATCTGTTTCACAACTGCTCAAGCTTGACGGCGATTGCGATCCCTGCCTATGTTACAAGAATCGATGCTTGTGCCTTCGCGCACTGTGAAAAGCTGAAAACAGTTGTTATCCCAAACGGCATGTCAAGCGTCGGCAAGTGGGCCTTTGCTGAGTGTATGGAGTTAGCGACTATTACGATTCCGAATTCTGTCACAAGTATCGATGAGTATGCGTTCAGCCAATGCACAGGACAGACCAAGGTTATCATGGGAATGAAGGCCTATCATAATATCCTTGTCAAGCAAGCTATCGAATTGCCTGAAAATAGTTTCAACATCTGTCATATACATAGCACCAAATGTGTCAACAATGGAGAAGACGGCGGGTTTAACCTTGTTAACCTTCTCAATCAGAGCTGCTCTTTCCTCCATGGAATAACTGATGCTATCCATAGGATTGAACTGTACGTGATAGCCTTTCTCTTGTGCTGCCTTGCAGAACTTCAATGAGCCCTCAATTTCATGCTTGGCAAAAGAGATTCGAAGCCATCTGAAAGACTTACCATCGCACACGTCAAGTTCTACTGGTGAATAGCGACTATTATCACAAAAGCCAAGATATGTTGACCGCTTAGGGTCAGCAGGCAAATACTTAATTACGTCTTTGGAATTGTGATAGACAATAGTCTCCCCATTCACTTTACTCTGCAGGAATCCT
>ONMC01000081.1:0-2952 GCA_900318745.1 uncultured Eubacteriales bacterium
CGACAACATTCGCATGGAAATCCAGCTGATCACGCCGATCGCAATGGAGCAGGGTCTCCGCTTCGCAATCCGTGAAGGCGGCCGTACGGTTGCTTCCGGCGTTGTTGCGAGCATCATCGAGTAATCGAACCCAAACACAAAAGAAGCCGAGCGATCGGCTTCTTTTTCATTGCATATTTGACAATTCCATGCTAACATGGAGACGATCCGTACAGCAAACGGAATACTTTGCCCGAGCGGGCGGAAAGAGGACTGAAATGGAACTGTGTGCACGAAAGGACGTCCCCGTTGAACAGACGTGGGACCTGTCTCTGATCTTCCCCGATGAGAAATCGATGTGGGAATCGCTGGAAAAGACAAAGGCGGACGTGAAACGGTTCGTCGAGACGTATGCGGGAAAACTGAACACCGCGGAGAGCATCGTCAACTGCCTCGACGAAATGGAACAGATCCTCCCTGCAATCGGGAATTGCTGGTCCTATGCCGGATTGGCACTGGAAGCGGATTATACGGACAATGCGCTGCGCGAACGCGATGCAAAGGTTTCCGATGAAATGACGCGTCTGTACAGCGACATGGCGTTTGTCGACAGCGAAATTCTGCTTGCGCCGGAGGAAGAGCTGAAAGCAGCAATCAAAAAGGCGCACGGCTGCCGCGTGTATCTGGAAACCCTGCTTGCGAAAAAGGCGCATATGCTTTCTCCGGAGACCGAAAAGGTCCTGGCCGCGCTCTCGATGTCGCTGGATGTGCCCTATACCGTATACAACACGATGAAGCTTGCCGACATCGCCTTTGATCCATTCACCGTCGACGGCAGGGAGTACCCGCTCGGATACTCGCTGTATGAAGATGATTACGAACTGGAAGCAAATACGCCGGTGCGGCGCGCTGCATTCCGCGCGTTCTACGATACCCTGAAAAAGTATCAGAACACGACCGCCGCCGCGTACAATGCGTGTGTTTCGAAAGAAAAGACGATGTCCGAACTGCGGAGATTCGACAACGTGTTCCAAAGCCTGCTGTTCGAACAGAAGGTCACGCGGGAAATGTATGACCGTCAGATCGATGTGATCACGGAACGGCTTGCTCCGCATATGCGCAGATATGCACGGCTTTTGCAGAAGAAACACGGGCTCGACAAAATGACGTTCGCCGATCTGAAGATCGCGGTCGATCCGGAATACGATCCCAAGGTCACGATCGAGGAATCCCATACCTATGTACGCAGCGCACTGTCCATCCTCGGCGAGGACTACGCGGATATGGTGGATCGTGCATACCGCGAGCGCTGGATCGATTTTGCAAAGAACATCGGAAAGAGCACCGGCGGTTTCTGCTCCGGCATTTATCGGAAAAACTCGTTCATCCTGCTCAACTGGAACGACAGAATGTCGGACGTGTTCACAGTCGCCCACGAACTCGGACATGCGGGGCAGGAAATGTACAGCGACGAAGTGCAGTCGTATTATGACAACTCGCCGTCCATGTATCTGGTGGAAGCACCGTCCACGATGAACGAGCTGCTGCTTGCAAACCACCTGCTTGAAACGAGCGATGATAAGCGCTTCCGCCGTTGGGTGCTCAGCAGCCTGATCAGCAACACATACTATCATAACTTCGTTACGCATCTTCGCGAGGCATGGTATCAGCGCGAAGTATACCGCATCATTGACGCCGGCGGCAGCGTGAACGCGGACGTCCTGAACGACTTGTTCCGCAAAAACCTCGAGCTGTTCTGGGGCGATGCGGTGGAGATCACGGAAGGCGCGGAGCTTACGTGGATGCGGCAGCCGCATTACTACATGGGACTGTATCCGTACACCTACAGCGCCGGGCTTACGGTCGCCACACAGGCGATGCTGCGCATCCGCAGGGAGGGCGAACCCGCCGTTGCGGACTGGAAGAAGTTCCTTGCAGCGGGCGGCACGAAAGCGCCTCTGGATCTGGCGAAGATCGCGGGCTTCGATATCAGCACGGACGGTCCGCTGAACGCCACGGTCGATTATATCGGCTCGCTGATCGGTGAGATCTGCACGCTCACCGAGGAGATCGACGGGGTCCGCGTCTGACCGGACGGCACATATGCAAAGGAAGATCGATCAAAAGAAAAGGCGTCAGCGCCTTTTCTTTTCTTGTATTTGGGAGCGGCACATCCCCGTATCTGCGCATCGGGACCGATATGAACGAAAATTTGTTAATGAAAAGCAAACTTTTATATGGATTTTTGCCGGTTTTTCCTGTATAATGGACTTGTCATAATAGGAGCATTCCGTTCGCTCGGATCGCTCCGATGGTGAAATTCAGTAGGAGGAGACGAAACTACATGAAAAAAGCATTGGCACTCATCCTGTCGCTTTTGATGGTGCTTGCGCTGATCCCCACGGCATTTGCCGACGGTGATGCGATCGTAGCATCGGCGACACTGATGACCGAGCTTCCGGAGACGGGCGACCGCGTTGTAATTTACAATTACACGTATAAAAAGGCGCTCAACGCCTGCGGAACGAGCGGCTACTACAATGCCGGCGTTGACATCACGCCGACAGACGGCGCTCTTACCGGCGTTACCGAGAACATCATCTGGGATGTGACGAAGAATGAAGACGGCACATACCGCTTCTCGCAGAACGGAAAGTTCCTCTCTATGGGCGCATCGTACAGCAGCACGCCGTATGACGACGTCAATAAGGACTGGGCAGTCGAGACGCACGGCGACGGCTACAGCATCAAGAACGTAGCAAGAGAAGTGTATCTCGAGTGGTTCGAAAAGAACGGCAACTTCAGCGGCTACTATAAGATCGATGATTCCGGCATGTTCGATTATCACTTCTACAAGCTGGAAGGCGTGATCGTCAAGGAGCCGACCGCAACGCCCGACGGCAGCGGTATCACGACGCCCGGTACGAAGATCACACTGAAGACCGAGACCGAAGGCGCAGCGATCTACTGGAA
>ONMC01000081.1:3002-16968 GCA_900318745.1 uncultured Eubacteriales bacterium
AGACCTGCACGCTGTATGCATATGCAGCAGTCGGCGAGTATGTGTCCAACACGGTCTCCTTCAGCTACTCCGTCAGAGAGAGCGATATCATGAGCATCAAGGAAGCGCTCGCCGCGGGCGAAGTCGCGTCCGCGAAGGTCGTCGGTCAGCTCGTGTACCGTTTCGGTAACTTCGGCAGCATTAACTCCGCTGTTCTGCAGGCAAAGATCGACGGCGAAGTGTATGCACTGCAGGCGTATAACTCGATGGATACCGACACGAGCGACAAGCCCATTCAGATCGGCGACTGGCTCGTGATGGAGGGCAAGCTCGGACCGTACGGCGGCGTACAGCAGATCCAGTCCATGACGGTGATCCGTCAGGCAACGGAAGAAGAGATCATCGGCGAGGACGCGACCGAGCCGCAGGTATTCGAATCCTTTGCAGACATCACGGCGAACCACGCAAATCTGCTTTCCGAGTACGTCATGATCAAAAATGTGACGCTCGGCGAGTATAAGGACAACGGTTCCACCACGGTGACGGACAGCACCGGAGCAACGATGCCGATCTATCGTGCGGCGGCATATCCCGCCGGCGTAGAAGCAGGCGACGTCGTGAATCTGTACGCGATCGTTTCGCAGTACAACGCGACCAAGCAGCTCAGAAACGGTTCTTCGAAGGACTATGTTCCGACGACGAACAAGCAGGCCCCGACCGTTACGCGCGTGACCAACGGGGATGCGGAAGTCGGCAAACCGTACACGTTCTCCGTGAGCGTCGAGGACGCGAACGGCGTTGCAAAAGTTGAGATGTACGTCAATGACGGCGTAGGCGAGGTTTTCGACAGCTTTGAAGATGTGAAGCCCGTCGACGGTCTTTATACCATTGTGATCCCCGGCGAACATATCACCGGCGGACACCTTGAAGTGGAAGTCGTTGCAACCGATGCGTTTGAATCGCCGCTGGTAACCGACATGGATTTCGAGATCAATGTCATCGACCTTCCGCAGATCGTAGGGTATACGCCGGATTCGAACACCGCAACCGGCGAGAACAAGCGTCCGGTGATCTCCGTGACGTTCGAAAACTGCGGCGAGAATCCGACCGTGGAAATGAAGGTGAACGACGTTGAAGTCACTCCGGTCATTGAGGGCAACACCGCAACCTACACGCCTGATGCAGACCTGGAGGACGGCAAGGTTACCGTTTGGGTCAAGGTTACCCGTGCGGACGGCGCAGCCCGCGAAACCAGCTGGAACTTCACGGTCGGCGAAGCGACCTATCAGCTGTATTTCGGCGAACTGCATTCGCATACCGCGGAGTATTCCGACGGTACCGGCACGCTGGAGCAGGCGCTTGAGCATGCAAAGAATGCACCGCAGATCGATTTCCTTGCGGTCACCGATCACAGCAACTACTATGATACGAAGGACAATCCGAACGGCGACATGACCGACGCGTCCAAGGGCAAGATGACGGCGGACGGCTCGAAGACGCTGTGGCAGGAAGCGAAGGATACGGCAAAGCTGTATGCAGACGACAGCTTCATTCCGGTCATCGGTTATGAGATGACGTGGTCCGGTCAGTACGGTCACATGAACACGTTCAACTCGATCGGCTTCGAATCGCGCAACGTGCCGAAGTACGTTGTCAAGGGCGGCCCGGGCCTCGTGGCATACTATGATCGCCTCGTCGAAGTCGCACGTATGGACAAAGAGAACGGCAGAAAGAGCACGATCAACCAGTTCAACCATCCGGGCACCACGTTCGGTACGTTTGAAGACTTTGCACACTATACCCCCGCATACGACGAGCTGATCACCATGATCGAGGTCGGCAACGGCGAGGGCAAGGTCGGCGGTTCGATGTACTGGCCCTCCTACCAGTATTACACGATGGCGCTCGATAAGGGCTGGCATCTCGCGCCGACGAACAACCAGGACAACCATAAGGGCGGATGGGGCGACAGCAACACCTGCCGCGACGCGATCTATGCGGACGAGTTCACCGAGGACGGCATCTATGACGCCATGCGCAACATGAGAATGTACTCGACTGAGGACAACGATCTCGAACTCGCTTACACGCTGAACGAGCAGATGATGGGTTCCATCCTGAATCTGGAGAACGGCGATAAACTCTCGATCCACATCGACTTCAAGGATCCGACCGACAAGGTGCAGAAGGTTTCGATCATCGCAAACGGCGACGTGACCGTTGCCTCGAAGACGTTCAACGCACAGTCCGGTTCCTGGGACCTTGAACTTGACAACAACTACTCCTACTACTACGTACGCGTGGACGAGGTCGACGCCGACATCGCGGTCACCGCGCCTGTCTGGACGAACGAAACCGTCAAGATCGGTATGTCGCCGGTTGAAAAGAACACCACGATCGAGCTGAAGGATGAACCGATCACCTTCTCGGTCCCGCTGTACAACTACGAAGAAGCGGCGATCGGCGAGGAAGCATCTGCAATCGACTTCGCGATCACCAAGGTCGAATACTCCGTTGCGGGCGAGCTGCTCGAAACGATCGAGAACCCGAAGTTCTCCGACGGTACCTCTACGCTGACGGCGACCAAGCAGGACGATAAGCTGACCTGGACCTACACGCCGACCGAGACCGGCCGCTTCACGATGGAAGTCAAGGTCACGGGTACGTTCCGCGGCGTCGAGTATGTCTTCAACGGCAATCTCGGCTTTACGGTCCGCGACGGCGCGGATATGTCGCTGATGCTGATCGACGCAGGTCACAGCAACTTCTACGTATCCGGCAACTATGCGGATTCCGATACGGCGTTCATTGAACTCGCAGCACAGTACGGCGTCAAGTCGGCGCACATCACCGAGCCGATCACCGACGCGGTGCTTGAGAACTGCGACCTGCTCGTTCTGACCGTGCCGTTCAAAGGCGCGAACATCTCGGTTTCCGATTCGCTCTATACGGCGGACGAGATCGCGGCGATCAAGCGCTATGCAGAGAACGGCGGCAGCATCATTGTCACCTCCAAGTCCGACCGTCTGGAGCCGGACAATCAGAATGAATGGGCAAGCACCATTTCGAATGAGATCCTTGAAGCGATCGGCGCAAAGGCGCGCGTGGGCAAGGGCATCGTTTCCGACGCGGTCAACATGACCAACGAGTCCTACCGCCTGCATTTCACCGGAAAGGACTTCTACAATTGGGATAACCCGCTTACCGAGTACCTGATTGAGAACACGAACCTCATGTTCTCCTGCTACAATGCGGCGCCGATCATTCTGAACGGTGCAACGAACGTCGTGCATGCGTTCGATACCTCGTTCGTCAGCTCGTATCCGCTTTACTACAACGGCGGCAAGAACGTCACGGCGGATAAGATCTATCAGCCGTACTACGACGCGGCGGGCGATCAGGATACGATCAGCGTCCTGGCGTACGAAGAACTGCCCGGCGGCGGCTTCTGCATCACCTCCGGCGTCACGTTCTTCTCCACGTTCGAAGTCAAGGTCGAGATGGAGAGCGCGGCAACGCTGCAGAATACGAACTACCAGATCGTGGTCAACCTCTTCAAGATGATCCATCCGAGCGAGGTCACGCCGATCGCCGACATCCACGAGGCGGGCAAGCTCAACACCTCCTACACGATCGAGGGTTATGTCACCTCCAACGCGTCCGGCTATGACAAGGACACCGCGTTCTTCGACTGTATCTACATCCAGGATGATTCCGGCCGCGGCATCAACGTGTTCCCGGTTGCGGGTCGCTACGAAGTCGGTCAGAAGCTGCGCATCACCGGTATGACCAGCGAGTACATGGGGGAGATCGAGCTGAACTGCGGCAACGATTACGGCGGAGAGATCCAGGATATCACGCTGCGCGATGTGGAATACACGATGGACGGCGTTACCACGACCGGCTATGCAACGCGTGCGCGCCTGCTTGACGTTGACATCAAGATGGCGAACATGCAGACGATCGAAACGTACGTCATCGACGACGGCAACCTGAACATTGTCATCGACGAGTTCAGCGCGCAGAACACCGAACAGTATGTCATTCCCGAAGCGCTGACGACCGCGCAGGCGGCTGCGCCCGACAAGGTCGGCAACTTTGTCGAGTTCGAAGGCACGGTCACCAAGGTCGAGTTTGACGCGAACGGCGTGCTCGGCGCGATCCATGTGGACGACGGCAGCGGCGAAGTCGTGATCTTCCTCGACGGTTACATCAACAGCTCCGGCACGTTCGAACAGGACGAGCAGGGCTATTACGACCTCACGTGGGTAGAGGAAGGCGTCTACCTCAGAGCATGCGGTATCGCGTCCATCGGTCAGAACAGCTATGAGTTCTCCGATCAGATCGGTCCGCGTATCCGTACCCGCGACCGGGCCGACATCAGAAAGGCCGAGAAACCGGTTCCGACGTACGGCGATGCGAACGTTGACGGCGTCGTAACGGCAGCGGATGCAGCAGTCATTCTGCGCTCGCTGGTCGGTCTGTCCACGATCTCGCTCGAAGGTCTGCGCAACGCAGACGTTGACGGCGACGGCGAGGTCAGCGCGGCGGATGCTTCTGCGATCCTGCGGTATGTGGTCGGTCTGATCGACACATTCCAGGTCGAAGAAGGAAACTGAAAAGAACAAGCAAGGCGGACATTCGTCCGCCTTGTTTTTATATAAAGATATGCGCCGAACCCGGGCATTCGAAGGAGATCCCGGGAAAAGCGCTGCGTATGAAAGATGCTGTGATATGCAAATCCAAAAACCGCAAAGCCGCCGGAACGAAAGGGAACGGCGGCTTTATCGCGGTGGTAGGTTATCTGATTGCCCGACGGAGGAAAGAGGAGGTCAGTGATCTGCATCGGGCTTGGGGGGTCGGATCGGTGCTTCGACCGCATGGTTCAAAGCGTTCCGGTCGGCAGCGTGATCGGCAGCAGGTTTGCGCCCTGCGTCTTTTCCGGACGGTTCGCAGAATCTCACCTATGCGGTATCAAGAAATGCTGTTTGGCATTCATGTAGTTAGCGAATGCTAACTACAAATCCATGATAACACAGATTCCGTATTTGTCAAGCAGTTTCTTAATGGATCCGAATAAAGGGGACATTGGAACGAAAACGATCTCCTTTTCGATAACATTCATCCGCCGAATAAGCGGAGGAATATCGGATTCCGTATTCCGACGGAACGGATGGGATGAACGAAAAAGGAAAAAGGGAACCGTTTTCGGTTCCCTTTTGTGTTGCATCAAAAATCAATACTTGCGCTTTCTGGCAGCTTCCGCCTTCTTCTTGCGCTTTACGCTGGGCTTTTCGTAATGCTCACGTCTGCGAACTTCCGCGAGGACGCCGCTGCGAGCGCACTTTCTCTTCCATCTCTTGAGAGCGCTTTCCAGGGATTCGTTTTCACCGACTCTGATTTCCATTTTTTTCCCTCCCCTCTTGAGCAACAACTTGTCTTACGACGCTTTTGCTATTATACTCGCGAATTTTGCTTTCGTCAATCCTGTTTTTGCGAATTTGCGGATTTTTTTGACAAGCTGACAATGTTTCGTTATAATGGTACACAAAGGAACACACTGGGGAGAGGCACATGGCAAAACTGTATTTTCGCTATGGAGCGATGGGCTCAAGCAAGACCGCAAACGCGATCATGGTCAAGTATAATTACTGGGAGCGCGGCAAGAACGCGATCCTCATCAAACCGTCTCTGGATACGCGAAACGGCTCCCGCCGCATCTGGTCGCGTTGCGGGCTCGAGGATTCCTGCATCTCGATGGAAGAACTCGATATGGACAAGGTCAGGGCGGGCGAATATGACTGTCTGATCATCGACGAGGCGCAGTTTCTCACGAAAGAGCAGGTGGAACTGCTCGTGAAGATCGTGGACGATTACAATGTGCCCGTGATCTGCTATGGACTCCGGACCGATTTTCAGGGCAACTTCTTTGAGGGGAGCCATTGGCTTTTGGCGCGCGCGGATGCGATCGAGGAGGTCAAAACGATCTGCTGGTGCGGACGCAAAGCCACGAACAACGCGCGGCTGGACGGCAAGGGCGGCATCACAAAGGTCGGAGAACAGGTGGTTCTCGGCGCGAATGACAAGTACATCGGCTTGTGCCGCAAGCACTTCAATCTCGGCGATCCGGGACCGGAGCTTCGCACGCCGGACGATCCCAAAGCATAACAGGAGGACAGCATGGAAACGTTTCTGCAAAGCGTAGAGCAGGTGTTCGAATGGATCGTGGAATGGGCGATCCTGCTGTGCGAGGTCATCGGCGTGGCGGTCATTGTCGTCACGGCAATCAAAGGCGTTGCGGCATGGATCAAAAAAGACGCGCACGTCAAGCTCATGATCGCGGAGGGCATCGCGCTGGCGCTGACCTTCAAGATGGGCGGCGAGCTGCTGCGTTCGGTGCGCGAATGGAACGAGCTTCTGATTCTCGGCGCGATCATCGTACTGCGCGCGTTGATGGCCGTCATGATCAATTACGAGATCAAGAGTGAACGGCGGATTCTGGAACAAATGCCGGAGGCGCCTTCCGAGAAGCCGAAAAAGCCGATCATCAAACTGTAACGGACGGGGACCGTTGAAATACCGGCGAGCGGTGTTTTGTAACGGTCCCTTTTGAAAACACAAACGGGAAAAGACGATGGAAGAAATCAAACAGACGATCAACTGGTATCCGGGGCATATGGCGAAAGCCAAAAGAATGCTCGAAGACAATCTGAAGCTCATCGACGCGGTCATCGAACTGGCGGATGCCCGTGCGCCGGAGGCGTCGCGCAATCCGGACTTCGACGCGCTGTTTCACAACAAAGCGCGTGTATTGCTGCTGAACAAGAGCGATCTTGCCGATCCTGCAACCAATAAGCGCTGGATCGCGTATTATAAGCGAATGGGGATCGAAGCGGCAGAGATCGTTTCGACCGGCGCGAACGCGAAGGCGCAGACGGTGCGGCTCATCGAGCGCGCCACGGCGGAGCAGGTCAAACGACTGGAGGCGAAGGGCGTCAAAAAGACGGTCCGCGTGCTCGTTGCCGGCATTCCGAACGTCGGAAAGTCGACGCTGATCAATCGAATCGCGGGAGAAAAGCGCGCACAGACCGGCGATAAACCGGGCGTTACAAAGGGCAAGCAGTGGGTGAAGATCACGCCGCATCTGGAACTGTTGGATTCGCCGGGGCTTCTTTGGCCGAAGCTGGAAAACAATACGTTCGCGGAGCATCTGGCTTTTTTGGGTTCGATTAACGATGAGATCCTCGATCTCGAATCGCTCGCCGAACGCCTGCTGTCCGCGCTGCGCATGCTCGTGCCGGAAGCGTTGAGCGCGCGTTATAAGAAACTGACGGCAGACACGCCAAAAGGCGCGCTGCTGGAGGCGGTGGCGAAAAGCCGCGGGTTTATCGTGAAGGGCGGCGAGATCGATTCGGAACGCGCGGCACGCATCGTGCTCGATGAATTCCGGGCGGGAAAGATCGCAAAGGTCACGCTTGAACAGCCGCCGAAGGAGGAAGAAACGGACAACCCCTCAGTCACCTGACGGCGACAGCTCCCCTTACACAGGGGAGCCGAGAACTGTCGCAGCGAAATGCCTTCCCCTGCTGCAGCATGGGGAAGGGGGACCGCTTGCGGTGGATGAGGTTCCATATTATAAATGATTACATCGGTTCTGTTAACAAGCGAGGAGGCTGCAACATGGTTGTATATCGACTTATCCATTCCCGGAAACTGCCGCATCGGTGGCAAGAAACAAAAATGATCGGATATTTTGATTCAGAAACGCAATGCAAAAAGACTATCGATCAATTGTTAATGCAGCCAGGATTTCGCGATTATCCGGATAGATTCTGCATAATACCGTGCAGGACCCCGGACGCTCCAGAAGAAACCGCACTCGATACGGTCTACGAGGTCACGGCGGAAAAAGAGATCAATGATTTTGATTCCTATGTATCATACTTGGGTGTATATGCACAGGAAGCATCGGCAGAGAATCGCGTCAAAAAGTGTATGAAACGAATTGAAAACAAAGCGGGAACGGAGTTTTATGTGATCGATTATCGGATCAACGAAGTGCTTTGGAGCGAAGGCTTTGATGTGGTTGAATACAGCGAGTAAGAAAGAGCATGAAAAGGGAGATTGGAAATGGCGAAACAAAGTGAACAGGAACGGCTGCTGGCTCTGTCCGCGCGCGACCGCGTGTTCTGGACGCAGGACGGCGTGATCCTTGCAGGAATGGACGAGGTCGGAAGAGGTCCGCTGGCGGGACCGGTGGTCGTCGCCTGCGTCGTCATGCAGCCGGAGCCGCTTCTTATGTACGTCAACGATTCCAAAAAGGTCAGCGAAAAGCGTCGTGAGGCGCTCTACGATCGGATTATGGAGACGTGTATCGAAGCGCAGACCGCGTGGGTGGACCAAACGGTGATCGACGAGATCAACATTCTGGAAGCGACGCGGTTAGCGTTCAATACGGCGTTTTCAAAGATGCAGACGCCGATCACAGACGTCATGATCGATGCACTCACCGGATTGTCGATCCCGGCGCGGCAGCACATCCTGATCCACGGCGACGCGCTGAGCTATTCGATCGCGGCAGCGTCGATCGTTGCGAAGGTCGAGCGGGACCGCTACATGCGCGGGCAGGATGCGATCTATCCGCAATACGGTTTTGCGCAAAACAAGGGATACGGCACGAAGAGCCACATGGATGCGATCCGGGAATTCGGTCCGTGTCCGCTGCATCGGCGCACGTTTATCAAGAATCTTTTATGAGCACACTGCAGACGGGACAGCAGGGCGAACGCATCGCGGAGCGGTTCTTAAAACGGAACGGCTGCCGCATTCTTGCGCGCAATTATCGCGCTGGGCGGCATGAGATCGATCTGATCGCAGAGGAGAAATCCACTGGCACGATCGTGTTTGTCGAGGTCAAAGCGCGCACGGAGGGCGGATTCGGACGACCTGCGGACGCGGTGCATGCGGACAAGCAGCGCTTTTTGCGGCTTGCGGCGCAGAGCTGGCTGCTCGAACACGGAGGAACGGAGCAGAGCGCACGCTTCGACGTGATCGAGGTCCTGCTGCCGCAGGGCACGGTGAACCGCATCGAAAATGCGTTTTGATGGTTGCCCGATACCCGGCGGTATGATATACTGATTTTTACGAAATCCATCGGAGGTCATGGTTTTGCGCAACATACGACGAATCGGAACTCTGTTATTGACGGTTCTGCTTTTGGCAGGACTTTTCGGCTGTTCAAAGGCCGGACAAAGCGCGGCGATCGCATCGCAGATCTTTGACTTTACGGATGCGGACGGCGAACTGCCGCGCGGATGGACGGTCGATTCGTATGAAGGACGGTACGAAACGACGCTCGAAAACGGCACATTCGGCATGTCTTCCGAGATCGCGGATGACTGCCGCCTGATCCGCACGATCGAGGTCGAGCCCGAAACGCGGTACGTTCTCACCGCAGAGGTCAGAACGCAGGATGTGGAAGGCGGACAGGGCGCGACGCTGTCGATCGATAACTACTCGCTCGACGGCAGCTATATCTATTCAGAAGGCATTTACGGTACGACGGACTGGACGACGCTGACGCTTGCATTCCGCACGGCGAAGGGGCAGGACCGCATCGCGGCGGCATTGCGGATGGGCGGATACTCCAACGTTTCGAGCGGAAGCGTGTGGTTCCGTTCCGTGTCGTTCGAGCAATCGGACCATGCGCCGGTCGCGTTCCAGAATCTGACGCCCTCCTCGCAGAAGGAGTCGAAAAGCGAGCGTTCGCAGGAGGATTACGAAAACGTCTTCACGGTGATCTTCTGGCTCGGTGCGATCGCGGCGATCGCTCTGCTGTTCGGTTTTCGGGATCGCGCGCGCACGCTTGCGAACGAAACGGAACCGGTCGCGTATCGCGGCGTCGTGTTCGCACTGCTTGTGCTGATCGGATGCATCATCCGCTTTGTTCTGTGCGCGGTATTCAAGGGACACAGCACCGATATTGCCTGCTGGCAGGGATGGGGCGCAAAGGTCGCGACGCAGGGCACGCATGCGTTCTATGTCGACAACTGGTGCGACTATCCGCCGGGATACATGCTCGTGTGCGCGCTGCTCTGGCGCGTCGCTTCGCTGTTCCAAAACGGACCGGAGCCGGTGCGGTTGTTTGTGTATATGCTGCCCGCGTTCGCATGCGATGTGATCTCGGGATGGCTGCTTTTGAAGGCGGCGAAGCGCTTCGGATGCGGCGACCGCCTTGCAATGCTGCTTGCGGGTCTGATCGTTCTGAATCCCGCCGCGGTGTTTTTATCCGGTGCATGGGGACAGATCGACTCGATCCTGACCGCGCTGCTGCTCGGCACGTTCCTGCTTTTGAACGACAGCCGTGAAAAGCCGTGGATGCGGCTGCTCGCGGGGCTTTTATATGCCGTTGCGATCCTGATGAAGTGGCAGGCGCTGATCTTCGGACCGGTGCTTGCGCTGATGTATGTGATGACCGGCGTCGATCAGTACGGCACGAAGCGATTCGGACAGCATGTGATCTGGTCCGCAGCGGCGGTGCTCGGCGCGCTCGCGGTGCTGCTGTTCGCATCGCTGCTCTTCCGCGGCGGCGATATGCCGCTTCTGTGGATGGCGGAGCGGTTTATGAGTGCGTCCGGCGGATACGATTATGCGTCGATCGAGGCGTATAACTACTTCACACTGTTCGGCGCGAACTGGACCAAAGCGGGCACCGAGGTGTTCGGCGGTCTCGGCGTCGGCGGGATCCTGGTGCGCTGCAATGCGCTGTTCTCGAAGGTTTCGCTGCTGATCCTGTTCCCGATGCTCGTGATGCGCGCGTGGCAGGAAATGCGCACGAGAAAGGAGAACGACGGCACACCGGCGCTGACGGAGCTGATCGTCGGCGCATGCGTTGCGGGATTCCTTGCGGTGCTGTATTTTCTGTTCCGCCAGGCCGGTGAAACGGGCGACGCGCTCGGAAGATCGATCGGCGCACTCGCGGAGTTTCCGCTGTACGGCGTACTGTCCGCGGTGCTGACGGTATTCGCGGTTCGCCGCGAACAAAACGGACGTTCGCTGTCCGAATGGCTGCGCGCGGGCGGCCCGACGGTTGTCGGCGCGGCATCGCTGTTTGCTGCGGCATGCACGTTTTCTGCAACGTTCCTACTCGGCGCTTTGAGCAGACTGTTCGGTGCGGCGCTGTCCTATAAAACGCTCGGCGTGATCGGCATCATCGCTGCCGGCGCGCTGACTGCGGTCCTGTTCGTTCTGTACCGGAACCGCCACCGCAAAGCGAACTACTCCGTTTACACGAACCGCGGACTGATCTTTCTGCTTGCCGCCGCGTTCTGCATCTGGATATTTACGTTCGGGCATTATATGCATGAACGCTACGTATTCCCGGCGCTGTTTTTGCTCGTGTTTGCTTATGCGTACGATCGCGATCCGCATAAGCTTGCTGCGTTCTGCATGCTGACGGTTACGACGTTCATGAATGAAATGACAGCGATGTTTGTCGTTTCCGACGGCGCGATCGATCTGATCCGCGGCGGAACCATCCACAATCAAATGATCGCGCTGATCTCTCTTCTCGAGGTCGGTACGGCGATGTATTTCACGGCGACGGTGTTCTTAAAGGCGCTGTCGTTCGATCCGTCCGATCCCGCAGGGACCGGAGAAAAGCCGCGCGGCAAGCGCGCGAAGGCGGAGAGGAGGTGACCGGCATGGACTTCAAACGGTTTCGAAGCGAGATCGGCGTCGAGGACGGGCGCCGCATGACGAAGCGCGATATCGTCGTGCTGTTCGTGCTGTGCGCGGTCTATGCGCTCGTCGCCTTTTTGAACCTCGGATCGCTGCGTTCGCCGCAGACGGTCTGGACACCGGAAAGCGACACGACCGTCATTGTCGATCTGGGAGAGACGACGGATGTGACCGAGCTGCGCTTTTACGGCGCGATCGGCACGGGCGAGATCGAACTCTATGACGATGCAGGGTTCGTCGGCGGATACTTCCGTCCCGGCGAAACGGAGCCGCTTGCAACGTTTTCACAGGAAAACGGAGACATGTTCAAGTGGGAAACGGTTTCGTTCGAGACCGAGACGCAGTACGTGATCCTGTATGTCGCACAGGGCGATGTGAAGATCTGCGAGCTCGCGGCGTTCAACGGTGCACAGCAGCTGAGAATCACCGTTTACGATCCGCACGACGGGTCCGAAAAGCTGACCGACGAGCAGGATGCGGTCGCGCTGAATCCGTCGTATCTCAGCAACATGTATTTTGACGAGATCTATCACGCGCGCACCGCTTATGAGATGGTGCAGAACGATGATCTCGCGCGCGAATACGGACGCGAATACGCGGCACAAAACGGCTATTCGATCTATGAATGGACGCATCCGTCGCTCGGTAAGCTTCTGATCGCCGTCGGCATCCGCATCTTCGGCATGACGCCGTTCGGCTGGCGTTTCTCCGGCACGCTGTTCGGCGTGTTCATCCTTGCGGTCCTGTATGTGATGAGCAAGCGCATCTTCCGGCGCACGGACTTTGCGCTCGTTTCGACGGGACTCATGGCGGTCGACTGCATGCACTTCGCGCAGACGCGCATCGCGACGATCGACGTGTACGCGCTGTTCTTTACGCTGCTGATGTTCCTCTTTATGCTGGATTACATCGCGGAGGACTTCGAAGCGCGTCCGTTTTGGAAAAAACTGCTGGCGCTCGGACTGTCGGGCTTCGCGTTTGGACTCGGCGCATCGTCGAAGTGGACCTGCTTCTATTCCGGCGCGGGGCTTGCGGTGCTGTATTTCGGCGATCTCATCTATAACCTCGTCCGTATTCTGAAGACGCGGCGCGATGTACCGAAGGAGCAGCGCAAAAAAATGCCGGTCAACGTGCTTGCGTTTCTTCCGGTGCTGTTCGCGATCGGTGCGGCGGCAAAGTTTGTACTCGACAACAAGCGCGGCAGCGGCACGTTTGCGCAATCGCAATGGTATGCGCTGCTGCTGTCTCCGGCTGTGATGGGCGGACTTGCCGCGGCGATCGGGATCGCGGCCGCTTCCTCGGTCGTGTTCCGGCTCGCGATGCACAGGCGCGGCGACGTCGATCTCTCGCTGAACAACCTTCTGATGACGCCGGTGTGGTGCTGTCTGTTCTTCATCGCGATCCCTGCGGCGCTGTACTTTGTCACCAACTACTGCTATTATATCGACAAGAACTGTGCGACGTTCGAGGACCGGCTGCGCGTGCTCTGGGACGAACAGATCAGCATGTATCACTATCACAGCAACCTCGACGCCACGCATCAGTGCCAGTCGATGTGGTATCAGTGGCCGCTTGCACAGAAGTCCGTATGGTTCTATGCGGGCTATCCGGAGGTCGGCGGCGTCCGGCTGCTTTCCAACATTTCGAGCACCGGCAATCCGGCGGTGTGGTACGTGTCCGCGTTCGGTTCGGTGTTCGCCGTCGTCGAGTGGTTCAAGAATCCCGCATGCAGAAAGGACCGCGCGTTCGTGTTTGTGCTCGTCGGGATCCTTGCCGGGCTCTTACCGTGGGCGCTCGTCACACGGTGCGTGTTCCTGTATCACTATTTCTCGACGCTGCCGTTCGTTATGCTGATGACGCTGCTTTTGCTGTTCTATGCGGAGAAGCGGTATCCGCGTCTTAAAATGCTCAAGTGGGTATGGCTTGCCGTCGCGGCAGTCGAATTCGTGCTGATGTATCCGGCGATCTCCGGGCTTCCGGTGCCGTACGGATACGCGAAGTTCATTGAAAACGTGCTTGCCGTTTTCGGAAAGGTCTATTATGTCGGCGTCTGACGGAAAGAAAAGCTTTGTTCAGCTTTTGAAGTTCGGTTTGATCGGCGTATCCAACACGCTGATCGACTTTCTGGTCGCATCCGCGCTGAACGCGATCTTCGGCGTTTATTATGTTGCGAAGATCATCGGCTATGCCTGCGGCATCGCAAACAGCTATTTCTGGAATTCGCGCTGGACGTTCCGCGAGGAGCGCA
>ONMC01000083.1 GCA_900318745.1 uncultured Eubacteriales bacterium
CTGAACGGCAAGCAGATCACCTTTATCGACACGCCGGGTCACGAAGCATTCACCGCAATGCGTGCCCGCGGCGCGCAGGTCACGGACGTCGTCATCCTTGTTGTGGCGGCGGACGACGGCATCATGCCGCAGACGATCGAGGCGATCAATCACGCAAAGGCGGCGGGCGTCCCGATCGTCGTTGCGATCAACAAGATCGACCGCGATACCGCGGATCCCGATCGCGTCAAGCAGCAGCTCACCGAGTACGGTCTCGTCACCGAGGAATGGGGCGGCGACACGATCTGCGTGCCTGTCTCGGCAAAGAAGCAGATCAACCTCGATCAGCTCCTCGAAATGGTGCTTCTGCAGGCAGACGTGCTCGAACTCAAAGCAAACCCCGACCGTCTTGCGAAGGGCACGATCATCGAAGCGCAGCTCGACAAGGCGCGCGGTCCGGTCGCAACGGTCCTCGTGCAGAACGGTACGCTGCGAAAGGGCGATACGATCGTCGCCGGCACGGCGTACGGCAGAGTCCGCGCCATGATGGACGACAAGGGACGCTCCGTGAATAGTGCGGGTCCGTCCACGCCGGTCGAGGTCCTCGGCTTCAACGAGGTCCCGGCAGCGGGCGATACGCTGTTTGCGGCGGACGACGATAAACTGAACCGTCAGGTTGCCGAAGAACGCCGCGACCGTCTGAAGGCGGCGCAGGTCAAGCAGGCGCAGAAGGTCTCGCTGGACGATCTGTTCAATCAGATGGCGGAAGGCGATCTCAAGGACCTCAACCTGATCATCAAGGCGGACGTGCAGGGCTCGGTCGAAGCGGTCAAGCAGGCGCTCGAAAAGCTCTCGAACGACGAAGTGCGCGTGCGCTGCATCCACAGCGGCGTCGGCGCGATCACCGGTTCGGACATCATGTTCGCATCCGCGTCGAACGCGATCGTCATCGGCTTCAACGTGCGTCCGGATTCCACGGCACGTGCGGCCGCCGAAAAGGAAAAGGTCGACGTGCGCACCTATCGCGTCATTTACAACGCGATCGAGGATGTGGAAAACGCAATGAAGGGCATGTTCAAGCCGGTCTTCCATGAGGTCGAACTCGGACGCTGCACGGTTCGCAGCACGTTCCGCGTGTCCGGCGTCGGCACGATCGCGGGTGCGTATGTCAACGAGGGCAAGGTTACCCGCACCGCGCAGGTGCGTGTAGTTCGCGGCGGCATCGTGATCCACGACGGCAAGATCGCATCCCTGAAGCGTTTCAAGGACGACGCGAAGGAAGTCCTCGCCGGCTATGAATGCGGTATCTCGATCGAGAACTTCAACGATATCCTCGAAGAAGACGTGATCGAGTGCTACATGATGGAGGAAGTGAAGCGCTGATGGCAAAGGTACGAAACGAACGGCTTCGTGAGGAGCTGAAAAAAACGGTCAGCGCGATCATCTTCGACATGAAGGACCCGCGCGTGCCCGCGGTGACGTCGATCACCGAAATGGAAATCACGCCGGATCTCAAATATGCCAAAGCGCATGTTTCGGTCTATGACAGCGATCCGAACGCCGCAAAGACGGCGGTGGACGCGCTGAACCATGCGGCGGGCTTTATCGCTCATGAAGTCGGCGCGCGCATGACGATCCGCCGCGTGCCGTCGATCCGGTTTGTCGCAGACGATTCGATCGCCTATTCGGTACATATTTCCGAGGTGATCCGTTCGCTGCATAAGGACGATCCGAAGGACGGGGAGGACGAAGCATGAACCTCGAGCAGGCGACGGCATTCATCCAACTGCATCAATCGTTTTATCTGGCAGCCCATCGTTCGCCCGACGGCGATACGTTGGGCTCCTGCCTTGCTTTGCGCGCGGCGCTGCGCTCGATCGGCAAGGATGCAACCGTGGTCTGTCCCGATCCGGTACCGCGATACCTGTCGTTTCTGGAAGGCGCCGATACGGTGCGAAGCGACGAAAGCCTGCCCGCGCCGCAGGAAGCGGTGATCTTTGTCGACTGCGCGGATCATGCGAGAACCGGATGGATGAAGCCGATCCTCGAGCAGGCGCCGTATCAGTTCTGCATCGATCATCATATGACGAATCCGCGCACGTCCAAGGACGGCGACTGGGTGGAGGACGTCGGCGCGACCGGCGAGCTCATTCTGGTCCTGCTCGACGCGCTCGGCATCTCGCTTACGCACGGAACAGCCGAAGCGCTGTACACGGCGATCATCACCGACACCGGCAACTTTGCGTATTCCAATACGTCGGCGGACTCGCTGCTTGCCGCGGCAAAACTCCTGTCGTACGGCATCGATCTGCCGGAGCTCAACCGCATCCTGTTCCGGGAAATGCGCATTGCAAAGGCGAAAATGATCGCATACGCGCTGAACGAAGCGGAGATCACGCCGGAGGGACTCGGCATCGTTGCGATCCCGAAAAAGGTCCTCAATGCGTACGGCGCAACAAAGTACGACTGCGAGGGACTGATCGATTACGTGCGCGACATCGACGTCGTCGAGGCGGCGTGCGTGCTGCGCGAGTCTTCGGACGGAACGGTCCGCATCAGCATGCGCTCGAAGCGCTTCTGCGATGTGGCGGCGGTGGCACAGCGGTTCGGCGGCGGCGGACATCAGCGCGCGGCCGGCTGCACGCTTGAAATGCCGCTCGATGATGCGCTTCGCACGATGCGCGGCGCGCTGCTTGACGCTCTGCAATGATGGAAGGGATCGTTTCGGTTTTAAAACCGCCGTCGATGTCGTCGAGCGACGCGGTCGTCGATGTGCGGCGCATCTTTGAGACGAAGCGCGTGGGGCATCTCGGCACGCTCGATCCGGAGGCGGCAGGCGTTCTGCCGGTCTGTGTCGGACGCGCCGTGCGGCTGTTCGATTATCTGGTCGACAAGCAAAAGACCTATCTGTGCGAGATCGTGTTCGGCATTGCGACCGACACGCAGGATGCGCAGGGCAAGGTGGTCGAAACCTCCGATTCTGTGGTGACGGAAGCGCAGCTCGATGCCGTTCTTAAGCGGTTTACCGGGCGGATCCTGCAGACGCCGCCGAAATATTCCGCATTGAAATTCAACGGACAAAAGCTTTACGATCTGGCGCTTGCGGGAAAAGAGATCCCGGATAAAACGCGCGAGGTCGAGATCCATTCGCTCGTTCGCACGCAGACGCTCGGACCGAACCGGTTTCTGCTCGAGGTCGTCTGTTCGCGCGGCACCTATATCCGAACGCTTTGCAGCGACATCGGAGAAGCGCTTTGCGTGCCCGCGCACATGGCATTTTTGCTGCGCACCGCGTCCGGCATGTTCACGCTCGAACGGTCGGTATCGATCTCACAGCTCGAAGAAATGAAGGGGCAGGGACAGCTCTGCGACGCGCTGATCCCGTGCGAGGAAGCGGCGTCGACGTTTCCGCGCCTCGATCTCAAGGCGGATCGGCGCAAGCCGACCGTGAACGGGCTTTCCACGCGCACCGGCGCGGACGACGGCATATACCGCATCTATTGCGGCGATTTTCTGGGCGTCGGCGTCGTAAAGGACGGCAGCGCCGTTTTAAAGGTCCATCTGTACGGGGCGTGACAACCCCTCAGTCAGCTGTCGCTGACAGCTCCCCTGACAAGGGGGGCTCGTCGGGGGAAACATGACCTCCCTCTGACGAGGGAGGTGGCAGCCGCAAGGCTGACGGAGGGAGAGAAGACCTCCGTCAACAGTATTCTACGGAGGTACTATGAATCAAACGGTTGTGGCGCTGGGGATGTTCGACGGCGTGCATCTGGGACATCGCGCGCTGCTGAACCGCGCGGCGCAGATCGCGCATGCGC
The DNA here is from genome assembly GCA_900318745.1 of uncultured Eubacteriales bacterium. GTDB lineage: Bacteria > Bacillota > Clostridia > Christensenellales > CAG-138 > UBA3792. Next base: position 3,798 of record ONMC01000083.1, read on the forward strand.
GCGGCGACGAGGCGGTCGCGTTTACCTATACGAATCATCCGAAGGAGCTGTTTTCGGGCGCGTTTTCCTATATCTGCACACCGAAACAGCGTGAAACGCTGATCCGATCCTGCGGGTGCGATCGCGTGGACAGCATTCCGTTCGACCGCACGTTCGCAGCCATGGAGCCGGATGCGTTTCTCGACTGGCTGTGCGCGCGCTATCACGGCGCGGTTTCTGCGGTCGTCGTCGGCTACGATTATCGGTTCGGCGCAGGCGCGAAGGGCGATACGGCTCTGCTGAAAACGCTTCTGTCACAGCGCGGTGTCGAGACGGTCGTGATCGACAAGGTCGGGATCAACGGGATCACCTGCGCGTCGACGCGCGTGCGCGAGGCGATCCGCACCGGCGATTTCGAAACGGCAGCGCTTCTGCTGGATCGTCCGTATGTGCTTTCGGGCGAGGTCGTGCACGCAAAGGCGCTCGGACGGCAGTTCGACTGTCCGACCGCGAACCTCTCGGAAGGCAGACAGATTTTGCCGCCGGACGGGGTTTATGCAACGGAACTGCTTTTTGACGGACAGCGGTTTGACGCCGTGACGAACGTGGGGAAGAACCCGACGGTCGGCGGGCAGGTGCGCACGGTGGAGACGCACGCGATTGACGCGCAGCTCGATCTGTACGGCAAGTGCATCGGCGTCGCGTTCTGGAAAAAACTGCGCGACGAGCAAATTTTTCCGGATAAGGAAGCGTTGTTTTCGCAGATCCGGACGGATGCGGAAAACGCAAAAAAAGTTTTGCGGGAAGTCAAAAAAGGGGTTGCCTTTTCGGAACAGGTATGCTAAACTGTCCAATGTTAAACCGTAAGCTGGGTTGATGCGACTCTCCGACGCCATACGCAGCCTACGGGGATACCAATACAAGGAGGAAACAAACATGACGAAACAGGAAATCATTGCAAAGCACGCACTGCACGAGGGTGACACGGGTTCTCCCGAGGTCCAGATCGCACTCCTCACGGAACGCATCAATCACCTCAATGAGCATCTCAAGGTCAACCAGAAGGATCACCACTCCCGCCGCGGTCTTCTGAAGATGGTCGGTACCCGCAGAGGTCTTCTGAACTATCTGAAGGAAAAGGACATCGAGCGTTACAGAGCGATCATTGCAGCATTGAACCTCAGAAAGTAAAGAGAAAAGGCGGGGGTTTTGTTCCCCGCCTCACTTTTTGGGATTCGCTGCACTTTGAAAGGCAATTATTAAATAAAGATAAAGAGGAAAAAAGACAAAATGTTCAGAGTGTTCGAAACCATGGTAGGCGATCGCAAGCTGATCGTCGAAACCGGAAAGTACGCCGAGCAAGCGGGCGGCAACTGCCTCGTGCGCTGCGGCGGAACGGCGGTCATGGTCAACGCAACGGTCGCCAAGGAACCGCGCGACGGCGTTGATTTTCTGCCGCTGTCCATTGAATTTGAAGAGAAACTGTATGCGGTCGGCAAGATCCCCGGCGGTTTCATCAAGCGCGAAGGCCGCCCGACCGAAAAGGCGATCCTGACCTCGCGTCTTATCGACCGTCCGCTGCGCCCGTTGTTCCCGAAGGGATTCTACAACGACGTGCAGGTCATCGCGACCGTTCTCTCGGTGGAGCAGGACATCCAGCCCGACGTGCTGGGCATGATCGGCTCCTCGATCGCGCTGTCCATCTCTCCGGCGCCGTTCATGGGCCCGACGGGCTCCGTGGCGGTCGGCATGATCGACGGCGAATACATCCTGAACCCCGACTGCGCACAGCGTGAAAAGAGCCGCCTTGCGCTGACGGTCGCCGGCACGCGCGACGCGGTCATGATGGTCGAGGCAGGCGCAAACGAAGTGACCGAGGAAGAAATGCTCGGCGCGATCCTGTTTGCACACGAAGAGATCAAGAAGATCGTCGACTTCATCGAGATGATTCAGAAGGAAGTCGGCAAGCCCAAGATGGAAGTCAACATCCATGTTCCGGACGAGGACCTCAACCGCCGCGTTCGCGAATTTGCGATGGACAAGGTCGTCTGGCAGATGGACACCTTCGACCGCTACGAGCGCGAAGCGCGCACCGAGCAGGTGAAGGAAGAGGTCAAGGCGGCGTTCGCCGAGAGCGATCCCGGCATGGAAAAGGACGTCGACGCGATCCTGTATCAGATGCAGAAGGAAGTCATGCGCGACAAGATCATCAACAAGAAGATCCGTCCCGACGGACGCGCGCAGGACGAGATCCGTCCGATCTGGAGCGAAGTGCACATGCTCGAGCGTCCGCACGGCAGCGCGGTGTTCACCCGCGGTCAGACGCAGGTCATGACGATCGCAACGCTGGGCACGATCGCCGAAGCGCAGATCCTTGACGGTCTCACGCTGGAAGACAGCAAGCGCTACATGCATCAGTACAACATGCCGCCGTATTCGACCGGTGAAACGCGCCCCGTGCGCAGCCCCGGCCGCCGCGAGATCGGTCACGGCGCGCTCGCAGAGCGCGCGCTGCTTCCGGTTCTGCCGAGCGAAGAGGAGTTCCCGTACTGCATGCGCCTCGTATCCGAGGTCATCAGCTCGAACGGTTCCACCTCGCAGGCGTCGATCTGTGCCAGCACGCTGGCGCTGATGGATGCGGGCGTTCCGATCAAGAAGCCGGTCGCAGGCGTTGCGATGGGTCTCATCAAGGACGTCGAGTCCGGCAACATTGCGATCCTCACCGATATCCAGGGTCTCGAGGACTTCCTCGGCGACATGGACTTCAAGGTGGCAGGTACGCGTGATGGCATCACCGCGATCCAGATGGACATCAAGATCAAGGGCATCGACCGCGAGATCCTGACCCGTGCGCTCGAACAGGCGCGCAAGGGCCGTCTGTTCATCCTCGACAAGATGGCGGAGACGATCGCTGAGCCGCGCAAGGAGCTTTCGCCCTATGCGCCGCGCATCCTCTCCTTCAAGATCAATCCGGACAAGATCCGCGACGTCATCGGCAGCGGCGGCAAGACGATCAACGGCATCATCGCAAAGACCGGCGTCAAGATCGATATCGAGGACGACGGCAGCGTGTTCATCGCATCGCCCGATCAGGCGGCAGCCGAAGAAGCGAAGCGCATCATCGACGGGATCGTCGAGGATATCGAAGTCGGCAAGGTCTATCTCGGCACCGTGGTCGGCATCAAGGAGTTCGGCGCGTTCGTGAACCTCAAGCCCGGCACCGACGGACTTCTGCACATCTCCCGCATTGCGAGAGAGCGCGTGAACAAGGTCGAGGACGTTCTGAACATCGGCGATCAGGTGCTCGTGCGCGTGTTCGAGATCGATCCGAAGACCGGCAAGATCGGTCTGACCCGCAAGGATCTGCTTCCCGAGACCAAGAATGACGCGGATAACGGGGAGAACTGACGAACAGAATAAAGGGGGGCGGCGAAAGCGCGGCCCCTCATTTTGCATCGGAGGTAACGGAGATGATCGAAAAAACGCTGCTGCAGAACGGGATCCGCGTGATGACGGAGCATATGCCGTCCGTGCGGTCTGTTGCGATCGGCGTTTGGGTGAATGCGGGCTCGGTTTTTGAATCGGAAGCGAACGCCGGCATTTCACATCTGATTGAGCACATGCTCTTCAAGGGCACGGAGACGCGCAGCGCGTCGGACATCGCGGCGGAGGCGGACGCCATCGGCGCCAACCTGAACGCGTTTACCGCAAAGGAATGCACCTGTTTCCACATCAAAGCGCTGGATGAAGATATCGAAAAAGCCGT
>ONMC01000113.1 GCA_900318745.1 uncultured Eubacteriales bacterium
CGCTTGGTCTCGTGCAGCGCACGGTTTGCCCGGTTTCCGGACGGCTGGCAACCGAGGCATGCGTTCATTATCAGGAGATCGACAAAAAATTCCGGCTGGTCACCGATTGGTTCAATTATTCCAACGTGCCGACCGATACGTGCGATATGCATGTGACGCTTTCCGTTTGCAGGAAATCCGGCTGTATCGCGACGGACAACTGTGATCCGGATGAAATCGAAGAAACAACGTATGTACTTCTGCGGCCGGACAATCCATTCTATGATCTCGAGGATAAGTATCTGAACAAGATCTTCGGAAATACCTGGGTCAGAACGGATAAAAGCGTCGCACAGTACGTTTCCGAATTCCCGGTTTGCAACGTACATGACTCGTCGGAATCCATGAAAGAACGCGGCGAGGCGCTGATCGCTTTGGTAAACGATTATATCGACTCACACGAGGATTTCGATGCGACATATGTCAACACGCTGATCGAAGAGCTTCGGGCAGCAACGGATAAAACGAGCTATCAAGCGGCATACGAGAAACTGCTTTCCGAGTACAATCGAATCGTTGCATCCGGGACCGAGTAATCGTGACAAAATAGTGAAAACAAGGCGAATTTTCATGATTCGTCTTGTTTTTTGTCAGCCCACTGCATTATAATATGGTTAATAAATGGAGGAATGTAAAATGGCAATCAAGATTTTGATCTGCGATGACGAACCCGTCGTTCACGAGTCGCTGCATATTTATTTCGAATCCGAAGGTTACGAAGTCATTGATGCATATGACGGAGAAGAAGGCCTTGCAAAGATCGACTCGTCCGTATCTTTGTGCATTCTCGATATCATGATGCCGAAGAAAAGCGGCATTGATGTCTGTCGCGAGGTTCGCAAAAATTCCACGCTTCCGATCGTTATGCTGACCGCGAAGGGAGAGGAGATCGATCGCATTCTGGGTCTCGAGCTCGGTGCGGATGATTATATTGTCAAACCGTTCAGCCCGCGCGAGGTCGTCGCACGCGTAAAAGCGATCCTTCGCCGTGTTGAAACGAAAGAACAATCAAAGGACCCGAACATCATCACATACAACGGTCTGACGATCGATCTTAACAGCTATACCGTAACGCTGCGCGGCGAGCATGTAATCTGCACGCCGAAGGAAATCGAGATCCTTTATATGCTTGCATCAAATCCCGGTCAGGTCTTCACGCGTGATACGCTGCTTTCCCGCGTTTGGGGATACGATTTCGCCGGTGAAACACGAACCGTCGATACGCATATCAAACGGCTCCGTGCAAAGCTGGATTCCGACGGACTCGGTTGGAGCATCAAAACGATCTACGGCGTCGGTTATAAATTTGAACTCGATAATCCGTAAACTATGAAGCGTAAGGGCGAAGTATTTCGCAGGGCGTTCCTGATCTGTATCATTCTTGTCGTGATCAGCGTCGTTCTGTTGGTTGCAGCATACACGTATTTCGGCAGAAAGACCTACATCAGTCTCGAACGCGAACAATTGAATAAAACCGCAGACAGCGCGCAGGAACTGTTTTGCAATCCTGCGGATCAGACTTTGTCGAGAACGACGTTTTCCGGCTATCTGGACGCGATCTCATATTCCAATGACACGTCCTATATTTTGTTGTTCTCAAAAGCGGACGACCCGGATTATTATTACAACACAAACATTTCGGATTATGAGAGCAGCCCTTATATCCGTGAGATCTACGATCTTGTTCTCTCCGGTGAAGAACTCGATTTTGAAAAGTTTCAACTGACCGAATCAAAAAATGCGATCTGTGTCGGCAGACCTCTGTATCCGAAAACAAGTGATCATGCGGTCGGATGCTTTGTTCTGATCAAGGAGATCAACAATGTGAATTATGCATTTACGCGCTTATCACGTTCGTTGTGGATCGTTTCGCTTATCCTGATCCCGCTGTTGATTTTTTCCGCATACTTTGCCGTCAATCAAATGCTGCATCCGCTGTCGGAGATGACAAATGTTGCGAAGCAGCTTTCCAAAGGCAACTACGAAGTGCGTGCAAAAGAGGATTACCCGGGTGAACTCGGTCTGTTTGCAAGAACTTTGAACAACATGAGCGGCGCGCTGTCGTCGACCATACGGCAGCTTGAAAGTGAGAAGCGGCAGCTCGGTTATATTCTTTCAAGCTTTTCCGACGGAGTTGCCGCAATTAACAGGCAGGGCGAGCTGACGCATTACAATCCCGCTCTGATGAAGATGTTCGGAACGGTGGATATCCATTCGCCGATCGATCTTGTTCCGGATCGTTCGATTTGGGACGCATTTGACGGCGTCGTCGATACAGAGAAGCCGCGGGCATTTCAGTATCAACTGCCCGGAGAACGTATGCTTTGGATCACGATTGTTCCGATCCTTTCCGATACGAACGGCTGTGTAGGCGCGGTCGGATTATTCAAGGATGCGACAGAGCTTGAAAAGCTTGAAAAAATGCGCAACGAGTATGTCGCCAACATCAGCCATGAACTGCGTACGCCGCTGACTTCTCTTCGCGGGCTTCTGGAACCTCTTGCAGACGGAATGGTTAAGGATCCCGAAGCGCAAAAACGATATTACGCGATCATGCTTCATGAAGTGGAGCGGCTGTCCCGGCTCATCACCGACATGCTGCAGCTGAGCCGCTTGCAGGCAGGAACCGAAACGATGGAGATGACCATGTTCGATGTAAATGAACTGCTCGAAGAAGTCATGCAAAGCTTTCTGCCGACTGCCAAAAAACGCGGTATCAGGATAGAGATTGAGACAAAAGACGATCTTTCGGAAGTGCTGAGCGATCGCGATCGGATCGAACAGGTACTGGTCATCCTGATCGACAATGCGCTGCGCTATGCAAAGTCAACGATCCGTCTTCGCGTCACGGAAGATAAGCAGGAAGTGTATGTGGATGTATGGGACGACGGAATCGGGATTGCCAAAGAAAAGCTGCCGCGTTTGTTCGAACGTTTCTACAAGGTAGACAGCTCGAGAAAAGACGGCGGAACAGGACTCGGGTTGTCCATTGCAAAAAAGATCATGGATCAGCTTGAAGAACAGATTGAAGTCGAGAGCGAGGAAGGGGAGTGGACCTGTTTCCGCTTCTCATTAAAGAAATACATCAGCAACGCGATTCCTCTTACCTCTGTTCCGGACTATGTGATACCGTCGGTTGACGGCTCGGAACATCAATAAACAGGAATACATGAAAGCCTCCTTGCGTATTGTTTGACAACAGCACAAGGAGGTTTTTGTTTTATGGAACGCCGTACAGTTCTGCATACACATGGTACAAGATCAGGCAAAAGGAGCAACGCTGCAACGATCGCCGTCGTTTTGCTGTCCGTTGTGCTGATTGCTGTTATCATCGTCTTGTCTCCGATCGGCACAATTCTTTCGGATCAGATCGGCAATCTTTCCGCGTTATTCGGAAATACAGGCAGCGATCCGGATCAGAAGATCGTCTCCGCTCTGAAAAACCAGGAAGCGACTCCTTCCGTATCTCCGTCTGCAATACCTTCCGCACCGGTTCAGAATACAATTACCGTAACGGAAACGCCGTATTATATCCTGCAAATGGGCGTCTTTACGGAACAGGCGAAAGCAGATTCGCACGCGTTACAGCTCCGGACGATGGGAGCAGGAGGACTGGTCTATCCGGACGGATCCGTATTCCGCGTGTTCGCTGCTGCATATGTTGATGAAGAAAGCCTGCAAAAGGTGCAATCTCAAGTCAGAAATGACGGATTTGAAGCTACTCCGTACATAACCGAACGTAATTTCGTGCATATTACGCTGAAAGGAGATGAAAGCGTACTGAACAATACGATGCAGGCAATCAACCTGCTTTCCGTTGTTCCGGATCGACTCAGTGAACTCAGTCTGCAATTGGATCGTGATATGATAGACGGGATCAATCTGAAAACGGAATTAAAAACGCTGAACGAAACGATCGATGCGGCTCTTGAACCGTTTCAGAGCATAAACAGCGCTGCAGTTGAACCGATTCTGAATATATTGCACGATTACCAAAATCATATCTCGACATTTTTGCAGGAACATGATACGATAAATCAAACGAATGCCTGCGACTTGAAACTGCTTCAGCTCACATGCATCACAGATTATATACAATTTTTCAGGCAGGAATGATATGGATCACGTGATTATTTATACGGACGGCGCATGCTCTAAAAATCCGGGACCAGGCGGCTGGGGCTGTGTGCTGTTGTATCGCGATCATCGAAAAGAAGCAAACGGCGGCGAACTGAATACCACAAACAACCGGATGGAATTGACGGCAGCGATCGAAGCGCTTCGGTTTTTAAAACGCAGTTGTTTTGTTGATTTGTATACGGACAGCGCATATTTGTGCAATGCATTTGAAAAACGCTGGCTGAAAGCCTGGCGCGCAAACGGATGGAAAACGGCCAACAAGAAAGACGTTGAAAACCGAGATCTTTGGGAACAGCTTGAAGCACTGTGCGTGACGCACACGGTAACATTCCATAAAGTCAAAGGACATTCCGACAACGAAGAAAACAATCGATGCGATTTACTTGCAAGAAATGCAATCAAAGACTTATTGAGTAAACAATCCGACGAAAACGCAAACCGCGCCTGAAAATCGCGGTTTTCCCAAATATTGTACAATATCTTTGTATTTTTTGTAAACAACTATTCGTTAAACTTGTCTTTAACGAATAGTTGTGTTAAAATCTGATCATAGAAATTCGGGACGCAATTTATGTCTCCCGTCACTTTGGAGGCTCTTATGAGCGAGTATCAGGCACAAAAGAAACTCAACTATACCGTTCGGTTTCGAAATGTTTTATCGGATTTGCCCGATTTTTGCCAATTATATTTCCGCGCGTCGGAACCGACGACATCTGTTTTGACGCGGTATGGGTATGCCGTAGATTTAAGAAGCTTCTTTCGGTTTCTGACATCCGGTGCAATTCCGTCGTTTTCCGGAAAGACTCCGCAGGCGATCACGCTTGATGACCTGAAACTCCTCCGTTCCCTCGACATCGAACTGTATCTGGAACACATTTCGATGTATCCCGCATTGGTCGATACGCCGAAACTTCACGAAAAAGCGATCATTCGATTGGATGCAAATGAGGTTGCAGATCTCCTGGATACGACCGAGCAAGGAATCGGCATGACAAAAAATCAGCGGTATTATCATGATGCGACCAAAGTGCGTGACGTTGCGATCCTCTCGCTCTTCCTCGGTACAGGGATTCGGATCTCTGAGCTTGTCGGTCTGGATCTCAATGACATCGATTTCACAAACAATCAATTTGTCGTGACAAGAAAAGGCGGAAATCAGGAAGTGCTGGCATTCGGGCCTGAAGTTCAGAACGCGCTTCTTGCATATCTCGGCGAACGCAGGCAGATCATCCCTCTTGCCGGAAGCGAAGATGCCTTTTTCCTCTCCATGCAAAAGCGACGCATCACACCGCGTGCAGTCGAAAATCTTGTCAAGAAATACGCACAGCTGTCGACACCGTTGAAGAAGATCACGCCGCACAAACTGCGCAGTACATACGGCACGATGCTGTATCAGGAAAGCGGAGATATTTATTTGGTGGCGGATGTTCTCGGACATAAAGACGTCAATACCACACGAAAACACTATGCCGCCATTACGGAAGATAAAAGCCGCCAGGCCGCGAAGTACATCAAACTGCGTGAAGAAGAAGCGACGTTTTTGGATCCGGACGATCCGCAAAACGCATAAAATATTCGAACAAATGTTTGCATAACGGAATCGGTTGTGTTATAATGGTATCGGAGGATACCGAATATGACAAAGCTTTCCGACGCACAAAACACAATTTATCAATTCATCCTGACCGAGCAGCAGCGCAACGGCTATGCACCGACCGTGCGCGAGATCTGTGATGCAGTAGGACTTCGTTCGCCCTCATCCGTACACCGGTATCTGAAACAACTGATCGATCAGGGACTGTTGATCGGCGATCCGAACAAAAAACGGGCTTATGCAGCAGCCCGCAAAAGCGATGTGCATACGGAAAACGTCGCACTTCTCGGCAAGGTAGCAGCAGGTATTCCGATCACCTCATATGAAAACAGAGAGGAGATGTTTGCAATCCCCTCCCTTCTTCTGCACCATTCTCACGGTGATAACGCTTTTATGCTTCGCGTCGACGGCGACAGCATGCAGAACGCCGGCATCCGTGACCGCGACATCATCGTCGTCGAACAGGATCTTCCCGCAGAAGACGGCGCCATAGTCGTCGCACGGATCGACGGCGAGGATGTTACCGTGAAGCGCTTCTTTCATTCCGGAAACATGATCGAACTCCGTCCGGAAAACGAAGCATTTCAGCCGATGCAATTTACGTGCGATCGGGTTGAGATCCTCGGATGCGTCACCGGTTTAATGCGCAGCTATTAGTGTGGAAAGAACCTTTTTCGCGGCGGCAACCGCGTGTTCATAGGTCAGCGCGCCCTGCATATAGCCGATATACGGTTCCCGGATCGGCGCATCGGCCGACAGTTCGGTCGTCGCACCTTGTACAAATGCTCCGGCAGCCATGATAACCGGATCGGTATAGCCCGGCATATTCCACGGCTCCGGCACGACATAGCTGTCTACCGGAGCAGACGCCTGCACCGCTCTCATAAACGATATCAATTCCTCTTTCGTATCAAACATGACCGATTGAATAATATCGCTTCTGTGATCGTCGATCTTCGGAAGTGTCCGATATCCGAGGTCTTCAAACAGCGCGGAAAACAGAACCGCGCTTTTTAAGCACTGCGCAACCGTATGCGGTGCCAAAAACAGTCCCTCAAAAAACGGTCGGTACGACGCCGCATAGGAGCCGATCTCCTTTCCGCATCCCGGGACCGTTTGCCGATACGATACGGCTTCGACCAGATCCTTTCTTCCGGCGATGTATCCTCCGGTCGGTGCGATACCGCCGCCGCAGTTCTTGATCAGACTGCCTGCGATCAGATCCACGCCGACGGATGTCGGTTCTTCTGCTTCCGTAAACTCACCGTAACAATTATCTGTAAAGATGATCACATCATTACGAATGGCCCGGATATAGGAAACGGTTTCTTTGATCTGTTCAATCGACAGCGCATTTCGCCATGAGTATCCGCGCGAACGCTGCAAATAAATCATACGGACCGAAGAATCGGACTGCAGGACCTCCCCTGCCTTCTTCAGATCGATTGCGTCGTTTTGAAACGGAATCGAACGGAATCGGATCCCGAACTGCGTCAATGCGTTCGGCATGTTACCGTTCAATCCGATCGCACTTTCCAGCGTGTCATACGGAGAACCGGTCAAAGAAAGGATTGTGTCCCCGGGTCGAAGCGTACCGGATAATGCCAGAAAAATGGCGTGCGTTCCGTTTGCAATCTGCGGGCGTACCAGTGCGTCCTCCGCGCACAATGCATCGGCAAAGACCGCATCGAGCGTATCTCTGCCTGCATCGTCGTATCCGTATCCCTCTGTCGGTGCAAAGTGTCTTGCAGAGACACGATGCTTTCCGAACGCGTCCAAAACACGTTCCGTTGTAATCCTTGCTGTTTGATCGATGGAATAAAACGCCTGTTTGCATTTCTCTTCTGCGATCTGAATTCTGTCGTCAATTGTCATGCTTGATCAGCTCCGATATTTCCTGAATGATGATTTGTCGTTCTTTACGCAAGACATCGAACCACACGATCTCCCGATTTCTCTTGAACCATGTGATCTGACG
>ONMC01000085.1 GCA_900318745.1 uncultured Eubacteriales bacterium
GGTCGAAATCAAGCTGTACCAGATAGTACAGCGCCGCTCCCGCGAGCGCCGTAAACAGATACGAGCCGATGAACCGCGCGTGGTTGAAGTTGAAGCTGACGACCCAGAACACATCCGAAAGATATCCGTACAGCGGGAACGCCGTTTCGACATGATAGAAATCGAGCCAGATACGCTGTACCTCAAAGAATGTGCCCGCATACCCGAACAGTCGGAAATGCAGCAGATAGGTCAGCAGCACCTCCAGCAGGCGCAGAACCATGATCATGAGCGTCAGTTTCAACAGTTCGCGCAAGCCGCAGCGACGATACGTCCGTTCGCCGACGTGGTTCATGTGCGGTTCCGTTCCGCCCGCAAGGAACGATACGAATACCTGCAAAAACCGGAGGATCGCCGCCGCAAAGAGCATATAAACAAGCGTGCCGCAGACGATCGTTTCCCAGTATTTCGGCGCGTGTAAATACAGCGAAAGACCGTACAGCAAAGCAAGCACGGTCAATACGGTCAGAGATATGCAAAGTTGTGCGATCGTTCTCTTTTGCACAGTTTATCGTAGAGCTTTCGGTTTTCCGAGAATTTCGGAAAGGATTACACCGTTCAGGATGCTGTCCGGATTCAGATCCAAAGGCGCATGTTCGCCCGGCTTCGACGCAGAATGCGCGTCGGACTCCTCCGGACGCAGAGCGCACAGATCATGCTCCGGATGCATCTGCTCCGGCTTCTGCGCAGCGCGATTGCGGTCCGGGTTCGGACGAGGCTGCGCATTCGGCGTGTTCATCTGCGACTGCGATCGGACCGTCGCAGATGCGGCTGCAGCGGTTCGCTGTACCGGTCTCGGCTGCGCCGGAGCGGGACGCGGCGGCTGAACGGTTCCTGCCGCCGCTTCCTGCTGTCGTTTGTTTGCCGCTTCCTGCTGCGCTTCCCTCGTCATGACCGTGGTCACGTAGGACAGATCGTTTTCCGTTGTAGTAGTCGAGCACGCCGAGCTTGCCGTCTCTCAGTGCGGCGGAGATCGCCTGCGGGACCTCTGCCTCCGCTTCGATCACGCGGGCACGCATGCGCTGCACTTCCGCGACGTTTTCCTGCTCCTGCGCCACTGCCATTGCGCGGCGCTCCTCTGCCTTCGCCTGTGCGATACGCTTATCCGCTTCCGCCTGGTCGATCTGCAACTGCGCACCGACGTTTCTGCCGACGTCGACGTCAGCAATGTCGATCGAGAGGATCTCGAACGCCGTTCCCGCATCAAGGCCCTTCGAAAGGACCGTGCGCGAGATGGAGTCCGGATTTTCAAGGACTTCCTTATGGCTCGATGCGGAGCCGACCGTGGTGACGATGCCCTCGCCGACACGCGCGATGATCGTTTCTTCGCCCGCACCGCCGACCAGACGGTCGATGTTCGCGCGGACCGTGACCTTTGCCTTTGCGCGAAGCTCAATGCCGTCCATAGCGACCGCCGCAATGATCGGAGTCTCGATGACCTTCGGATTGACGCTCATCTGTACGGCGTTCAGCACGTCGCGGCCTGCAAGGTCGATCGCGCAGGAACGTTCGAAATCAAGAGGGATACCGGCTCTCTGCGCCGCGATCAGCGAATCGACGACGCGGTTGACGCTCGCTTTGCCGTTGATCTTGCCGCCCTTGGCGAGATAATGCGCTTCGAGCTTGTTCATCGGGATCGAAAGACCCGCCTTGGTCGCTTTGATCATCGGATTGACGATGTCCGCAGCGTTGACCTTGCGGATGCGCATGCCGATCAGCTGGAACAGTCCGATCTTGACACCGCTCGCGCTTGCGGAGATCCAAAGACCGATCGGTACGAACGAGAAGAAAATAATCAAAAACACGATTGCGGCTGCCCCGATGATCCAGGGAATAAATGTCTCAAAATGCATATGATCCTCCTAATGAATGAGTTTGAAATACAGTGTCACAATGCCCATAATGAGCAGAATCGATGCCGGGATCGCGATCAGCAGTGCGATCCAGCGGTTTCTTGTTTCCTTTGCGGACGGCATACCCTGCGGTTCTTCCTTCGGCGGCTCCGTTACGCCGCATTTGGGACAGACATCCGTGGTATACAGCACACCGCATGTTTTGCAGTACTTCATTCGACCGTGATCTTGGTTCCGTCAACCGATACGACCGTGACCGATGCATCTCTGTCCACAAACGTCGCCTGCGTTTCAACCGAGAACCGCTTGCCGTCGATCAGCACGATGCCGCTCGGACGAAGCGGCGTTACCGCAACGCCCGTCTTTCCGATCAGTTCTTCAAGCGATCCGGAAGACGGTTTGACGGCTTCCGCTTCGATCTTGTCCTTTAATACGATCGGAGAGCGGAACAGAACGCCCCCGCTCATTGAGCGTGCGAACAGCACGATCATCAAAACAAGGATCGCAAGCAGAACGGCTGCAACGATATAAGCGGTCGTTGCGGATGCGGTCAGAAACTCGATCACGATGACGGCAACCAGGCACAGCACGCCCGCAATACCGGATATGCCGAACCCCGGGAGCATCAGTTCAACGATCAGCAGCGCCAATCCGAACAGACACAGAATCAGGCACGGCACCCACAGTGCACCGAAAATCGCTACCATGTTTTCGCCTCCTTTACGAGTTGAGTATATCATAGAACGCCATGCTTGAAAAGTGTTTTTTTCGCGAATTGGATTGCGGTATTTCGCCTCTGATGCTATAATAAACGTAAGGATACGATATGATTCATCTGCTTGCAAAAATCTTCATAAAGAACCGCAGGGACACGGCTTCCGTCTCCGTTCGAAGCGCATACGGCGTGCTTTTGGGATGGGTCGGGATCGTGCTCAATCTTTTGCTGTTTGCCGCAAAACTGATCGCGAGCTTCCTTTCCGGCGCGATCTCTTTGCGAGCGGACGCATTCAACAACCTCGGCGACGCCGGTTCCTCGATCGTTTCGCTGCTCGGATTTCGTCTCGCATCGAAAAAGCCGGACCGCGATCATCCCTACGGACACGGTCGCTTTGAGTATATTGCCGGGCTCGGCGTTGCGATCGCGATCCTTTCGATGGCCGTATCGCTTCTGCGCACGTCGCTCGATGCGCTGATCCACGGCGGTCCGACAGCGTTTTCCTCGCACTTTTGGCTCTCGTGCGCGGTCATGCTCGGATCCGTTCTCGTCAAGCTCTATCTCTTTTTTGTCAATCGCAGACTCGGCAAAACGCTTTCGTCTCCGACGATGCGCGCCGTTTCGCTCGACAGTCTCTCCGATACAGCGGCGACCGGCGTCGTTCTGCTGTGCGCCGTTCTGACACACTTCGTCCCCGCGCTGCAGCGTATCCGTCTCGATGCGATCTGCGGTCTGCTCGTATCTCTCTTCATCTTTTATTCGGGTGTCAAGTCCACACACGAAACGATCGAGCCGCTTCTGGGCAGACGTCCCGATCCAACATTTGTTGATGAGATCAGCCGCGCTGTACTCTCCTTTGAGGATATCAACGGTGTTCACGATGTGATCGTGCACGATTACGGTCCCGGGCGCGTGTTCGTATCGCTGCATGCGGAGGTTCCGTCCGATGCGGATCTCTGCGAGATCCACGATGTGATCGACACCGCCGAAAAATACCTGTCCGATACGTATCACTGTTCCGCTACGATCCATATGGATCCGATCGTGACCGACGATCCGTACATCGCGTCCGTCAAAAAGCAAATGCAGGAGCGTCTTTGTGCGATCGACGCGCGGCTTTCTCTGCACGATTTCCGGATCATGACGAATCCGTCCGGAAAAACGATGCTGTTCGACGTGCTTTTGCCGTTCGATCTTGCAACGGACGAAACGGAACTGAATGCCGAAATCGAACAAATCGCAAAAGAAATCGATCCGGATCTGACCGCTGTCGTTGAATTCGACCGCGGTGAGCCGTCGGATCGGAAGGAGAACGTATGAAACCCGTCCTGTGCGTCGGCGATGTCTGCATGGATTTCATCATACCGTATGCCGAAGCGCTGCATGCGAAAAACGGAGGCGATCTCTGCCGCGCCGAAACCGAAGTCCGTCCGTACCCCGGCGGAAGCGTTGCAAACACGGCAAGCGCGATCGCGCGGCTCGGCGTACCCGTTCTGTTTGCGGGAAGCTGCGGCAGTGATGCGTTCGGGCGCATGCTGAAATGCGATCTGGAAAGGGAAGGCGTCGACTGTTCTCTGCTTCGGACGGACGATGCACGTTCTTCTCAAATGGTCTTTCTCGTTCTGGACGAACACGGCGAACGCACCGCATTCGCGTATCCTGCACACGGCGGCGTGCAGCACGCGATCCTTCCGGAACAGTTTCCCGACGATCTTACCGACCGTATCGGCTGGCTCCATGTGAACGGCATGATGTTTCGAGAAGAACCCGCGGCTTCCACACAGCTGATGCTGATGCGCATGTGCCGCAATGCCGGGATCCCCGTCTCGCTCGATATCAATGCGCGTATCGAATCGCGCAATGATCCCGTCTTCCTTCATAATCTGCTCGAAGCAAAACAATACTGCACCGTCGTGTTCGGCTCGGCAGACGATGAGATCCCGCTTCTGTTCCGAAACGTATATGACGACGATGCGATCGCCGTCATTTCCCGAAGCGGCGCGAAAGGTGCGGAATACCGGTGCGCGGATATGCGGTTCCGTTCCCCCGCCTTTTCGGTCGACGCGGTCGATACGACCGGCGCAGGAGATACCTTTGACGGCGCATTCATTGCAGCCTGCATGCGCGGGCTTTCTCCGGTCGATGCCATGCGCGAAGCAAATGCAGCCGCTGCGATCTGCGTCTGTTCGCACAGCGGCAGAGCATGTCCCGACCGTGCTGCACTCGACGTCTTTTTACAGCAGCATCCCCTTTCCTGACCGAAAGCGTTCCTTCTTCAGTTATCCATTCATGCACAGTGTATGATGTGTTTTTGGGAATAACGATTTTGTACGAAGGAACCGGTCCTTATAACGATAAAACAGCGCTGCCGCATCTCCCTGCGGCAGCGCTGTTTGTTCGCTCGGTTATGCCTGTTTTGCTTTTTTTCTGCGGCTGAACGCCATAAAGACGAGATAACCGCCGAACAGAAGAAGCAATCCGGCAAATACGTAGTAACGGACGTACGAAACTCGATTTCCGTCCTCGATCAGCTCGGCAACCTCGTTGAGCGTCATGTACTTATCGTAGATCGCTTCGCAGAATTCACCGTCCTTGCGATAGGTGTAGACGTAGCGTCTGATCTTGCTTTGCGGCGGATTCTCGATCTCCTCGCTCATGCTGACGGCGACATCGAAGTTGTAGGAATCGTATTCCTCCTGTCCGACGTCATAACGCGCATAGGTGTGCAGGCCGTCCTCGGAGACGTAGTAGATCGTATATGTCCCGTCCTCCTCCGTGCTCGCGGCGCGTGCCGTAAAGGTCACTTCGCCGAGCGACGTCAGATTCTCATAGGATGCGGCTCTGTTTGTGTGCAGAATGCCCACGACCGTGAACGCGATGCTTGCAGCGATGCAAAGCGCCGCGAGAATCAAAAGCCACGTTTTTCTGTTCATGTGCCTGTCCCCTCCGTGCGGTATCATCATACCGCAGTCATTTCGGTTCGTCAATGCTCAAGTTTTCAGGGTGACGACCGTGACGCCCGCGTCGCCTTCGCCGTACGCGCCGATGCGAAAGCTCTTGACGCGCGGATGCGTTTTCAGGTATCCCTGTACGCCTGCACGCAGCGCGCCGGTGCCTTTGCCGTGAATGATATTGAACTCGGTCCTGCCGGTGCGGATACAGTCGTCGATGAACGCATCGATCTCGAGTATCGCATCGGCGACGAGATACCCGCGCAGGTCAAGCTCATACTTGACGGTTTTGACGTCCTGCATGATCTCTCTCGGCTTCGTGACAGCACGTGCAGCATTCTTTTTGCGTTCGGCGATCCGAAGATCATCGAGCGGCACGTACACCTTAATATGCCCCGCCTGGACCTGCACCATGCCCTTTTGGTCCTTTGCCTTCAGGACCGTTGCATCGCTGTTCAGACTGACAACATGCACTGCCTGACCGACCGTGACGGACGACGGGACCTCTCCGGTCGCTTCCTGTGTCTGCGGATCATCGAGCAGCTTGCCGGTCGACTCACGCAGTGCGTCGCGCGAGCTCTGGATCGCACGCTCCAGCGCTTTGGTGTCGATGCTTTTCACATTTCGGAGATTGCGGATCAGCTCGTCCATTTCGTGCTTGGTCTGCTGCACGACGGCCCGGGCTTCTTCCCTCGCCTTTTCGCGGATCGCCGCGCGATCCTCTTTCAGTTTTTTCTGTTCGGCTTCCAGTGCCTGCCGTTCTGCCTTGATGAGGCGAAGCTCTTCGCTCAGTTCGTTTGCCTGCTGTTCCGCGATGCGCCGCTGCTCCTCCGCTCCGGACAGTACGTCCTCGAACGCAACGTCCTCGTGTTTCAGATACTGTTTCGCCTGTTCGATGATCGCATCGTCAAGTCCGAGGCGACGGCTGATTTCGAACGCGTTGGACTTGCCCGGGATGCCGATATACAGGCGATACGTCGGGCAGAGCTTATCGACGTCGAATTCCATCGATGCGTTCTGCATGCCCTCGTGCGTCAGCGCAAATGCTTTGATCTCGCTGTAATGCGTGGTTGCAAACGTGGTCGCGCCGGCGTTTTGCAGATGCGAAAGGATCGCCTGTGCCAGCGCCGCGCCTTCGTTCGGGTCTGTGCCCGCGCCGAGCTCATCCAAAAGGACCAGCGTATGCTCGTCCGCTTCCTTCAGAATGCCGACAAGATTCGTCATATGTGCCGAGAACGTTGACAGTGACTGTTCGATCGACTGCTCGTCGCCGATGTCCGCAAACACCTCGCGAAACACGGCGATCCGGCTGCTTTCATCCGCAGGGATAAACATACCGGAACACGCCATCAGCGTGAACAGACCGACGGTTTTGAGCGTGACGGTTTTGCCGCCGGTGTTCGGTCCCGTGACGATCAGTGTGTCGTATCCGTCGCCGATCCAGACCGAGATCGGGACGACGACGTTTTTGTCGATCAGCGGATGCCGCCCGTTTTTGATATGGATTACGCCGTTTGCATTGAGTTTCGGGCAATATGCGCGCATGTCACGCGCCATGATCGCTCTTGCAAAGATGCAGTCGAGCGAACCCAGCAGCAGCAGGCTCTGATACAGCTCGTCCGCATACGGCGCGATCAGCGCGGTGAGTCCGGCAAGGATGCGTTCGATCTCGCGTTTCTCCTCCGCCTGCAGCTGTTTGTAGGCGTTGCCGAGTTCAACGACCGCCGTCGGCTCGATGAAAACCGTTTGTCCGCTGCCGCTCTGATCGTGGATCAGACCGCCGATCTGCGCGCGGTGTTCCGCTTTGACCGGGATCGCATAGCGTCCGTTTCGGACCGTGACGATCGGCTCCTGCAGATATTTCTGGTAGGTCGGGCTTTTGATGATGCTGTTCAGCTTTTCCTTGACACGCTCCGCTGTGATGCGCATCTGACGGCGGATCCTTGAAAGCTCCGGAGATGCATTGTCTGATATCTCGTCCTCGGACAGGATGCACCGTTCAATCTCCTCCTCGATCATGCGATGCGAGGAAAGCGGATTTGCAAGGCGGTGCAGTTCTCCTTCATCAACGCCGGACAGCAGTGATTCGCGCGCTCTGCGGCTGGTTTTCAGGCATTGTTCCAGATCGAGCAGTTCCTTCGGCGAAAGCGCATATGCGGCGCGCACGCGCTGCAGCGTCGAACGCGCGTCCGGAAATGTGTCGACCGGTGAACGTCCGATACGGCGATAAACCGAATCGGCTTCCCATGTCTGCCGCAGCAGCATTTCGGCGCGTTCGAGATCGTCGGTCGGCGTCAGCGCATCAACGAACTCGCGCCCGATGTCGGACGCTGTATGAGTTCCGCATTGGGCGCGAATCTTATCAAATTCTAAGCTCTTGTATACTCTTGCGTTCATGTTTAATGCATTTTGTTCAGATCTCCGACCGTCACAACGATGTCCAAAGTCTGTCCGTCGCGCAGCACCGTGAACGTGATCTGCTCGCCGATGCCCTTCGCGCGGATCACCGTAATGAGTTCATCCTGCGTCATCTGAATGCCGTCAAGCGCCAGGATCACGTCGTCGGTTCGGATGCCAGCCAGATCCGCGGGACCGCCTTCCGTGACGCTGTCCACATAGACGCCTTCCGGCTTTCCTTCGATCGCGGCATATTCCGCAGAGCGCGTGCCGATCT
>ONMC01000034.1 GCA_900318745.1 uncultured Eubacteriales bacterium
AGCGGATCATGGCTTGAGCGAAGCGTCCTATGTGGTCAAGCTGTATGGTGAGGATCGCGTAATCGATATCGTTCTCGGCGGGCTGCCTGCCCTATACAACTCCGCCTTGCCGAAGGCGGCGGACAAGCTGTATGAACGGTTGAAGCGCGGCGAAGTGAACCGGTATCAGTATACCGTGACGATTCCGGAAGGGCTGTATTATGACGATGCGACCGCCTATCTCGAATCGTGTGGGTATGTTGTTCGAAACATCTACAATTCAGACCGCTATCCATCGCTGCGGCTGATGTATTCCGTCTCAGATAAGGACTTAAGCCGCTATACGGACGAGGAACTGTCACGTTACTGCGATCCCGGCACGTTTGCACCGGACGACGTTCTGGTGCCGTTTCTGGAACAACTGCAGAGTGAAGGATACTACCGTCTGCCTGTCTTGCCGTCCGAAAAACAGGTATCCCGTTGGGGCAGCAGCTATGCGAAAGGTACGCTGCTGTCCGTCGAGCGCGGCATACGCGTTTGTCTGACGCGTTTTCTGAGCGAGGATGAAATCGCAGAACTGACGCACCGTGCCGAGAAAGCGTCGCTCGCATTGGAGTATCGGGAACCGTATTCCTATGTGACCTTAATGCTTCTTTCCGAAACGCCGCTATCCGATGAGCAGCTTGCTGCAATTGAAACCGGACTATCGGCGAAAGTATATCGTTAAGGAGGATTTACATTGCGAAGACTTGTAAGCCGATTGATCGAGAAAAGGTGGATCGCCGTATTGTTGTTGTTCGGTATTACTGCATTGTTCGGCTGCGGACAGGAGACGACTGAGATTCGCAATGCCGACGACGGGAAACTGCGCATCGACGAGGAGAACATAATCGATTTCTATCTCGGAAATGACGAGGTCGGCGCGAACCCGATCACGGAGCAATGTCTTGCAATCATCGGAGATCGCAAGCCGGATTCGGTGGAAACGAACCTGATTGCAGTTGACTTCAACGGACCGGAGGATTATTTTGAAATCTATAACATCAACGGCGTTGAAATCATTCTTCTGCATTACGGAACAGAACCGCATCGATATACGGTACTGACGACAGTTAACCTTGGCACGAATCATGTACTTGAAAGCGGGATACGGATTGGCAGCACGGAGGAAGAACTGAAGAGCGCATATAAAGACAGAGCGGAGTTTTATTATGAAGATTATTATTCCGATGATAGTACGCATGTGTATGTTTTGTACGGGGAATGGTATGAACGCTATTTGATCCTGTTTGAAGTCGATACAGCGGCGGGCACGGTCAAAAGCATTTCCTACGATCTGGATATATAGTAAGCACGACAACAGAAATATATCTGCAGCTGTCCTTGCAGTATTAGTCTTTTTATGATATTGTTAATTTGAACAGTTGTTTGAGACGAACGCTCCCGGCAACGTTTTGACAACAGAAAATCAGATAGCGAAGCGAAACAGGATAATACAGATACCACAGACACGAGAACACAGCATTCATAAACATAATTGTTTAAGTTACGGTCTTCCGTGTTGAGTGGGAATAAGGACGCAAAACTGAATACCTTTAAAAAGTTCCCCAAAGAAGAAAATTTCTTCCTTTGGTACTTTTTATCCGTCAGGTCGAAGGCGCCGGTGTGCACGACGAAATGGGCACGACGGCGACGGAAGCGATCGCAAGGGCGGTCGGCGAGTACGATCATGAAGCATTTACCGCGCTGTGGAAATCCGTCGCGGAGCAGAATTCAACCGACGGTGAAGAACCCTCAGCCGGCGCGCAACCGACCGTGTAGAATATATCGGGCACATACAACCGACGGTTGATTGCTTTTATCGGCAGCGACGGATACAATGAAATCGACAATTCGACAGGATCGTCCATAGGAGGAAAGAAATGACAAAAGCCGAAATCAAGGCGCTGCGACGCCCGTTTCTCAAAGAGCTGTTCCGAAAGAACAAGTTCAACTACGCGATGACCCTGATCGCCGCGCTGCTTTCATCCGGCGCGAGTCTTGTCATCTCGTGGCTCATCAAGGAAGTCGCCGACCTGATCTCCGGAGACTGCAGGTACAACTTCGGCACACTGCTGATCATCGCCGGAGGTTCGTTTGCGATGCTCCTGATCGCCTGGATCCTGGATCGCACATTCCTCTCCGCGTTCCGCGCAAAGGCGATGAAACAGTACCGCGAATATGCCTTCAACCGGCTGATGGAGAAGGGGATCCAGGCGTTCTCCGGCGAGAACACCTCGCTCTATATCTCGGCGCTCAGCAACGACGTCAATACGATCGAGCAGGACTTTATCCGGAGGCTGCAGAACATGGTCGAGGTCGGCGTTACGTTCATCGGCGCGCTGGTCCTGATGATCCTGTACAGTCCGCTTCTGACGCTGATCTCGATCGCTTTCTCTCTGCTGCCGATCCTGGTTTCCGTCGTGCTCGGGAATCGGGCGGCGGTCGCGGAAAAGAATGTTTCCGACAAAAAGGAACGCTATACCGGCATGCTGAAGGACGCGCTTTCCGGGTTCTCGGTCATCAAGAGCTTCAAGGCGGAAAAGAACATTTCCCGCATCCATGACGACAGCAACGAAGAGGTAGCCGATGCGTCGAAAAAGCGAACGAAGGTGAACATCCTTGTCAGCTACGCCTCCTCGATTGCCGGCGCGATCCTGCAGTTCGGCGTGTTCTTCGTCGCCGCAGGGTTCGCCGTTTCCGGCAAGGCCGGCATCACGGCAGGTACGGCGATCGTCTTCGTGCAGCTTCTGAACTTCGTGCTCGGACCGATCCAGGCGTTCCCGGAATTCTTTGCCGGCGCGAAGTCCTCCTTTGCGCTGATCGACAAGCTGGCAGGCGCGCTCAACAAAAACATCCCGGATGAGGGCGAGTCCATCGAACCGAAGCTCACGCAGGGCATCGAGATCCGCGATCTTTGTTTTGCTTACGAAGAAGGCAAGACGGTGCTTTCGAACGTTGATATGAACATGCGGTCGGGCGGCTGCTATGCGCTCGTCGGCGGCTCCGGCAGCGGCAAATCCACGATCCTGAACCTTCTCATGGCGTCGTCCGAAAACTACGGCGGCGAGATCCGTTATGACGGCAAAGAGCTTCGCGAGATCTCCGCAAGCTCGCTTTACGATCTCGTGTCCATCATTCAGCAGAACGTGTTTGTGTTCAACAGCACGATCCGCGACAACATCACGATGTTCAGCGCGTTTCCGAAGGAAGAGGTCGACCGCGCGGTGCGCATGTCGGGGCTTTCGAAACTCCTCGAAGAAAAGGGCGAGGGATACCTTTGCGGCGAAAACGGAAGCGGTCTTTCCGGCGGCGAGCGGCAGAGGATCTCGATCGCACGCGCACTGCTGCGCAAAACGCCGGTGCTCTTTGTGGACGAAGCCACGGCGTCTCTGGATGCGGAAACATCCTTTGAAGTGCTGGACGCGATCCTGAAGCTGGACGGCTACACCCGCGTCATCGTGACCCACGATCTGGACGAAAACATCCTGCGCCGCTGTACCGGTCTGTTCGCGCTGAGAAACGGCGAGGTTTCAGAACAGGGCACGTTCGAAGAACTCATGGACCGGAAGGGCTACTTCTATTCCCTGTTTACCGTCTCACAGGGATAAACGGAAAGAACCGGGCTTTCCTGCGCTCCTCAGCGTAAACGAATCGTAGGGGGCGACGTCCCCCGGTGCCCCGCAATGTGAACGTCCCCGGCGCTCCGCAATCGCAGCGGAGCGCCGTTTCTTTCCCATGCGGCATCACCCGCGTTTTATTGACAATCTCTTTTGAATCGTGTTATAGTATGCGGAAGGGATTTCGACATGAAACGCAATTGGAAATATGCAATCATATGGATGCTTGCGCTGGTGCTGCTGTGCACGGGCGCAGCTTCGGCATCTGCGGCAACGAAGTCGGACGAGCCGACCAGCCTCGCTAAAAAATGCACCTATGAAAACAAGAGAAAACGGACGAGCATGGACCGCCTGAAGGATCGCGACGAAGCGACGCGATGCATTCTGGAGCCGAACGAATGGGTTTCGGTGAAATGGAAGGCGGATCAGCCCGTCGATTTTGTATACTTTGAATGGACCGACAAAGCGGGCATCGAGCCGGCGCCGTACACGATCGAACTGCTCGACGCGTCCGGAAACGCGGTGGAAACGCGCGAGGGCGGACGCTTCTGGAACGACGGCGTCGAGATCACGGAAGGCATATACGGCGTGCGCCTGACCCCGCACGGCGACGCGGAGCTGTGCACGCTGATCCCGTATTCGGGCGGCGCGCCGAAGGACTATCATCCGTGGCAGCCGACGCTTGACAAGGTCGATTTTCTGGTGATCGCCATGCATCCGGACGACGACTGCCTGTTCATGGGAAACGTGGTTGCGACCTACGGTGCGGAACGCGGATATGCGGGCACGATCCTGTATCTTGCGACGCGCACACGCATCCGCCGCACGGAGGCATTGAACGGCGCGTGGATCATGGGACTTCGCAATTATCCGCTGATGGCGGGACTGCCCGACATTCCCATCAAGTACCGCGAGGAGAAGAAAAAAGATTTCCTGCCGGAGGACGTCACTCTAACGCTGGTGCGTTATCTGCGCCGTATGAAACCAGAGGTCGTGATTACGCATGACGACAACGGAGAGTACGGACACTGGCAGCATGTGATCACAGCCGCCGCGGCACGTACCGCGATGGAGAGCGCCGCCGACCCCGCATACGATCCGCAGTCCGTTTCGCAGTACGGCGTGTGGCAGGTGAAAAAGCTGTACCTGCACCTTGCGGCGGAGAACCCGATCTTCATCTCCGCGTTCGAGCCGCTTGCCGCATTCGACGGGCGCACGGGACTTGAGGTCGCGCAGGAAGCGTATCAGTGCCATCAGTCACAGCGCCTGTGGTACCATATCTGCGACAACCAGAACGAATGCAGTCAGGAAAAATTTGGGCTCGTCTTTACGACGGTCGGAACGGATACGGGCATCAACGACATGTTCGAACATATCGATCCGACGTCGATCTCGTTCTACGAGCCGGAGGAGACGCCGACGCCCGAACCGACCGAACCGCCGACGCCGGAACCGACCGAACCGCCGACGCCGGAACCGACGCCGGAGCCGACCGAGCCGCCGACCGCCGTGCCGACGGAAGCGCCGAGCGCGGAACCGACCCCTGCAGCGACGCCGCAGGAGGAACCGGACAAAGCCGGACCCGCGACGGATCGGACCGACCGCACGGTCGGGGTTGCGATCGCCGGCGCCGTGATGCTGCTCGCGATCGGGCTTGCCGTGATCGCGATTCTGGACAAACGCATGAACGCACCGAAAAAAGACATGAAACATTCCAAGAAAACATGGATCCTTCTCATCGCTGCACTGGCGCTGCTGCTCTGCGGACTCGCAGCCATGGTATTCCTGCTCGTCAATCAGACGAATGCGGCGGAGTCGCAGGCAGTTGCAGCCGAATCGGCGCAGTCTGAGATCAATGCGCCGGAGATCGACGAACCGGAGATCACGCCCGAACCGGTCACGACGCTGACGGTGCGCGAGGCGGCGGACCTCGATGAACTCGAAGCGCACGACACGATCCGCACGGTCCGGATCGAAAACGGCGCGCTGACCAACGAACAGATCGCGGAACTGACCGCGTCCCGTCCGGACGTTGTCTTCACCTATGACGTGCAGGTCGGGAACCGCTTTGTGCCGTCCGACAGCACGGTCCTGGAGCGCGAGAACGGCGAAACGCCCGAAACGCTTGCGGAGGCGGCGCCGTACCTCAAAAATCTGGAGACGGTGCGGCTCGGCGCGCTGGAGCCGGACGCGATCACGACTGCAATGGAGCTGTTCTCGCCGATCGTGCCGGAGTATGCGGTTTCGCTGTTCGGCAATGTGTATGCCGCCGACACGACAAAACTCGATCTTTCGAACGTCGCCGATCCGACGGCGGACATGATCCGCGAAGCGAAAGCATGCCTTCCGAACCTCACGGAGGTCGATCTCGGCAATGCGGCGAACCCGGAAACGGTCGCGGCGCTGCTCGCGGCGGATGAGGGGCTGTCGATCCGCTACGGCTACACGTTTGAATATCGCGGCAGAACGCTGACCGAAAGCACCGAAACGCTCGATCTGACCGGCGAGCAGATCACCGATCTCGACGAGCTGCGCGGCGTCCTTGCAAAGCTGCCGATGCTGAATCATGTGGAGATGGTGGACTGCGGGATCGACGATGCGACGATGGCGGAGCTGAACGATGCGTTCCCGAACGTGAAGATCGTCTGGGAGATCGATCTCGGATTCTGGGGCAAGCTGCGCACGGACGCGACCGCGTATACGACGCGCAGCAGCAAGACCGACGCCGAGATGAAGTACCGGCTCACGACCGAGGATATCCAGCCGCTGCAGTACTGCACGGATCTCGTTGCGCTCGATCTGGGACACCAGAAGATCACGGACATCTCGTGCCTCAAGACGCTGACGAAGCTGCAGATTTTGATCCTTGCGGACAACCGCATCGTCGACATTTCAGCGCTTGCAAACATGCCGGATCTGATCTACGTCGAGCTGTTTATCAACCACATCAGCGACGTGTCGCCGCTGTCGGGCCTCAAAAACCTGAAGGACCTGAACATCTGCACGAACCACATCAGCGATCTGACGCCGTTCTATTCGCTGACCTCGCTCGAACGGCTGTGGTATTCGGGCAACGATTTCAAGGTCAAGGATCACAACGCGCTGCAGGAACAGCTGCCGAACTGCATCTGCGACCGCACGGTCTGGCAGGAAACGGAGCACGGTTGGCGCGAACACGAACGGTATTTCTGGATGCGTTCGTTCTTCGAAAACAGTCCGCGCATCGTGAAAAAATAAAGAAGAAAGAGCTGTCCGGTTGTGCTTGCGGGCAGCTCTTTTTGTATGCGGTCGGATCAGTTCGCGTCGATCCCGATGCGGGCGACCGGCTTGATCCATTTGTCTTTGCGGTAATAGATCAGATAGATCAGATTCTTTGCGAGATCGTCGCACAGCTGCATCACGATGAACGTCGTGACAAACGGCAGTTTCAGCACCAGACCGAGCAGCGCGGCGACCGGGATCACGACCAGATACTGCACGCCGAGATCTCCGAAAAAGCCGATGCGCGTGTCGCCGCCGGCGCGGAAGATCCCGACGACGGCAATGTACGGAATGTTGCGCAGACCGATCTCAAACGCGTACATCAGCAGCAGCGCGCGCGCCACGGACTTGGACGTGTCGCTGATCTGAAAGAGATCGACGACCGGACCGCGCAGCATCAGAACGATGCTGCCGAGCAGCAGCCCCATCGCGGGCGTGAGCACAAGGAACGACGAAGCGATGCGCTTTGCACCCGGTTCGTCGCCCGCGCCGATGTGCTTGCCGACGAGAATGTTGCATGCGTGGCAGACGCCGACAAAGAAGACAAACACAAGGTTTTCGATCGTGCGGACCGTCGACAGACCGGCGTAGTTGTCCGCGCCCATGTGCCCGAAGATCGCGTTCACGACGACGATCGAAGCCGACCACAGCGTTTCGTTCAGAAATGCGGGCAGACTGCGCTTCCAGAAGGGGAGGAAAAAGCCCTTGAGCCGGAAGATCAGGCGGGGAGAGGAGGCGAGCACGTTTTTGCGGATCAACGAAACGGACAGCAGGATCAGCGGACCGAGCGCCGACGAGATCGCGGTTGCGATGCCGGCGCCGCGCGCACCGAGCGCGGGGAACCCGAGTTTTCCGAAGATCAGCATATAGTTGAGCGCGGCGTTCGCAGCCGCCGAAATGCTGCTTGCGATGAGCGGAAGACGCACATGCTCGGTCGAGCGCAGAACGGTCGAAAGGACCATGTTGACGACGATGAACAGATACGAGTATGCCGCGACGGACAGGTATGAAACGCCGATCTCACGAAGCCGCGCGTCGTCGGTGAGCAGACGCATGATCGCTTCGGGAAAGCTTAAGGCGACGATCATGACCAGAAGACCGAGCGGCACGAGCGAAACGAGCCCGCAGCCCATGACGCGCAGGATGCCCTCCCGGTTGTTTGCGCCGTGATACTGTGCGAGAAATACCGCACAGCCGCTCGATACGCCGAACGAGATCAGATCGACCAGAAACGACGTCTGACTCGCCAGATCGACAGCCGCCATCGCGTCTCCCGAATACTGACCGAGCATCAGCATATCGATGAGACGGAACGACGCCATCAGCAGGTTTTGAAGCGCGATCGGGATCGCAAGCGGCAGCATTTCTTTGAAAAACGCTTTACCGAACAACTGTTTCACAAGATACTCCTATATTCAGATCGCACCGATCGCGGCGCAAAGCGCGCAAGTCAGCCCGGAAAGCGGCAGCGCATTCGTCGTGTGCGGCACGTGGATGAACGCAGCGCGCGTTTCGCTCGCGTGAAAGCGGTGCAGCAGCGTGTACAGCAGATCGTTGCACACATAGGTCCCCGCGGTGTAGCTGACGGCGGCGGGGATACCGGCTTTTTCGATCGCTTCGGTCATTTTGCGCACGGGCAGCGTTGAAAAGTACGCGGCGGGACCGTTCGGATCGATCGGCTCGCCCTTCGGCGCAAAGCCCGCGTTGTCCGCGATGCGCGCGTCGCGCATGTTGATCCCGATCGCCTCCGGCGTGACGGCGATCCGCCCCGCGGCAAGTCCGACGCAGAGGATCGCATCCGCACGGACCGCCTCTGCGGCCTCGATCGCAAGCGCTGCGGCGCGGCCGTATTCGACCGGAAGCAGGCGCTTTTCGAGACGGTATGCGCCGATCTGTTCGGGCAGCGCTTTGACGGCTTCCCACGACGGATTGACCGCGTCGCCGCCGAACGGCATAAAGCCGGTAATCAGGAGCGTTTTCGTTTCCATACAGGTCTCCTCGGTACGATCTTTTTTCGCATTGTACCATGGAACGCCTGTGCCGTCAAACGCTGACGGCGGGGAAATTTTTTATATTTTTTCGGGAGCGCGCAAGACCGTATACAAATGAAAATCTCTGTGATACAATGACGGTGCATCCGTATGGATCACAGTATTGAATAATGGAGGAGCACGCATGGCTACTACTGCAAAAGACATTATGGCGCTCATCAAGGAACAGGACGTTCAGATGGTCGACTTCAAGATCGTCGATATCGACGGTCAGTTCCGCCACGTCACGATTCCCGCAACGAACTTCACCGAGGATACCATGAAGAACGGCATCGGCTTCGATGCATCCAACTACGGTTACGCGGTCGTGGAAAAGAGCGACATGGTCTATATTCCCGATCTCGAAACGGCGATGATCGACCCGTTCTGCAGCGTCAAGACGCTGAGCATGATCGGCAACGCGATGATCATCGATTATCCGCAGAACCGCCCGCTCGCGCAGTATCCGCGCAACATCATCAATGCGGCGGTGCAGTACATGAAGGACACCGGCATTGCGGATGAAATGAAGATCCTGCCGGAGTTCGAGTTCTATCTGTTCAATCAGGTCGGCTGGAAGGTCGATCACAATGCGATCGCGGCGTTCCTCGATGCGGATCAGGCATATTGGAACAGCGAGACCGAAGGACGCGGCTGCGTCGTTCCGTTCCAGAAGCATTATCATGTGGCGAAGCCGCTCGACAGAACGTATGAGTGCCGCAGCGAAATGTGCCTGGAAATCGAAAAGGCGGGCATCCCCGTGAAGTATCACCACCCCGAAGTCGGCGGCGCGGGTCAGTTCGAGATCGAGCCGCTGCTGGGCGAAGTCACGAAGATGGCGGACGGCAGCATGATGATCAAGTACATCATCCGCAACACCGCCGAGAAGTTCGGTCTTTCCGCAACGCTGATGCCGAAGCCCGTCTACGGCGAAGCGGGCAGCGGCATGCATGTGCATATGCTGCTCTTCAAGAACGGCGAACCGGTCTTCTCCGACGATAACGGCTACGCGCATCTTTCCAAGGAAGCGCACTGGTTCATGGGCGGTCTTCTGAAGCACATCCATTCGCTGTGTGCGATCACGAACCCGTCCACCAACTCGTTCAAGCGCCTTGTTCCGGGCTTTGAAGCGCCGGTCACCGTCGGCTATGCAACGAGCAACCGCAGCGCGGTCATCCGCATTCCGGCATACGCAAAGTCCCCGAACCTTCGCCGGTTCGAACTCCGGAATCCGGATGCGACCTGCAACCCGTACTTCTGCTATGCGGCGATCCTCATGGCGGGTCTCGACGGCATCAAGAATCAGATCGACCCGCATGAGAACGGCTGGGGTCCGTACGACATGAACCTCTTCGAACTGCCGGAAGAAGAAAAGAAGAAGCTGCATCAGCTGCCGACCTCGCTCGACGAAGCGCTGAACGCGCTCGAGGCGGATCACGACTATCTGACCGCCGGCGGCGTTTTCCCGGAAGAGCTTCTGAAGAACCTGATCAAGAGAAAGCGCAACGAGTGCCTCGAGCTTTCGAAGATCCCGCATCCGGCGGAGTTTGACAGATATTATAACATGTAACGGCGTGCCGCACGGCGGCATAGGGGCGTTTTCTGCTGTATGAAGAAAGTCGATTCAAAAGAAGCGGATCCGAAGCGCGCAAGGCGGAAAAGGACCGTGATCGCGGTCATCTGTCTGTTGGCGATCATCGCATTCTTTGCGATCTTCGCGATCCCGATGGGGCTTGCGAACGCGATCAACACGCTGATGAAAACGGCGTTCGATCTGCTGCTGAACACGGTGTTCTATATCATGGCGCTCGCCGTCATCGCGGGCGCCCTGTCCGAACTGATGGCGGAGTTCGGCGTGGTCGATCTCATCAACCGCGTGCTGTCTCCTCTGATGAAGCCGCTGTTCGGCATGCCCGGTGCATCCGCGCTCGGCATCGTCACCACGTACCTGTCCGATAACCCGGCGATCCTGACGCTTGCAAGCGACAACAAGTTCCGCCGCTTTTTCAAGGCGTATCAGGTGCCGGCGCTGACAAACCTCGGCACGTCGTTCGGCATGGGACTGATCGTCACGAGCTTTATGCTCGCGTTCTCGAAGGATCTCGGCAGCGGCGTCATTTGGGCGGCGCTGTGCGGCAATCTCGGCACCGTAGTCGGCGCGATCGTGTCGACGCGGCTGATGCTGATGTTCATGAAGCGTCAGTTCAACCCGGACGATCCGGCGGTTTTTGAACCGGAGGTCGAAAACAACGACGGACGCGATGAGACGCCGAGGGGCTTTCTGCATGTGCTGAACGCGCTGATGGACGGCGGCAAGAAGGGCGTAGACCTCGGTCTTGCGATCATCCCGGGTGTGCTCATCATCTGCTCGATCGTCATGATGCTCACAAAGGGCGCGCCGGCGGGCGGCTATGCGGGTGAAGCGTACGAGGGCATCGGCGCGCTGCCGTGGATCGCGGATAAGATCAATTTCCTCTTGAAGCCGCTGTTCGGCTTTGCAAGCAGCGAAGCGCTCGGCGTGCCGGTCACGGCGCTGGGCAGCGCGGGAGCGGCTCTGCCGATGATCAAAGAGATCGTCAACGACTGCGTTGCAAACGGCGTTGCGGCCAAGGCGATTCTGAACGACATCTCCGTGTTCACCGCCATCTGCATGTGCTGGAGCGGATACCTGTCCACGCACGTTTCCATGATGGATGCGCTGCATTGCAACCGCTTCACCGGCAAGGCGATCTTAAGTCACACGATCGGCGGGCTTTGCGCCGGGATCGCGGCGCACTGGCTGTTTGTGCTGATCAGCTGGATCGCCGGACTGTGATTTTCCGAAACCAAAAGGACTTCCGCAGGGAAGTCCTTTTTTATGCCGAAAATGTGTCAGAAATCGATCACGCCGATCAACTGAAGAACGGTTTTGACAAACAGCAGACCGAGCACAAAGAACATCACAAGGCGGATCTTTTTGCTGCCGCCCTTGATCGCGTAGCGCGCGCCGAGCCAGTTTCCGATCATCGAGCAGATGATCGCCGGCACGCCGACGGAGAACAGCACGCTGCCGTTGAGCAGATAGACGATCAGCGAGGCGACGTTGGAGGCGAGATTTGCCACGCGCGCACAGCCGGAGGATTTTAAAAGCCCGAAGCCGAGGATCGTTGAAAACGCGATCGTCAGGAACGTGCCGGTGCCGGGACCGACCAGCCCGTCGTAAACGCCGATCAAGAGTCCGATGAGCCCGCCGAACAGCGCAATCTTTACGCGCGGCAGATCCTTGGTATCGTCGTCGGTCCTGTTTCTTGCAAGCATCAGGATGACCGCGGCAAGCGGGAGCGCGGCAAGGATCACGATCTGCAGCACGGAGTCGGGCAGAAGCAGCGCGGTGCGCGACCCGATCGCGGCGCCGAGAAGCGAGCCGATCGCCGCGGGAACGGCGCATGCCCATACCACGCTGCCGCTCTTTGCGTACTTTGCGACCGCCATGGCGGTGCCGCATCCGTTGGCAAGCTTGTTGGTGCCTGCCGCAAGCTTTACGGGAATGCCCGCGATCAGATATGCGGGCAGGGAAATCACACCGCCGCCGCCCGCGACCGAGTCCACAAACCCGGCGAGCAGCACCAGCGGGCAGACGATCAGATAGGTCCAGACCGTAGGTGCCATAGGGAATCCTCATTCGTTGATACGCTTATTATAGCATGCGGATTTCCGCTTGTCAGCAACTTTACAGAAATGTATGTTTGCGATATAATAAAAAGAAAAAACGAGAGGAAGAACCGTGATATACGTCAGAAAGACTCAGATCCCCGCGCTGCCGACGCGCGAGCCGCGGCGCTTGTATGTATATCTGCCGAAGGGATACCGGACGGGCGAGCAGCGCTATCCGGTGCTTTACATGTTCGACGGGCACAACGTCTTTTATGACAGCCATGCAACCTACGGCAAGAGCTGGGGCATGAAGGAGTATCTTGAACGCAGCGGCGCAAAGATCATCCTCGTCGCGGTCGAATGCAATCCGGAGGGGAACCGTCGGCTGAACGAGTACACGCCGTGGACGTTCCGCTGTCCGCTCGGCACGATCGAATCGCATGGCAGGGAGACGATGGACTGGTTCACGCAGGTGCTGAAACCGGAGATCGACCATAGATACCGCACCCTGCCGGACCGTGCGCACACCGCGATCGCGGGAAGCTCAATGGGCGGGCTGATGTCCCTCTATGCGGCGGTCGCCTATAACGACGTATTTTCGCGCGCGGCGGCGCTGTCGCCGAGCCTGTGGGTCAGCAGAACGCGCATGAAGGAACTGATCGGCGCGCATCCGCTGCGCGAACCGACGCGTATCTATCTGGACGTCGGCACCGGTGAGATCGAGGGACGCCGCGAGGCGCTCGCCGCCGTGTTCGAGACGGCAACACAATGAGGCAGCGTGGGAAAAGCGGATCCCGGTCTTCTTTGATTATCTGATGCATGATATGACGGAGGAACCCAAATGAACGTACTGTATCTGCTGCTGGCGGCGGGGCTTGTGCTGACCGGGTGTTCGGTCGCGGCCGGCGTCGCGGCAATCATCCTGTTCGCCGTGATACGAAAGAATAAGGATGACCGCGCAGAGCCGGTCACGCTCGAGGTCACGGTGCTTTCGAAAGGCATTTCAACACAGCGGCATCCCGTTGCGGGCGATGCGACGGGTGCGCACGGATACACGACGTTTACCGTGTATCATGCGGTGTTCCTGAAAAGCGACGGCGTGCAGCTGCCGCTGGAGATCGACCGCGAGGCATACGAAACGCTCGTTGAGGGCGAACGCGGACGACTGACGGTTCGGGGTTCGCGATACATCGGCTTTGCAAGCCGGTAACAAACGGGGTACAAAGGAGACCGATATGGAAAAACGCAATGTCAAAAAAAGAACGGTGATCGTCATTGCAGCCGTTCTTTCGGCGATATTGATCGCGGGCGGCGTTCTTGCCCTGCTGATCCTGCCGGTTCGCAGCGCATATCGGAACGCGCTGGAACGGAGCGAGACCCTGCCGTACGCGGAAGCGGACGCGCTGCTGTCCGAAACGATCGGAACGCTTTCGAACAAGCCGTTTTCGAAGGGCGCGATCGCGGCGCTGAACGAACGGAGAAATCAGCGCAAGGCGGAGGAGATCGAACGCGCGATCTCGGAGGATGAGCTTTCTTACGCGGCGGAACTCGCATCGACGGTCGATCCGGAGCGTTCGACCGAACTGCAGGGGGAGCTTGCGTACCGCACGGCGGATGCTTTGGAACAGGCGGGCAACGACGAGGACGCGTACGCGACGTTTTCGGCGCTCGGCGATTTCCGCGATGCGCCGCAGAGAGCGGCGGTGATCCGCGAGCGCATGGAGCTGAACAAAGCGAAGGCGGTCTTCACCGGGAGCAATTTTGACGAAGCGATCGACGCGTTGGTTGCGCTCGGAACGGAGCAGGGACGTCAGGC
>ONMC01000094.1 GCA_900318745.1 uncultured Eubacteriales bacterium
CGTTGTAGGTGCAGTTCTCGGTGACCGTATCGCCGCAGACGGAGCAGACGTGGCTGTGCGTGCCGTTGTCGTTCGACGTCCAGGTATTGTAGCTGTGACTGCCGGTTGCCGGGATCACGGTGTCCGCAAGGGTGATCTCATGCTGTGCGGCAGCGTCGGAGAAGTACTTGCCGCATGGCGCGCAGAACCAATACTCGATGTTGCCCTGTTCGGCGCAGGTCGGCGCCTTGGCGGCAATGTGCGTCAGCGAATGCGTATGCGCGGCGGTTCCGATCTCGGTGGAGTAATAGTAGTTCTCGGTCGGGTTCTGCTTGTAGAACTTGAATTCGCTGCCGTAGCGCGTCATCGAGAAGCCCCAGGCGCTGCTGACTGCGAGGTACGGAACGGATCCCGCGCTGTTGTTCTTGAGATACATCTCATCGTCGTCGATCTCAAACGTCCAGGTGGTGTTGGTCTCCTGAAAATCGGGGAACGCATAGAACGCGTATGCAGCGGTGCCGCTGCCGGTGCTCTTGCTGCCGTAATAGCTGTTTTCGCTTACGCTCATCAGAGACAGACCGTAGTTGGTGGACGCGACATCAAAGACGTACGTTTCCGGGACGTTGCTCAATGTCGTGCCGTCCCGCGTGATGCCTGTGGAGGTAAAGAGCGTGGAAGCGCCGTTCGAAGTGTTTTCGAGGTTGGTTCCTTCGGCGCTTGCGGCAAGACCGGTGAGCACATATTCTTTGGTGCCGGTCGTGGGGATCGCAACAAGGACGTACTTGCCGACCCATGTGTCGGGCATGGCGGTGATCAGTTCATAGGTCACGGGTGCGTCGATGGCTTCGGCGCGCATGTAGAGCGCGTAGACCGCCCGGACGGACGTCGTCAGCTTGAAGGTCGCGCCGGGCTTGTAGAACGCGGGCTTCTCCGCAGTTTCGGGCAGGGGAGCGGTGACCCATCCCATAAAGGTCCAGCCGTCCGCGGCAGGCGCGGTCGAGGGGAGCGAGATCTTTTCGCCGGCGGTGCCGGAAATGGTCTGATACACCGTGCCGAGCGCAACACAGCTGAGATCCATGGGGATCGGATCCTCGGGCACATCCTTGGTGAACGCCTTGATGCGGTAGTTGCCGTCGCCGGACTTGTTGGTCCATGCGCTGTCGTTCACGCCCTTGAAGTAGGAGGTGTTCGGATGCGTCATATGGATCAGTCCCATATGATAGTACGAATCCTCCTGAATGGTGGTATCGTACGCGACGTTGATGTCGCTGCCCGAGAAGCGGATCACGATCGCAAAGCGCTGACCCGGCGTCAGGGTGACGGGGTTGTCGAGCTTGATGGTCTGATATCCCCAATAGTCGAAGTTGCCCGTCTGGGTCGCGGCGTGCGTACCGGAGGAGGGATCGTCCGTGCTGCAGCCGGTGTAGATGTCCAAGGTATAGTTCGTGTTGTCGCCGTACAGCGCAAGCGCGATCGCTTCGAGCGTCTCGCTGCCGTTTGCGGTGAAGACCTGCGCAACGGAATCGCCCGTGGTCATTTCTTCGGAATTGTAATAGTTGCCGGAGCCGTCGTACTGATAGTTGTGATCGTAGTTGTCGACGTCCTCCACGGTGAAGAAGGAGATGTAGCTCGCGCAGGTGGCGGAGTCTTCATACGAAACGTAGAAGTAGCCGTCCTTGCCGATGCCGGTTCCCCACGAATTCTTGACGATCCAGGCGCCGTCCTTGGAGGGACGGTAGCCCTGATTGAAGTTCTCTTTCTCAAACGTATCGTCCCAGCCCACAACGGTGACGTCGTGATCCGCATAATAGAAGCCGGGGTCCTGATAAGCGACGGCGGACTGGATCCAGCAGATCGTGCCGTTACCGGTGTTCACACCGCCGTGATAGGCGGTTCCGGCGGTGTTGCTGACGCGTACGCCCATCGAGCCTGCGCCGTATTCCATGATGTGGCGCTTTACTTCGTCGATGTTGGAACCGAAGAAGTGCTTGACGGAGGTCACGTGCGCCACATTGTTCTGATATGCATGCTCGCTGCCGAGACCCGAGGGATTCGCGGAGCTGTACATCAGCGCGACGTCCGATTCGTCGGCAAGACCGGTCCAGCGCATCAGCGGATAGCTGACGAGCTCGCCGGTGCCGCCTGCCTCGAGGAAGGTGCCGTTCGGATGGCTGCTCAGAAAATAGGTTTTGTCGCCGGTGAGCATGCCTTCGGCGTCGTAAGCGTCGGTGTAGGTGTAATAGGCAAGGTGGAACTCGGACAGATTCAAACTCAGATCCGCCTCCGGTCCGTTTTCACCCACATGAACGCCGTGCTTGATCATGTACGCTTCGCAGGATGCGGCCGCGCCGAACGTCCAGCACGTATTGTAACTGCCCTGGTCGCGGACCGGCGTGATATAGCCGTAATCGCGGCTGTCGTACTTCTGCGGCAGATCCGCCTTCAACGATCCGCTGTTCGACTGCACGGAAGCCGTGCTGTCTTGGGGATCCGTGCTGCCGTGCGGACGCGTGGGCAAAAGTCCCAGACCATGCTGTGTGTATTCCGGATCGTCGCCGCTCGACCGTGCGCCGGATCCGTCGGCGAATGCCGCGGGAATCAGGCTCAGAACAAGAATCACAATGATCGCAAAGGAAAGAATTCGTTTCGGGAAAGTGCTCATGCTGCTTCTCCTCGGTTTCAATATCGGTACGTAGTTCGGATTTCTATATACTATTATTAAATATATCATAAACCACGCGTTTGCGCTACTGTTTTTTTGATTCGTTTTGTTCTGCAAACGCCTGTCATAAGCCGCGCGCAGAAGCCGAAAAAATGCGGTCGGATCATTGTTTTTCGAAACACCTTCTGCTATACTGAAAACGGTCCGAAAACAGGCGCTTTTTCGACGCCGCATCGCACGGATCGGAGCCGGAAGCATTTGGGGCGGACGGTCCGCTTCCGGCACGGCGCAATTTAAAGAGGAGCAGACGAAGCGATATGAATATCAGAGAAAAGCTATTGAGCGGAAACCGACGGTATCTCGAGACCTCCGACCCGGCGCTGCGGAAGGAAACGGCGGAGCACGGACAGCATCCGTATGCGATCGTCGTTTGCTGTTCGGATTCCCGCGTCATCCCGGAACAGATCTTTCACGCGTCGATCGGCGATCTGTTTGTGATCCGCGTGGCGGGCAACGTGCTGGACCGTCATCAGCTCGGAAGCATCGAGTACGCGGCGGGGCATCTGCACTGCGGGCATATCATCGTGCTGGGGCATACGGGCTGCGGCGCGGTCGCGGCGGCGTTATCCGGCGGGGGAGACGGCTTCATCCGATACATCACCGATGATATTCTGGAGGCGGCGGGCGATGAGCGCGATCCGGAAAAAGCATGCTGTCTGAACGTTCGGCATGCGGTCGCCCGGTTGAAAAAGGAGTTTTCGGAACATCCCGAGATCGGAAATGCCGTCATCGAAGGCGCCGTCTACGACATCCGGACCGGCGAAGTCAGATGGCTGTGACGGGCATCCATATATCAAGCAGACCGGACGAACGGCATATGCGGTCGGTTCCGCATCGAAAAACGCAAAGAAACCGGAGTAAAACGAATGAGAGATTACCTGAATTATCTGGTCGAAGAGATCCATACCGTGATCGTCGCGACCGTGGATGACGACGGTCGCCCGGTCACGGCCGCCATCGATATGATGGACGCGGACGACAGCGGACTGTATTTTCTGACCGCAAAAGGAAAGGGCTTTTATGACCGATTGGTCAAGCGGGGCTGCCTCGCGCTGACGGGGATGAAAGGCGAAGACACGATGTCGCGCGTCGCATTGTCGATCCGCGGCAGGGTGAAGGAGATCGGCGAGAGCGGTCTTCCGCGCCTTTTCGGGAAAAACCCGTATATGCGGGAGATCTATCCGACGGAGGAATCCGCAAAAGCGCTGACCGTGTTCAAGATATATGAGGGGACCGGAGAATGGTTCGATCTTTCCCAAAAGCCCATTGAGCGCGTCTCGTTTACCTTCGGCGGTGCGGAGGAGATTTCCGACGGCTACCGCATCACGGACGAATGCATCGGCTGTGAAACCTGCGGCACGGTCTGCCCGCAGAACTGCATCGATTTCCGCTCTGTCCCCGCGGCAATTGTGCAGGAACACTGCCTGCACTGCGGAAACTGTATGCGCGTGTGCCCGGTCGGGGCGGTGAGAAAAAGAGGATCCGCTGACGCGTGATCGTTCGGTGCCTAAAAGGCACATTTCGGAAACTATGATCAAAAACCTGCGTGAAAACCAATCCGTCCCGGCGATCCTGCTGAACATCCTGCTTGCGGCGGCAAGCCTGTTTGCCAACGGCTTCGGCATTTACCTGACGATCCAGGCAAACCTCGGCGCGGCGCCGTGGGACGTGCTGAACCTCGGACTGTCGAACAGCTTTCATATTTTGTACGGCACCGCCTCGGTAGCCGTGTCCCTGACGATCCTTCTGATCGACATCCTGCTGAAGGAACCGATCGGGATCGCCATGTTCATCGACGCGACCGTCGTCGGCAAATCGGTCGATTTCTTCAACTGGCTGCATCCGGTTCCGAAATGCGGATCGATCTGGACGGGGATCCCGGTCCTGCTTTTCGGACTTGTTATCATTGCCTATACGCAGTATACCTATATGATCGCCTCGCTCGGCTGCGGTCCGCGCGACTCGCTGCTGGTGGGGCTTACCAAACGCATGAAACGGATCCCGATCGGCGCGGTCAGCATCGCGCTGCTCGGCACCGCAACGCTGATCGGCTGGCTGCTCGGCGGTCCGGTCGGCATCGGCACGCTGATCTGCGCGTTTTTGCAGGGGCCGATCATGCAGCTTGCGTTCCGGACGGTGCGCTTCGATGCAACGACCGTGCACCATCAGCGCCTGCGCGACTCCGTCAAGGTGTTTTTGAAACGATAGACCCGCATAAAGCCTGCGGCAACACGGCTTCGCATTGATAAACTGACAGAGAAAGCGATGCCGGCGACGCGGCGGGCAACGTGGTTGCGGTCAAATACGGCGGAAACTACTACTATTACCTCCGGAACGCACAAGGTGACATTGTCAAGCTGATTGACGAAGACGGCGCAACGGTGGTAGAATATACCTATAATACATGGGGAAAGAAGGTAACGACAACCGGCTTCATGGCGGAAACGCTGGGCAGGTGGCAGCCGTTCCGCTGGCGCGGGTATGTGCTCGATCCCGAGTGGGGCATCTACTACCTGAACAGTCGCTACTACGATCCCAATTCCGCCCGCTTCCTCTCCCCCGACACCTACCTCTCCACCGGGCAAGGCGTTCTGGGGTACAATGCGTATGCGTATTGTCTCGATAATCCGGTGAATATGCGGGATGATGAGGGTACAGCAGCAAGAGGAACCAATACAACGGTGATAAGTGACAGTAACTCGTTTAGTACAAAACCTCCATCACGGAGGACTCTGGATTCACGGCTAAGAGATGCAGGCGTAGAATTCTTTTCTAACCCAGATGATGCTGCCAAAGCGATAGCTCCAAAGCTTGGGAAATTGTCACAAGACAATAATCGTGAGTATTATGCAGCTATTTATTCTAAAATCGTAAACGGAGAGAGGGTGTATTATACTGGACCAATTCAAGATGGCTCTCATAACAACGTAATCGGACCAACAATAATGGATTGCATAGACAATGTAGTTTCGATTTTCGATTCACAACAGCTTGAGGGATTTGTTCATTCGCATCCCACCTGTAATTACCACAATAATAATATATTTTCAGGGCTAATAGGAGATCAGGGAGCAGCGGTATTAACTGGTATATGTTACATGATGTATCCTAAAGGTAATAAGCTATATAAGATAACAAGCGCGGATGTGTTACGGCGTTTTTTTAGGGGCTTTGATCCTGAAGATGATGAAGAAATGGATCAGTATTTGATAAAAGATTTTAATTGATGAAATAGCGTGGCAGATCGTAAATAGGAGGGATATATGAATCGCAAAAGGATGATGCTCTTTTTCTGTATTGTTTTAACCATAATCAGTACCGGCTGCCGCAAGACGATTCCCGTAGATCAACCGGTTTTTACGCAGGACGGGAGCACGTTGACAAACGGCACTTTGCACTATGTTCGCCTGCCCGAAGGCTGGGGTTTCTCATGTGACTATTCCTACCGGATCGGTACGGTAAAGGGCGGAAATGCTCTGCTGGCTTCTGACGAGAACGGAACGTTTGTAAAAGAGAGAAAAGAATTTCTTGCCGATGTGGATTTTGCACCGTGGGTGAGGGAGGACTATGTCTTT